>JBGAUK010000074.1:0-17892 GCA_044228695.1 Chromatiaceae bacterium | reverse complement strand
CAGGACAGGGGGGATAAAAAAACCGGCCACGAGGACGGGGCCGGTTGTTGCTCCGGTCCAGGCGGACCGGAACCAAGGCAGACTTGCCTTACTTATTGGGCGGGAGCCGGCGGGGCGGGAGGAGCCGGGGGCGCGCCATAGGGGGCACCGTAGGGGGCGCCATAAGGGGCGCCATAGCCACCGCCGTAAGGAGCGCCATAGCCGCCACCGTAGGGGGCGCCGTAGCCGTAGGGGCCATAGCCGTAGCCGGAGTTGTTGTAGTAACGGTTGTCGCCACGACCGTAGCCGCGACCGCTGCCGCCGCCACCCATGTTCATGTTGAAGTCGCCATAGCCGTCGCCATTGCCGAACATGTCGTTCATCATGTTGTTGTTATTGTTGCCATAGCCGTTGTTGCCCCAGGGACCACCACCCCAGAAGGCGCTGGCGGAGAAGGACGTGGCGGACAGCACAACAGCGGCCGCTAGGCCAGCAGTCTTTACAAAATTATTCATTGGGATGAGAACCTCTTCTAGGGATTGGGTTGGGACTTTCCGCCCTTGGAAGGCCGGAGGGGTTGTCGACGAAGGGCCAGAAAAATCAAAACCTCGAACAAAACCGGAACTGCGCAAATCCGCTGAAACGTGGTATTTTTCCTGGCCGCCGTGTCTAATTCCTGCCCGGAGGGTGGCAGTCCCTTATAGGTCGCGGATGACGGTAATGCGGTCAACGCCTATCTTTGACGCCTCAGGAGTATAGGCGTATGCGCGGGCGATGGGAAATCCTTTTATGGCGATACACTTTCCCCGAGGGCCCTGCTGGCGCCTTTCCTGGCAGCCCCCGGGCATCCGGGTCCATCCGCCGATCTAAATCGTCCACCTAATGCAGGGACTGGTCTTGGAGCTTCTTGTTGACATTGGCAATACTAACCTCAAGTGGACCCGGCGCGTAGCGGGGCCAACCCCCGGTCTTGAGCCCATGCGGTTACTCCGCCATCACGGGGGCCTGCCCCTTGATCTGCTAGCCGCCTGGGAGGGTCTGGAAAAGCCGCTGCGAACGCGAGTGGCCTGCGTGGGCGCCCCCCAGGTCGCCGAGGGCCTGTCCCGCCTTTGTCGCGCCTATTGGGGACAGGAACCCGAATTCGTCCACCCCAAGCCGGTGTGGCGCGGACTGACGGTCGCCTATGCCGACCCTGGCCGCCTGGGCGTCGATCGCTGGCTGGCCCTGCTCGCCGCGCGCCAGCTCTTGGAGCAGCCAGTCCTCATCCTCGATGCCGGCACCGCCATCACTTACGACCTGCTGCTAGCGGATGGACGCCATCTGGGTGGCCTCATCCTCCCCGGCATCGAGACCATGCGTCAGGCACTCCTGGCCAACACCCAGATCCCTTGCGTCGAGCCCGAGGAGATTGCCGACTCCTGGGCCACGGACACCGCCACCGCCATCGCCGTCGCCTCCCTCGATGCCCCCATCGCCCTGGCCGAGCGCCTCTTGCGCCAGCTCGCCGCCGCCGCCGGCACCGAACCCGTCCTTCTCACAACCGGCGGCGATGCCGAACGCCTGCTGGCCCGTATTCAGTTCAACTCCCGGCATGTCCCCGACCTGGTCCTCCAGGGCCTGGCGCTGGTGGCCGACTGAGTGAGGGCGGCGTTGTCTCTCGCCAGTCATCCGGCTAGAATCCTTGAAGCTAAGCCGGCGTAGCTCAGTTGGTAGAGCAACTGACTTGTAATCAGTAGGTCCACGGTTCGAATCCGTGCGTCGGCTCCAATAAAACAACGGCTTAGGAACTTCGGACCTAGGCCGTTCCTTTTTTTGCAACCAAGCGTCATCTTGCGGACGGATTTCGGACTGTTTGCTCAGCCAATGGCGGGCATTAACAAATCCTCGCCGGGGCTGAGGGGTCCCTCTAGGTTGGCTTGGTTGCGGCGTCTTGTGCTGGAGTCCCTTTATGCCTAAGAACCGGGTTGGAATTACGTCGTACGCCATCAAGGTCATCCTACTCGCCGCGGCTGTGCGGCCGATAGCAGGCTGCGCGACCAGGGTCTATACGCCTGGGGGGGAAGTGATTTGTTACTCGCAAAACTGCGTGGAGGAGATGCAGGCCTGGACGCGGGACGATTACCTGTCCAGACAATACGAGCAGGACTATGGCAACCCGGTTGCACCCAGCTACCAGGAGCCCCCGGCACCCGTCGCCCCCAGACCCCGGTATCGCAAACCTAAACCAGCGCCTGTCACTTGCCCCCCGGATATGATTCCCGTGTCGCCTCCTGACTATGGCTGTGTCTATCCCCGGCGCTAGCGCGGGTTGGGACGACGCCTGAAACCGGGGCTCCCCGTTTGACATCTTTCCCGATAGCCATGGCCTAATTGCTCTATGAAAAGCCCCAAGTCATCCCTGCTACTACTGCCGCTCCTGTTCCTCATGTCCGCGAATCTCCAGGCCAGGCTGACTCAGGAACAATCCTTCGGCGCGAATTGTCTGGTTCTTTCATACATCGACGACGCCACGAATCTCAAGTCATCCATATTAAGCTGCTTTAAATCCAACAAAAATATCGCCGCGGGTTTTCTGCAGCTTGCTTGTGACAATAAAAACGTGACGGTCATGTTCGATGCGGGCCTGAACCCCCGTGGGGCCAAGATGGCGGAGGTGGTTTTCCGGTTCGACAAGGGCCAGGGGTTCTCCGGGACCTGGAATTATGATGGTCAGGGCGCAGTCCTCACGGTCAATCATAAAAACCATAAAATGTTCTTAAAAGCCCTGAGCGGAGCGTCCAGGCTGGAATATGACATCGGTGGGCAAAAGGGCGATTTGGATCTGGATGGCGTTGCGGCCGCCAGCGCCGAGTATGTCAAAAGGTGTGCGGATTTGAATATCAAGGTGAATTGATCTCCCGAGCGTCATCATACCCATGACCTCTCCCCCCTTGGCCGCGCCTGTCCGCCCGCCGGGTCCAATAGTTCCCCTTGCCTCCTGGGAGCGTACCGAATGGCTCATGCTGCTGCTGGCCCTGGTCTAGCTCGCGTGCATCCTGGTGTTCTTTCTGCAAGGGGTGCGCGCCAGTGAACTCGCCAGTGAGAATGACCGACTGACGATTCAGGCACGGTGGCGAGCGACAACATCGCCTTTCAGCTCGCGGCGATCGACAACCTGCTCCTGGATAGCCGCGACCACTGGCTCGAGCAGGCGTGTCGCGCGGATCGGGCCGACCATGTCGGCCATTTCCTCGGGGACTACCGGCGCATCATGCCCGGGGTGAGTGGCCTGGCGATCCTGGATGCCGGGGGCAGCATCCAGGCCATCGAGGCCTTGCTGGTGGCTACCGACCTGGCCACAGCCTATGCCCTGGTGGCCGAGCTGGCGGGGCGCTTGCGTTTCCAGGAGGCCCTGGCCAAACTGGCCGACTTCCGGCCACCCTGCTTATGAAATGAAAGACCCAACGCGCGAGTCAGGCCCCATGCCCAAGCGTCCCATGATCCTCATCGTGGATGATGTCCCCGAAAACGTCGAGATCCTCGGCGAGATCCTGGCCGACGACCACGACATCCTCTGCGCCTTTTCTGGCGAGGAGGCCCTGGCGCTGGCGGTCGAGGAGCCGGACCTCATCCTGTTGGACGTCATGATGCCCGGCATGGATGGCTTCGAGGTCTGTACCCGCCTCAAGGCCGATGCGGCGACGGCAGCCATCCCCGTCATCTTCGTTACCGCCAAGACCAGTCCCGGGGATGAAACCGCGGGCTTTGCCGCAGGCGCCGTGGACTTTGTCACCAAACCCGTGAACCGGGATACGGTGCAGGCGCGCATCCGGACCCACCTGCGGCTCAAGTACCAAAGCGACCTGCTGCGCGCCCAGACCATGGTCGATGGCCTCACTGGCATCGCTAACCGCCGCTATTTCGAGATACGTCTGCTGGCCGCCTGGCGCCACGCCCAGCGCCACCATACCCCACTGGCCCTCCTAATGATGGATCTCGATCACTTCGCGTCCTACAACAACCTCTACGGTCGTCAAGCCGGCGATAGCTGCCTGCGGCGGATCGCCGCGACCCTCAAGGCGGGCATGCTGCGTGCCCACGACCTGGTGGCTCGCCATGGGGGCGAGGAGTTCGTCTGTCTGCTGCCGGAGTGCGATCTGGCCGGGGCCACCGCCAAGGCCGAGGCCCTCCGGGCCGCCGTGGCGGATCTGGCCATCCCGCATGAGGCCTCGTCCACGGCCGCCGTGCCGACCCTCAGTCTGGGGGTTGCCGCAGCCCTGCCTACCGCCGAGAC
The DNA here is from genome assembly GCA_044228695.1 of Chromatiaceae bacterium. GTDB lineage: Bacteria > Pseudomonadota > Gammaproteobacteria > Chromatiales > Chromatiaceae > M0108. The sequence continues at coordinate 13,640 of JBGAUK010000074.1, read as the reverse complement.
CCGGCCCGACATCCTGGTGGCTGCCGCCGATGCCCTGCTCTCCCAGGCCAAGCTGGGCGGGCGTAACCAGGTGCGGAGTGCTGACAGCCTGCTTTAAGCAGGCCCCGGCATCTGCCCGCGTCGGGTCTCATGCGGTGGTTCGAGCCAGGTCGATGCGGCGGGAACCCGCGCCGCAGGGAAGAGGCTCAAAGGCTATGGCGCAGGGTGAAACTGCATTTGTTATCGGACATCCGGGCGTGATAGGACAGGTGTTCGATCTGGGCGGCGGCGAGCCGGAGTTCGATGCCCGCCAGGGCCGCCTCGTCGGTGGTATCCAGGTTGGGCTCGCCGCGATAATCCGGCAGAGTCAGCGGCCGTCCACCATGGGAGATGGTGAGCACCCCTTTGTTTTTGCGCAAAATGGCCAGTACGGTGAGCTGGGACCCGGCGGGCAGGGCGCGCTGCAGGAAGGTCATGACCTCCTGACCGGCATTGGCGAGGGCCACGGCGGCGGGTACCCGCCAGCGCGCCTGCACGGCCTGGGTCACGAGCCAGTCGAGCAGTTGCCCCTGGACGCTGGTGGCGCCATCCCGGCTGTTCCAGGTCTTGGAGGCGCTGAAGTCATCGCCTTCCGTGCCCGCCGTCGTGCGTGAGCGCCGCGCGATCAAGGCCAGCGCCAGCAGGGCGGTATTGATGCCGATGAAGGGCCAGAGAATCGACCAGCCATCCCCGGTGTCTGGCGCGGCGGTCTCCAGCCCGGTCGCCATGACCGCGGCGCTGGCCTGGTAGGGGGGTTCAGCCGTCTCCAGGGGCCAGGTGGCGTACAGATTCCATCCCGCGAATAGCAGATAGAAGAGGCCAAAGCTCACCACCAGCCGGGTGCGGTTCAGGCCGACGGCCCGCGCGGCGGTCCAGCCCAGGACGGCCAGGGCCAGTACCAGCCCTAGGCTGATGCAGATGGCGTTGAAATAGGCAGTCCAAGGCGCCCCCCAGAGCCCCGGCAAGGCCAGGCCAGGGGCCTGCAACGCCTCCGCCAGGGGCGCTAGCAAGAGGCCCCCGTCTCCCCAGAGTTCCGCTCCCACATGGCCCAAGTGGCTGAATAACAAGAGTGGGATCAAGGGTCGGGCGCCGAGGGCCAACCAGGCTGCGGGTGACATCAGAGCCGCGGAACGGCCGCCCGCCAGCCGGGCGACCCCGTTCAATAGCCACCAACTAGCCGCCAGCGCTACCGCCATGAGCAGGGTCTTGGCCAGGACCGGATAGGCGGCCTGGTCCACCCATGCCTCCAGCGGCAACCGGCCACTGTCCAGCCCATTCAAAAAACTGATCAAGCCCGCCAGTAGGGCGATGAGCCACAAGACCACGGGTGCCATGGGTGAGGAGGCTGCCAGATCCTGGGAGGGAGCCTCCAGACTGACCCTCAGGGAGCCATGCTGGCAGCGCTTGAGGCAGGCGCCACAGAGATTACAGTTGGCCACCGAGTCCATGGCGAAGGGTGACAGGTGCATCGGGCAGCCGGCGTAATGGGCGTCCGGCACCACGCAATCCTTGGTGGTGCAGTCGGCGCAGATCGCCTCCTGGGGGCGCACCTTGAACAGCGACCCCCGCGCATAGACATGGCTGATGCCGCCGATGGGACAGACGTAGCGGCACCAGACGCGCCCCTGGAAGAAGAGCCCGAAGGCCACGGCGCCTGTCAGAATGGTTAGCAGCATGATGGCGGTCTGGCGGGGGGAATCGACGATGCCCGCCGTCTCCTCCAGCCATGACAGCAGCAGGAAGGCAATCAAAATAAGCCAGAGTCCCTGCTCCTTGAGGAAATCCGGGACCGCCAGCCGTAACCCGACCAGGCGCTGCAGGCCGTCACTGACCTTGGAGAAGGGGCAGACGCCGCACCAAATCCGGCCAGCGACGATAAACATCACGCACAGCAACGGCCACCACACCAGCCAGATCAAGAGGTTGGCCAGGTTGTCCTTGTCCGCCGGTCCAAACAGCAAAAAGCCCACCACCGGCACGAAAAACAGGACCGATAGCCATTGCAGGACGCCGGGATACCCGCGCATTTTTAACAATTTGGTGAACATGGGGATCTCATGTCATTAGCCAGGATGGCTTATAAGTCTAGGCTAAATTTGATCACCGGGGCCAGACCGGCCTGACTATTAAATGCTTGCCCCGCGCCGTCAAAGAGAATCTTGGGGGCCTGGCTCCGCGTCGGACCGCTGTTATCGAAAGGGTGACTCCTTGGGCTGACGCATTCACCCTATAACTCACCGAGAGGTAAACACTTTCCTGCCCTCAGCGTCCTGCTTTTGCAGGATTCAGGTGGCATATATGGCCAACGACAAGTGGCGCCTTTAGGCCGGTTAAGCTAGGATGAAAACGCTGAATCCCTCTGGGGTGGCTGGGCTCAGCGTGACTGACATGGCCTCTTCGCGAGCTTGTCACCGACCTTGTTCAACTTCTGTTGGTCCAATCTATGACGCGTAAATCCCTTCACCCAGAGACTCATGATGAACTTAGCATCGCCGAGTCCTTTGTCCTCCTGAGCCTGGAGTGGCCCGTCAAAGTCGACCCCATGATCGCCTGGTCCGACGCGGATTTCGGGTTGGTGGGGGCGCTGCTGATTGACCTGTCTCTGTCAGGATGGGTAGACAGCGATCTCAAGAATCTGACCCTACTGGACCGTAAATCCAGGCTTGACCCGGCGCAGGCCCTGGCACTGGCCGCCCTGCGGTGCTTGGGTCGTACCGTGCCCCTGGATGTCGCCCTCAATGCCCTTGCGGATCGCGTGGGGGATCTACGCGGCGCTTGTCTGGCCAGCCTGGCGGCCAAGAATATCTGCCTGACGACCAGCAGCAAGCTGAATTGGGACTTTCGGCAGTTGGCCATCAGTCAGTCACGGAAGACTGAGGCCGCCAAACTCCGGCAGGTGCTGGTAGGTCTGATCGAGTCAGACGAATTGCCACATCCCAAGGAGGCGGCACTCATCGCGGTCCTCCATGCCTGTGAGATCGTTGGCCCGGTGTTAGGGGGAAAGTCCTTCCAATACTGGCTGCTGACGCATAGAAACCGCATCGATCTCATCCGCCAGATGGAATTGGTCGGCCATACCGTGGCAAGGGCGGTTACCGAGATGCGTCTGCGCTTGCGCACCTATCTCCTGGATGCTGGGGAGGATCAATCCTCGCCAGCGACGGACGATAAGGCTGGCGCCAGCGAGGGCGGCCTGTATCAGCGCAGTAGCACCACTTGGGAGTGGCGGGCCTTCTGGCCGGAGGGCCAGATCGTGGAGCTACCTGTCTCCTGGGCCGAGATCACCCAGAATGCCGATGTCAACGAGGAAACCAACGACGACCACTACCTCTTCGTCCATGGCAAGAAGGACAACATCAAAATTCGGGGGGAGAACCTCAAGATCAAGCCCGTGCTCGAGGCCTTCGATGACTTCATCGCCTTTGGGCCCAGCGTTAAATACCGCTTCCCCGAGAAAGCCCTGCTACTGTCAACCTTCTTTCCCCGCCTCTTTGAAGTGCGCGGTAAGCTGCGCAGTATCGATGAGTTGCTGCAGGTCATGACCGCGACTGGTTACCGGCCTGGCAAGATCACCGTCTCCAAGGTCCGGCAGGGCGCAAGCATGATGTTTGGGGTGCAGGTCGAATTTGCCCGCATCCAGGTCCTGGACAAGGTGTATCACTCCATCAGCCTGGAGAGTCCCTATCTGACCCCCCTACGCATCCTCGCCCGGAGAGTCGCGGTCGGCAAGGGGCAGGTGGCCGGCTACAGTGATTTCCTGGAGCACATCCTGCGTCCACCTGTCTGACTGATTTCAGATCGCCGCCCTAAGGTCCCGGAGGGGACCTCGCGGGGCGGTCAGTGCCCCCGTCGGCTTGTGGTCAGAGCAGGCCTGGCTGCCAGTATTGGATGGCGGCCCCCAGGCTGCCCAAACCCAGAATCACGTAGACGGGATTGATCCGCGTGAAGAGCACGCCGATGAAGGCGGTCATGGCCAAGGCGATGGTCAAGGGGCCATCCAGGGCGGATTTGCCGACGGCATAAACACCTGAACACATCAAACCGATGGAGATGGGTTCCAGGGCATTCTGCACCGCCCGTCGCCAAGGGGTCTCCCCGATATAGTTCCAGAAACGGCCGATCCAGAAGCAGAGCACGCTGGAGGGTAGAAAAAAGGCCAACCCGACCAGCAGGGCCCCCATGATGCCCGCCAGTTGGAAGCCGAAGATCACCACCATGGTCATATTGGGCCCCGGTGCCAGTTGACCGACGCTGTAGACCTCCAGGAAGCGGTCCGGGGGGATCTGAAACTGCTGGTGCAGTACCTCCTGCATCTCCGCCAGGACGGCGGTTCCCCCCCCCACGGCCAGGAGAGAGAGCAGGCCAAAGGTCAAGACGAGGTGAATGAGTACGGAAACCATGGGATCAGGCCTTGGGACGGAAGAGAAGGAGGGAGATGGGCGCCATGATGAGCAGCACCATGGGTAAGGACAGGCTCATGATGCTCATCAGATAAAAAGAGGCGAACACAATCAACAGGGATTTGAAATGGTTGAATTGGCGGTGACCCAGGCGGTAGGTGATGGCGGACAGCAGGCCCGTGGCCGCCGCCGCCACCCCGGCAAGCAGGAGATTCGCCAGATGGTGATCGGTGTTTTTCAGGTAGAGGATGCCCATGACCAGCACAAAGGTCGCCCCGGGGATGAGTAGGCCCATGGCCGCGACGATGGAACCGAGCACCCCGCGGAGACGATCCCCCGTCAGCACGGCAATATTCACCGCATTCAGCCCGGGCATGGTCTGACTGATCGCCAGGCAGGCCATGAACTCGTCGTCATTCAGCCAGCGCCGTTTTTCGGTCAGGAGTATTTTCTGGTAGGCAACGATGCCACCGCCAAAGCTGATGGCGCCGATCAGGAGGAATTCGAGAAAGATTTCCCACAGACTGGGTGGTGGGGTGGGTTCCGCAAGTTCATTCATATCAGCGTGGCTACCGGGTTGGGGAGTGGATGGCAGGACTGGTGACTGAGAGGGGCAGGCTGGCGGGCCGGCGGCGGACGGTTGGCATTATGGGTAAAAGCCTCTAGGCTGGCCATTGGTTTTTGCCCCCTGCCCCGGGCGGTACGAGCCGTCAGAAGGCATGGGAAATGCCTAACTGAGCCCCGCGCCAATCCAGGAGGTCATAGGTTTCACGACTTGTCGCCTGGACCAGGGGATCGGCCAGATTGGCGGAATAGACCAGGAAGAGTTTGGTCTGGTGGGAAAAGTAATAATCACCGCCCAAGGCCCAACTCTGGAAGGCAAAATCATCCTCGGCCAGGAGATCGCAGCAGACCGGGGCCAGGAGTTCGTACTCACCCCCCTGTTGATTCCCGCCAATCCTGGCCTTGAGCTGGAACCGGCCCAGCCGGTAGCCAAGCTGGAGTTGCCAGAGGTCGGCGCTGTGATCGTCCCCCCAGAAGGCGTTATCCCAGTGTTCGAACATCCCTGTCACACTCAGACCCCGCCAATCCAGAAGTCCCAAGCCCAGGCGCCACTTTCGCCAACTGGCGGCGTTCTCGTAGGTTGCCGGATCGGAAAGCGCGGTGCTGGTGGTCTCGAAGGCGAGACTGGCATAGAGGGGTCCCTGGGCATAAATGGCGGACAGGGAGAAGGCCTCGGCGAGATGGCTGGCGTCGGGATTGATGCCTCCCGGCAACGTGGCCCCGCCACCCGGGATTATTGCCGCGGCAAATTTCAGGCCTCCGAGGCTGGGGCTGGCGTAGTAAATGGAGTTATCTAAGCGGTAATTCTGGAAGCCAATGGTGCTGGCGGAATCCCCCAAGGTGTTGATAAAGAGGTCCAGGGGCGCGGTCGAGGACTTGAAGGGGGTATCCTGACGACCCAGGAGGAGGCGGCCCCAGGTGCCGCCCAGTCCCAGGTAGGTGTTGCGCATGGTCAGGGTCTCGCTGGCCCCGAGATTGAAGGCATTGTTATTGCTGTCCGCCAGACTGAATCCCAACTCGACCTTGAACAGGACCTTGATGCCCTCCCCCAAGTCCCTGGAGCCCTCCAGGCCAAGGCGGTTGGCCGGACCCCGCGGGGTGGTTATGAAGGGGTTCAGCAACCAGGGCCGGACCGCCCGATTGTCGTTGAGGCCGAAGCCCCTGAACCAGGTGGTCTGACCGCCCGGTGGCGGGGCGCCAGCTCCCTGGTCGACATAAACTAGGGCCACGTTCATCTTGCCGTAGAGCAGCACCTCGGCCCCCAAGGGGGGGGGCAGCAGCGCGCAAAGGCTGGCGGTCAAAAGATAGAGGCGGGTGATGGGTAGCAATTGACTCTTGATCCTGAACCTGGGGCTCAAAGGCGGGGTCGGACTGCGCCCCTGACGAGGTTGTTCAGCGGCCGGGCACGTCCAGGGCCCGAGGTATCCGGATCGCGTCCTTGTGCTGTCATGTCCGAGTCAGGCCTGGACGGAGCCCGTGTCTGAAAACAGCGGGCATTGTGGCCGACCTTCGGCCAACTGCCAAGCCATCGGCACCCCTCGGGATTTGGTACCGCCTGGGGATGGGCACAGGCGGGGCCGACAGGTAATATCGCCCCGGACAATATGCCTCTTCCCACCATCTGGGAGTCGGTCGCGGCCCTGCCGGGAAGGCGCTGGCGCCGACCCCCGAGGATCCCCATCCATGCTGATTCACTGTCTGCAACATGTCCCTTTCGAGGGGCCCTTCGCTATCGCCGACTGGGCGGCGGCCCGCGGTCATGCGCTGCGCCTGACCCCGCTTTATGAGGGGGTGGCGCCACCAGAGCCGGCGGATTTCGACTGGCTGGTGATCATGGGGGGGCCCATGGGGGTTAGCGACGAGGCGCACTATCCCTGGCTCGTGGCGGAGAAGGACCTGATTCGCCGGGCTATTGCGGCGGGCAAGACTCTTGTCGGGGTCTGTCTCGGAGCCCAGTTGCTCGCCGAGGCCTTGGGGGCGCGGGTCTATCGCCATCGCCAGCGGGAGATTGGCTGGATGCCCATCGCCTTGACTGCGGCCGGCCAGACCTCGCCGGTCTTTGGTTTCCTACCCCCCTCGCTCCCGGTCTTTCATTGGCACGGCGATACCTTTGATCCGCCGGCGGGTGCCGTCCATTTGGCCCGAAGCGCGGCCTGCGAGCAGCAGGCCTTCCTGTACGAGGGGCGAGTGCTGGGCCTCCAGTTCCATCTGGAGTCCACCCCGGAGAGCGTCGCGGGTATCTGCGCCGCCTGCGCCGATGAACTGGTCCCGGGTCCCCATGTTCAGACCGCGGTGCGGATGCTGGACGCCACGCCCGAGGACTATGCGCGGCTCCAGGCCGCCCTGTTCGGCATCCTGGACCGGCTGCCCCAATGAGCGGCGAAAGCCTGGTGCGCTGTGCCTGGTGCGGAACCGACCCTCTCTATGTGGACTACCACGACCGTGAGTGGGGCGTCCCCAGCCGGGAGGAGCGGCATCTGTTCGAGATGCTGACCCTGGAGGGCGCCCAGGCGGGTCTGTCCTGGCTGACGATCCTGCGTAAGCGCGAGGGCTACCGGCGCGCCTTCCTGGGCTTCGACCCGGAGGCCATCGCCCGCTTCGACGCGGTGCGCGTGGCAGAGCTTCTCGCGGACCCCGGGATCGTCCGCAACCGGCTGAAAGTGGAGTCCACGGTGAACAATGCCCGGGCCTTGCTGGCCCTCTATGAGCAAGGCGAGACCCTGGCCAACCTGCTGTGGGGCTTCGTGGACCAGGTGCCCCGGCACAATGCCTGGTCCAGCCTGGCGCAGGTCCCGGCCCGGACCCCGGAATCGGACCTGATGAGCCGGGAACTCAAGCGGCGCGGCTTCCGCTTCGTTGGCGGCACCACCTGTCAGGCCCTGATGCAGGCAGTGGGGATGGTGAATGACCATACCCTGGATTGTTTCCGGTACCAGGAACTGGCTGGCTGATGGGGGGGGGGGCCGCGGAGGCCCGCGGCGCCTTCCTCGGGATTGTCGAGCCATGCCATGGCCGCTTGCGTCATGACTCGCGGCTGACCTCGGCCCACCTTGTCCCTGGTGGAAGATCGGGGGCAAGGATTTTTTTATGTCACATAATTGTCATTTATGGGTCTTTTAACTAATAATGCACCTGCACCGCAGGACGCCAAGAATAAATAGTAACTATAAGAATGGCGTATCTCTGCTACTTCGTCGCACCGCTGGATCCCCATCCCGTCTGTTAACCTGGGATGCGCGGGATTTGCGGCTGTTTGTTCCCTGAAGTCAGGGTCCCGGCGGCGACACCGGTCAGCGTTTGCCGAGATTGGTCAGGGATGGCCCATCCTTAGCGTCCAGCAGGGAAGGTCTGCTCCATAAGCCCCATTCCGAGTTGTCGAACCTCGGCCCTGATAATCCAATCAGGCACTTTGCCCTTGAGGAAGAACTATGTCCTATTCCCCTGACGGCCTTTCCGGCGAGATCGCGGCACCCCCCATCCCGGATTATCTCCAGCGTGTTTACTGGTGGGCCTACCTGCACCCCCGGGCCGTGTTCCTCTTCGAACGCGAGTGGCTGGTCAATCTGATTCTATGGGGTAATTACCAGCGTCTGTGTGACGAGGCCTTGCTGGAACTCGCCGGGAGCGAGGGGCAGCGCCTCTTGCAGGTGGCGTGCGTCTATGGGGATCTTACCCAGCGGGTGGGAGGGCTATTAGGGGCCCAGGATCGATTGGACGTCATCGACGTGGCGCCTATTCAGCTTGCCAATCTGCGCCAGAAGTTGCAGCCGGATGTCCGGATTCACCTGCATCAACAGGATTCACGGTCATTGAGCTTTGAAGACGGGTCCTTCGATCGGACGCTGCTCTTCTTCCTGCTGCATGAGCAGCCGGCGGAGGTGCGGCGGGCCACCCTGGCCGAGGCCCTGCGCGTGACCCGACCGGGTGGCAAGGTGGTCATTGTCGATTACCATGGCCCGGAGTCTGGCCACCCGCTGCGCCTGGTCATGAAAATGATCCTGGCCACCCTGGAACCCTTTGCCCTGGATCTCTGGAAGGAGGAGATCCGGGATATCCTGCCCCAGGAAGCCGCCATGGTTTCCTATGAAAAGGTCACTTCCTTTCGCGGGCTCTACCAGAAGATCGTGATCCAGATGGGGGACCCGGCCAGTAGCCGTCAGGCGCTCCCTGCCTGAACCCAGGCCCCGACCGTCCGTGCCGGCGGGGCCTGGGTCCCTCAGTAAATCAGCTCCGACCAGCGTTTCTCGCGGATCATCCGCTGCTTGATGCCCTGCCAGGCCTCGGGGGAACTGGCGCGCTCACTCATCACCTTGTCGAAGACCTGGGCGATCTTGCCGAGGCCGGCGAGGAAGACATAGGTCTTGGACTCCTGGAGGAGGGACCAGACCTCGCCAATGTTTTCCTGGAGACCCAGCGCCAAGGCGTCGGAGGAGCGCATCAGGCTATTGGCCGCCAGGGACTTGAAGGCCTTGAAGCTCGCCTGGTCGTAGTAGTCGGCCAGGTCGGTTGTCTCGTCGTTGGCATAGGTCAGATCGAGGCCGGTGCGGCCGCCATAAAAGAGGCGGACCTGACCATCCCAGCCGCCGCGACGTTCGTAAATGAGCTGGGCGAAGGCGCGGAAGGGGGCGACGCCGGTGCCGGTGCCGATCATGACCAGGTTGGAGGTCCTGTCCAGGGGCATCTGGAAGGGGCTGCGGAAGGGGCCTGTCAGGGTGATGGTATCGTCGGGCTTGGCGTCGCATAGAAAGTTGGAGGCGATGCCAGGGAAGCGCTCGCCGCTGATTTCATCGATATAGAAGCAGCGGCGTACCAGGATCTCCAGGTCCACGGCTTCGTCCTGAGGAAGGGGGCGGGCGTTGGCGATGGAGTAGCGACGCACATGATAGGGATTGCCGAAGGGGTGGGGTCCCGGGACCACCACCCCGATGCTCTGACCCTCAACAAACTGGAAGGCCGGGTCCGCCACCCGCAGGTTGAGATGGCGTACCTCCTCCGATTTCAGGGGGGTGATGCGTCTTGAATCGGTGATCAGGGCCGCGACCGTGGGGCCGAGGGGTGGGTCGAGTTCGCTCATCTTGCTGGTTCCGGTGAGGTTCTAGTTGTTGGGGTCCCGTGCCCCCGGTTAAGGGGCAGGCCTGGGGAAAATTACTCTCAGAATATTGATTGCCTGGCCTAGAGAGCCGGAAGCGCCCGTCGCGCCCGCCTTGGTTTGTGATCAGGCTATCAGTGCGGTCGCGTTGCGCATTGGCCGTTCTTGCAGGCACAGCCGCCGCCACAACTCCCATCCGGGGCGCGGAAGGGGCCGAGTTGGGGATGCCGGCGCGCAAAGGCGGCATAACGCTGCTGGACCCAGACCCAGCCGGCCAGGACGGCGAAGATAACAAGGCTGGCGATCAGGGCATTAGCCATGGGATGCCCCGAGGCCCGCGAAGCCCATGAAGGCCAGGGATAGGAGGCCGGCGAGCATGAGGCTCATGGCCGCGCCTTGACTCACCGTCGGCACCCGCGCCAGCTCCAGTCTTTCCCGCAGTCCCGCCATCAGCATCAGGGCCAGGGTGAAGCCTACCCCAGCGCCCAGGCTATAGACCAGGCTTTGGACGAAGTCGTACTCCCGGGAGGTCTGGAAGAGGGCCAGGCCCAGGACGGCGCAGTTGGTGGTGATGAGCGGCAGGAAGATGCCCAGGGAACGGAAGAGGGCCGGGCTGAACTTCTTGACGAACATCTCCACCAGTTGGACCGCCGAGGCGATGATGGCGATGTAGCAGATGAGGCGCAGGAATTCGAGTTCCAGCGCGACAAGGAGCCAGTTGACCCCAAAGGCGCTGACGGAGCTGACGATCATGACGAAGGTGGTGGCCAGACCCATGTTCCAGGCCGTCTCCTTCTTGGCGGAGGTGCCGAGGAAGGGGCAGATGCCCAGGAAGAGGGCCAACACGAAGTTGTTGACGACTACCGTGTTGAGAAATATCGAGAAGAGAGATTCGTTACCCACGGGCGCCCACTCCGGCTTGTTCCAAGATCTGGCGTTCGCGACGCTGCTTCAGCCAGGCAAAGAGCAGCAGCCAGACGCCGAGGACAAAAAAGCCGCCGGGCGGCAGGACCATGACCAACCATGGCTGGAAGTTATCGGAAAAGAGTTGCACTCCGAGCAGGGTGCCATTGCCGAGAATCTCGCGCACCGTCCCCAGGCAGAGGAGGGCCAGGGTAAAGCCCATGCCCATGCCCAGACTGTTCACGAGGGTGGGGACCAGCCGCTGCTTAGAGGCGTAGGCCTCGGCGCGGCCAAGGATGATGCAGTTGACGACGATGAGCTGGAGGAAGGCCCCCAAGGCCGCGTAGAGTTCCAGACTGATGCCCTGGATCGTGTAGTCCACCACGGTGACGAAGGTGGCGATGATGACGATGTAGCTGGCGATGCGCACCTGTTTGGGGATCCAGTTACGCAGCAGCGAGATCAGGGCCCCCGATCCGACCAGCACGAAAGTGGTCGCCAGGCCCATGGCGATGGCGTTGATGGTGGAACTGGTGACCGCCAGGGTCGGACACATACCCAACATCATGACAAAAATAGGATTTTCTTCCCAGAGGCCACGCAGGAAGGTGTCGGCGGTAAGTGTTTCTTGCTGATTGAAGGGGAGCGAGGGCTGGGGCGCGCTCGCGGTCTGCGGGGGGGATTCAGCCATGTCTAATGTCTCCCGGTTAATGCGGTTGCGACAGGATCGCCAGATCACGCTGGATGGCGGGGACGGCGCGCTGGGCGGCTTGGTTGGCCGCCTTGCCCATGGCTCGCGAGGAGATGGTCGCCCCGGAAATGGCGTCGATCTGCCAGGGTTCGGCCTTAGCGCCGTGTTTGACGGTGACGATGGGGTTGGCCAGGGCCGTGCCCTCGGCATTGAGCCTGGCGTCCAAGGCCACGAAGTTCTTCAGGAAGGTGGGATCCGTATCGAGCTTGTCGCCGAATCCTGGCGTCTCGTTGGATTTCTGTACCTTGCTGCCAACGATGGCCTGGCGGCCGGGGTCATAGGCGAACATGACCTCCACGGGGCCCGCGTACCCATTGCCGGTGCCCATGATGGCCAGTCCCTTGAGCTGGCCTTGGGGATCGTAGGCCGCGTAGAGAATTTCTCCTCCCGTCGTGTCGGCCTCCTGACTCTCGGCCTGGTCCTTGGGCACCAGCCCCTTGGGACCCAGGATGAAGTCACGCTTGGTGACGGCGCCCGGGACCACTTGCAACACCGCCTTCTCGGTGGCGATACGGCGGCCTTCGGCGATGATGGGTGCGGTCAACTCGTAGGCCATGGCCACCAGCAGCCCCGAGACCATCGAGATGACACCAAGGGCGCGGAGCATGGCGAAGGTGGGCGTATTCGGTGTCTCGCTGGTGCCCGGCATGACTGGGATGTCGTGCGGATCAGCCTGGGATTGGGTGGCTTCGGTGATCATGACCGGCCCTCCTTTTTGGCGCCATAGACCCGCGGCTGGGTCGCGGCGGCAATGAGAGGCGCCGCGGCGTTGGCAATCAGGATGGCATACATGATGCCCTCGGTGAGGCCACCGAAGAGGCGGATAACGACGGTGAGGGCGCCGATGAAGAGGCCATAGAGGAGGGCCCCCCAAGGCGTCTCCGGCGACCCAACCATGTCGCTGGCCATGAACCAGGCCCCCAACATGAGGCCGCCGGAAAAGAGGACGAACCAGGGCGTCGGATAGTGGTGGCTGTCGACCAGCCAGAGGGGCAGAGCGATGAGGACGGCCCCCGCCAGGACGCCCACGGGGATGCGCCAATCCAACATGCGCTGGTAGGCGAGATAGAGGCCGCAGACCAGGATGAGGGCGGCGGAGGTCTCCCCCGCCGAGCCCGGGACCAGGCCGAGGAAGAGGTCCCAGCTGCTGACCTCGATCTGCTGGAATTTCTGCAGGGCCAGGGCGGTGGCGCCGGTAAAGCCATCGATGCCCAGACCCGCGAGCCAGTCCGTGATCGGGGTGGGCTTCATCAGAGGCGGGGTCAGGGTCGAGGGGATTAACTCCAGGAAGCGGCCAGGAGCAAAAGCGGGGGTCCAGGTGGTGATTGCCACCGGAAAGGCCGCCTGGGCGAAGGCGCGACCCACCAGGGCCGCGTTCATGACATTGAAGCCGAGACCGCCGAACAGGGTCTTGCCCAGGCCGACGCCGACAATGGCCGCTACCGCCGCCATCCAGAGGGGAAAGCCCGGCGGCAGGGTCAGCCCGAGGAGCAGGCCGGTGATGACCACGCTCCAGTCCCCCAGGCTGTTACCCCGGTCGGAGAGGCGCGAAAACAGATACTCGGTGGCCATGGCCACGCCGGTGGTGGTGACCAGCAGGAGGAGGGCGCTGACTCCAAACTGGAAGACGGCGAAGGCGCAGATGGGCAACAGGGCCAGGACCACGGTGCGCATGATTTGCGGCACGGTCCTGGCCCACTTCAGATGGGGCGAGGTGCGGATCTCGATGAGTCTGGGCATGGTGGGCGCTCAGTGAACCTTTTTCTTTTGGTCGCGGTTGATGGCCTTGGCAATACGGAAGTACTGGGTCAGGGGGATGTTAGAGGGACAGACGTAGGCGCAGCAACCACACTCGAAACACTGATCCAGATAATAATCCTTGGCCATGCGGTCGTAGTCCCGGTGCTGGGCCAGT
>JBGAUK010000073.1:0-18083 GCA_044228695.1 Chromatiaceae bacterium | reverse complement strand
ACCGGTGGCAACAGGAAGGAGATCAGCGCCGCCGCCAGCACGAAGGCGGTGGATACCCAGAGACAGCCCACCAGGCCCTGGGTCTGATAGACCCAGCCCGACAGCACCGTCCCCGTCAGCCGGCCGGCGGCATTGGCCATGTAATAGAAGCCCACGTTCATGGCCACCTTGTCCTGGTCCGAGTAGGCCAGGATGAGGTAGGAATGGACGGCGGAGTTGATGGCGAAGACGGCGCCAAAGGCAAAGAGGCCGATGATCAGCGACAGGCCCGGGTCCAGGCCCTTCATCAGGGCCAGGGCGATGCCGGCGGGGAAGACCGCCAGCAGAAGGGCCCAGTTACGAGCGCTCTTGCCCTGGGGTCCCTTGCCGCCTCGACCCTGGCGCAGCAGGGCCGGGGCCCCCGCCTGGACGAAGCCATAGGCCACCACCCAGAGGGCTAGGAAACTACCGACTTCCAGATGATTCCAGCCGGTCACGGAGGCGAGAAAGACCGGCAGGCCCACCACGAACCAGACATCCCGCGCGCCAAAGAGGAAGAAGCGCGCCCCGGATAGGATATTGATCTCCCGGGTCTTGGAGAAGATCTGGCTGATCTTGGCCTTGACCTTGGTGGTGCCCAGCCCGGACGGCAGGGCCCAGGCAACATAGAGATAGAGGACAAAGAGGCAGGCCGCCATGCCCGCCAGGGCCCACCGGAAGCCCACGGTGTAGAGCAGGAGGCCACCCAGGAAGAAGCCGACGCCCTTGAGGGTGTTTTTCGACCCGGTGAGGATGGCCACATACTTGAACAGCCGCGTCTCGGCGTCGGCCCCCTTGGGCACCACCATCTTGACGCTGGACTTGGCGCTCATCTTGTTGAGGTCCTTGGCGATGCCGGACAGGGCCATGGCGGTCATGACATAGGCTACGGTCAACCAGGCTGGGTCCACCGCCAGCATGCCCAGGGCGAAGACCTGGAGGAAGCCGCCGGCGACCATGGTGCGATTGAGGCCGACATGGGAGGCGATCCAGCCCCCCAAGCCGTTGGTGATGATGCCGAACACCTCGTAGAGGAGAAAGAGAAAGGCGATCTCCAGGGGGCTGAAACCCTGATTGTGGAAGTGCAGGACCACCAGCATGTGGATGGCCCCGTCCGTCAGGGTAAAACCCCAATAGGCGCCGGTGATAACCAGGTAGGTGCGTAGGGCTGCATCCATGGCTACATCATCCGCGCCAGCTTGCGGGTGATATCCATCATGCGGTTTACATAGCCCCACTCGTTGTCGTACCAGGCGTAGATCTTGACCTGGGTGCCATCGACCACCAGGGTGGAGAGGGCATCGATGATGGAGGAGCGTGGATCGCCTTTGAAATCAACGGAGACCAGGGGCCGTTCCTCGTAACCCAGAATATCCTTGAGTTCGCCTGCGGCGGCCTCCTTGAAGAGGGCATTGACCTCCTCCGCCGTCACGGGCCGGGCCGCCTCGAAAACGAAGTCGGTGAGGGAGGCATTCAGCAAGGGCACGCGCACGGCGTGACCGTTGAGCTTGCCTGTCAGCTCGGGGAAGATCTTGGTGATGGCCTTGGCTGAGCCCGTGGTGGTGGGGATCAGGGATTGCCCCAGGGCGCGGGCCCGGCGCAGGTCCTTGTGGCCTTTATCGACGATGGTCTGGGTATTCGTGATGTCGTGAATGGTGGTCATGCAGCCGCGCAGGATGCCGATCTTTTCGTGCATGACCTTGACCACCGGCGCCAGGCAGTTGGTGGTGCAGGAGGCGGCGGTGACGATGTCATGGACGGCCGGGTCGTAGAGGTGGTCGTTGACCCCATAGACGAGGTTGAGGGCCGGATCGGGCACCGGGGCGGACACCACCACCTTCTTGACGCCCTGGTCGAAATAGGGCTGGAGGGCCTCCGCGGTCTTGAAGCGCCCAGTGCAGTCCACGACGATATCGATGCCCTTGGCGCCCCAGTCGATCTCCTCGAGGGTGGCGCCCATGCTGAAGCCGACCCCCTGGCCTGCGACGATGAGGGCATCGGACCGGGAGCTGATCTGGTCCTGGCACCAGCGGCCGTGGACCGAGTCGAATTCCAGCAGGTGGGCCTGGCAGACGGCATCGCCCTTGATTTCATTGACGTGGACGATCTCACACTCGGGGCTGCCCCAGCCAGCGCGGAAGCCCAGTTTGCCCATGCGACCAAAGCCGTTGATGCCAACACGAATAGCCATCTTCTTGTTACTCCCGTCGAGGTGGATTTAATATCTGCGCGGCTTAATATACGTTCTGGCGCATACAGGGACAAGGATTTTTTACACGGTGGACAGCCCAGGGTCAGGGTGGCGCCGAGGCCCCTAAGGTCACCCACCATGCCCTGCTTTGCCTAGCAGGGTCTCATCGGCACGGACACGCCAAAGATGCAGGTCAGGCACCAAGGCGACGCTGGGAACCGCCGCCAAGGCTTGCCCCACCGCCCGTGGATCCAGGTTGAGAGGCGCGCCCTCAATCAATCCATGATATTGGACCCCGTCGATGTTACACATGCCGCCGTGGTCCTCGCCGATCTCGACGAAGCCGTGCAACTGGGGCCCAACAGGGCCGAACCCTTCTAGCGAGGATTCCCTGTTGCAACCGGTGGTTGCCAGGGCGGAACATTGCCAAACAACGGATCTGCCATGAGGCAGTCCTGACCACGCATTGACCGCCCCTCAAAGGGGAGAGTATATTTCAAATGATTTTGTTAGATTTTTTATCCTTCACCCGTGGATTTAGATCGCTGAGAGACCCCCTGAGCATGCACGATAGACACAAGAAGTTTCTCTTCGCGGCCGCGCTGATCGGGGGCATCGCCTTCAGCCTGGTTGGATGTGGCGGCGATAGCCAGGAGCCTACTCCAAACTCCGTCGCGATCCAGCAGCAGATCGGCTATTACGACGTGAACCTGAATTTCACCGCTACTTCCCACTTCGAGGTCGGTCGTCAGTTCGCGTCCGCCATTCAAAGGGCTGTTCCGAATTACGAGCAAGTGGTTGACCGTGCCTTACTTCTTCAGATGTACATCCTGGGGAAGGCAGGCTTGACTTTCGACATCGTTAAGACCCGTGCCCGGACACTGCTCCACAACCCTAAGTTCCACCTTGCTTACAAGGATGAGATCTCAGGCATGCAGGACGTTTTCAGTTATCAGACCGATGTTCTGGGTGATGGGAAACTTTCCGCTAATGAGTTGTTGGTGTTCCAATTTGTACCGGATGTCATGCGGGCCTTCTCCTGCTCGGCGACCGCGGCATACGGCAGTGGAACAAGCACGGGGAAGACGATCATTGGTAGAAACCTGGAGTGGATTAACGAGCTCATTCCGGAGATCGCGAAGATCTATGCCATCACCACCTTTCGGAATGCGGATACGACGGTCGTCAACATTGGCGTACTCGGCCAGTTGTTCGCAATCAGCATGTATAACGAACACAGGCTGTTCGGTGCGATTCTCGACTCAGCCACCACGGACCTGGATACGGAGCCCAAGACACTTATCCCCTATCCAAGCGATCTTTCCGGTATCCGTTCTTACGGTTTTGACCTCAGGTACGCATTGGAAAATTTTGCGGAACTCAGCGATGTGTCGAGCTACATGACGGCGGCCGATCATGTGTACGCTTTCAATCATCTGATCTTCCTGGCTGATGAAGCATCGGCGGGCGTGGTGGAAAACGACATCAATCTAAAAAAGGGCACTCCGGGGAATCGGAGTTTTAGAACCGAGTATTCGGTGCTGAGCGCGCAGGTGCCGGACGATCAAGAGTGGCCCATTCGCGGTGCCTTCGCTACGGTGAATGATTTTCGGCTACCCGGCAATGACTACGCGGCGGCACTCTCGGATACCGCACGCTGGACCAGCTTCAGAGACTTGTATGCGGGCCTGTCTTATGGCCAGACGATTGATGTCGACGCCATGAAGGGTGTTGCGGGCTTTCACCCACCCACAAGCGGTCTGATGGAAGAGGGGGCGATCTTCGTTCACGAAACCAAGCCGGAGCCGGATGAATGGATCGGGCTCGGCGATGTCCCGCTGATGTTCAACACCATTCAATCCATCGTCATGGATATGTCGACCCTGGATCTGTGGATCTCGTTCACGCCATGGGACGATCTCCTGACGGATCCGGTCTATCGGAAGGTCAAGAACCCGCTCCAATGACCATTGGCGAGGGCACCCCTCGCCCTCGTCTGGTCCCACCTCACCCGCTAGCGAGATTTAGACGCGATCGGCGATGTTGTTTACCCGATAAAGCGGACCCTGATAACCACTCCCATTCTGGCCCTCTCCCTCAACGTAAAAACGGATAACCATGAAAATAGACAAATTTCGTATCGCCCCCGGCGCCAAGGTTAAGCTCGGCAAGATCGACCCCGCAGACACGGGGGACTACAAGAATCATGCCGATGCGGCGCAACGCCAGGAGGAACTCCTGGCGCGGATGCGTGAACTCCAGGCCAAGCTCTACGCCGCCAAGACCAACGCCCTAGTGATCGTCCTGCAAGGGCTGGATGCGGCGGGCAAGGACGGGGTAGTCACCCATGTCATGTCCGGCCTCAACCCTGAAGGGACACGCGTCGCCTCCTTCAAGCAGCCCACCGCCGAGGAGGCCGCCCACGATTTCCTCTGGCGCGTCCACCCCCATGCCCCCGCCAAGGGGGACATCGTCATCTTCAACCGGTCGCATTACGAGGATGTCCTGGTCGTCCGGGTCCACCAGTTGGTGCCCAAGGTCGTCTGGAAGTCGCGCTACGAACACATCCGTAACTTCGAGCACCTCCTCGCCGCAGGCAACGACACCACGGTCCTGAAATTCTATCTGCATATCTCCCGGGAGGTCCAGCTCGCCCGCTTCAAGGTCCGCCTCGACGAGCCGGATCATGAGTGGAAAATCAGCAAGACCGACTACGCGGAGCGGGAGCTTTGGGACGAATACACGGCGGCCTTCGAGGAGGCCATCGCCCAGACCAGCACGGCGGAGGCGCCCTGGTTTGTGATCCCCTCGGACAATAAGTGGTTCCGCGACCTGGCCATCTCGGAGATCATCGTCGCCGCCATCGAGGGGATGAAGCTGCAACCCCCCAAGGCCGAGGTGGATCTGGAGGAGATCAAGCAGGATTACGCCAAGGCCCTCGCGGAGGAATCGCCCGAGAACCAGATAAAGATCGCCAAGCTGGTCAAGAAAAAGGAAAAGAGCCTCAAGCAAGCCGGCTGATAACCTCACCCCGAGACACCTTGGGTCCCCCGGGGTGTCTGTTGCGGAGCCCGGAGCGCCATGACGCCCTTTAACGCCCTCGTCTTCGGTCTGGGCCTCTTCTTTATCGGCCTGCATCTGGTCGGCGATAACCTTAAGGCCCTGAGTGGCGGCGGGTTCCGCGATGCTATCGCCCGGACGACGCGGCACCCCCTGCCCCGCCTGGCCCTGGGCCTGGCCTCGGGAGCCCTGATGCAGAGCGCCACCGCGGTCACCTTTATCTGCGTCAGCCTGGTCGCGGCGGAATTGCTGACGGCGAATGCCGCCAGCCTGGTGATCGTCTGGTCGAATGTGGGACTGACGGTCCTCGCCTTCGTCGCCACCCTGGACATTCACCCGGCGGTGGCCTTCCTCGTCGGCGGGGCGGGCATCGTGATGGGGGTGGTGCGGAATCGTTCCTGGCAGACGGTGGCGAGCGTCCTGATCGGCATCGGCCTCATCCTCTTCGGCCTGGAACAAATGAGCGCTGGGGCGGCGCCCCTCAAGGACGAGCCCTGGTTCCGCGACGCCATCGGCCTGGCCGTCTCCTCCCCGCCCCTCGCCTTCCTGAGCGGCATCCTGGTGGCCTCCATCCTCCAATCCAATTCGGGCGCGACCCTGATGATCATCACCCTAGCCAATGCCGGGGCCCTGGACTTGCCGGATGCCGCGCTCATGATCTATGGGACCAATCTGGGGGCCATCACCCTGCGGCTCATGCTCGCCACCGGCCTGCGGGGTCAGGCACTCCGCCTGGTAAGGATGGAGGACTTCTTCTGCCTTCTCGGCGGCGGCCTGATGTTGGGGCTCTATTACCTGGAGCGGTCGGGCATCCCCCTGGCCCTGGCCCTATCCGGGGCGATCTCGGACGCGACGGGCACGCGCCTCGCGATCCTCTTTCTGCTCTCGAACCTGATCCCCGCCCTGGCCCTATCGCCGGTCATTCCCCTGGTCGCCGGTTTGCTCGCGAAAATCTGGCCCGGGGAGGCACCCGACGTGCCCGGCGCGCCCAAGTTTTTGCAAACGCAGGCCCTCGATGATGCTGCCACCGCCCTCGCCCTGATCCGCAAGGAACTGGCGCGGCTGCTGCGCATGGTCACGGGGGAGCCCGGGGCCCCCCGTGATGCCTCCGAGGATTCCGGACCCTCGGCTAACTTCGAAAAACTGTCCAACGCGATCGAAAAATTCGCCAGCCAGCTCGCCTCCCGCGCCCCCATGAGCGAGGGCGATGCCCTCAAGCTCCATGCCTTGCGCAGCGCCCTCAGTGGCATCCGCCACCTGGAGGAAGCCGCGCGCCTCTTTGTCGCCCGCGCCCAGGTCCCGGGCGTCATCGCCCCCGACCAGCGCGAGGGCCTGGAGAAAAGCCTTCTGGAACTGCTGGGCGCCATGGCCAACGCCATGGACGAGGACGATATCGCCGCCATTACCGCTATCCGGGATCGCACCCGCATCCATGGCGATTTCGTCCGGGAGATCCGCCGGCAACTGGGCCCGCCATCCGGCGGGTCCCTGGATCAAAGCGCCCTCTTCGTGGATTTCGAATTCGTCGCCTGGGCCCTTCACCACCTCACCAAGATCCTGGTGCGCCTGGAGCCCCCGCGGCAGCCACCACCCGCCCCCGGCTAGGTCCCGGGGCCTGGAGCACCGCTCAATGGGCGGGCAGGGTCGGATAAATCCGCGTGACGCCGTTGACGATGAACTGCACGCCAATCGCCAGGGTAAAGAGGCCCATGACCTTGATCAGGACACTCATGCCCACCTCGCCCAGGAACCTCATCAGGGACATGGCGAAGAGGAAGATGAGGAAGATGATGACCGTCATGGCGCAGATCGCCAGGAAGAGAGCGATGTCCGCATGGGCCTGGACGGCCTCATGGGCAAAGACGGTGACGGTGGAAATGGTGCCGGCGCCCGTGGTCAGGGGCAGGGTCACGGGCACTATCATGGTGGAAACCAGGGTGGAGCGATCGATAGCGGGCCTCTCCACCTCCTTGCCGTGAACATCGCCAGCCCCCTTGGCATTGAGCATGCTCATGCCGGTACCACCCAGCAAGATACCGCCGGCAATCTGGAAGGCACTGATACTGATACCGAAGAACCCCAGAATGGCCGTACCGGCGAGCATGCTGGTGGTCATGATGATGAAGGCGCCCGCCGAGCCAATGGTGATCAACCCCAGCTTCTGAAACCGGTTCAGGCCAATGCTGAGGGCGAGAAAGGGGGCCAGGGCGGGAAAGTTGTTCGCGACCGCGAACAGGCCCAACAAGTAGTGCTGAACGGAATTTTCCAACGGATTATCGTCCCTTAAGCGTGGATTGAGTGACCTGGGATACCTGGGGCGAGAGGCCGTCGGACCCCGCCTAACGCAACCAGAACCACCCCAGGGCCCGCACAGCAACAGAAGCCGGGGCGGCAAAGGTCTTATTCACGGTTGGTGGAGCCCTTGGCGCCCAGCCCATAGACAATGGCGGTCTTGGTGGTCCCTAGGGTCACCCAATCATAGGCATCCATTTGCAGCGCCTTATAGAACTCGGCGGCCCGTTGGAGGCTGTCTTTGTGGAGTGCCTCGCGGCGATCGTATTTGGCCTGGAAGGCGAATTCACCACAAATGGCGCTTTCATGGTGGCGATTACGCCAGACCGCAATGGTCGTCTTGGCCTTGATGCCATGGCCAAAGCCCAGGGTGCCGATATTGACCTGCACCTCCTCGACGGCGAAGTCGTTGACCAGGGTCACGCGATGATCGGGATTGGCTTCCGCCTGGGCCAGGGCGGGGAAGGAACGCGTCAAGTCCGCCACGGCTATGTTCAACCGCTCTCGGGGCATGGACATGACGCAGTTATGGGAATAAATAAATCGGAAGCCCCCCAGACCCTCGCGCAGGGGCAGCAACTCTTCCTTGAATTTGATCCGGGCCGTGGAGCCCGGGGTAGCTGGACGCACGTTCACGGCGGCGGCGGCGGCAAAATCCGGATGGCGGAATTTGACCGTCAGTTCCGGCAGGCCATCGGGCCAGCCTTCCTTGTAGAAGGAGCGCAGCCGCACGATGAAGTGGTTGTTGTAGAGGTCGTGATCCGGGGTGTCATAAAAGAGGACCTCACGGACCTGATTGACGAAAGCATTTTTGTCTTCAATGACCTCGACCCCGTGCTTCTTAGCAGTGCGCTTGACGATCTTCCAGAAGTCCTTGAAGCCCTGGGCACTACTGAAATGCTGGGGCTGGAGGATGATCTTGCACTCCGAGTAATTGATGTTATCGGTCGGGGTGTTTTCAACAAGAATGTCGTTTGCGGTCATTAGCCGGATATCCTGGGATTAAAGGCAAGGAAGGGGTAGGCGGCGAAAAATGGAATCCCTCAAGGCCGGGATGACCTGGGGGCGAAGGGCTGGCCGGTCCTGGATGCGGCCCAAATCATAGCACCTCGCCCCGGCCCCGGGATGCTCAGAAGAGATCATCCATCAGACGGGGGGCACCGGAGGGCGCGGCTTTTTTGGGTCTCTCATAGTAGCCAGGATCCTCGGTGACGAACTCCTGGGTCTCCCCCGTTGGCGCCGGACCCTCGGGGGCCTGGGCATCCTCCTGGCGCACCCATTCCGGCAGGCTGGCATCCCCCTTCTTGCGGGTGAGGCGGCCATCCGACTTGGCGACCCGCACCTCCGTCAGACCGGCGGGAACCTCCAGGGTGGCCTCGGGCTTGCCCGCCAGGGCCTGGCCCATGAAATCGACCCAGAGCCCCAGTGCCGCCTGGCCACCGGTCTCGCCCTTGCCCAGGGGCGAAAAATCATCGAAGCCCATCCAGGACACGGCCACCAGATCCTTCTGATAGCCACAGAACCAGGAATCCCGCACCTCGTTGGTGGTGCCGGTCTTGCCGGCGATATCCTCGCGCTTGAGCTCCAGGGCCTTGCGGCCGGTACCCTGACGGATGACATCCCCCATGATGGAGTTCATCTGCCAGACCACGCGGGGGTCCAGCACCCGCGGGGCCTCCGGGGCCGGCCCACCCGCCGCGCTCAGGGCCTGGACGCCAGCGCTGGCCTCCGGGTAGCGGAACCAGCAGTCATCGCAGGCCCGGGGGGCCTTGGCCGCGAAGACCAGGGTGCCATTGCCATCCAGGATCTTGTCCATGAAGTGGGGTATGACCCGAAAACCGCCATTGGCGAAGACGGCATAGGCCGCGGCCATCTGGGTCGGCGAGGCCGCCGCCGTGCCCAGAACCAGGGTGAAGCCATGGGGCAGGCTGGCGACATCGAAGCCGAAGCGGGTGGCAAAATCCAAGGCCGAGTCCAGGCCGATCTCCCGCAGCAGCCAGACCGAGGCCAGGTTGCGAGATTTGATCAGGGCCAGGCGCAGCCGGATCGGGCCCATCGTCTTGCCGTCGAAGTTGTCGGGCCGCCAGACCTTGCCCTTGTTGACGGGAATTTCCAGGCGCTTGTCCTGCAAGAGGCTGGCCGGGGTCCAGCCCTGATCCAGGGCCGCGGCATAGACGAAGGGCTTGAAGCTGGAACCGGGCTGGCGGCGGGCATCCACGGCCCGGTTGAACTTGCTGTCCTGGAAGTCATAGCCCCCCACCAGGGCCAATAGGGCCCCATTGGCGGGGTCCAGGACGCTGAGGGCGCCGGAGACGTGGGGGGCCTGCGACAACTCCCAGCCCCCGCCCGCGGTCTTGCGCAGCCGGATCAGATCACCGGGGGCAACCACCTGGGCGACCCGGCCCGGGGCCGCGCCCTTGGCGTCCTCGTTGCGATAGCGGCTGGCCCATCTCATCTGGCCCAGGGTCAGTTTGGCCCGCTTGCCCTGGCCGAGATAGACCTCCGCCTCCTTGTCGCCGGCCCGCAGGACCAGGGCAGCGGTCAGTTCCGGTAATTTACCGGCCTTCTCCAGCAGGGTATCGAGGGCCTCGTCACCGAGTCCCGCGAGCTTGTGCTTGGACTCGGCACCCCGGTAGCCATGTCGCTGGTCGTAATCTAGCACGGCGCGATGGACCGCGCCCTCGGCCTCCCTCTGGAGGCGGGAATCGATCGTGGTGG
Organism: Chromatiaceae bacterium; assembly: GCA_044228695.1. Lineage (GTDB taxonomy): Bacteria > Pseudomonadota > Gammaproteobacteria > Chromatiales > Chromatiaceae > M0108. Next base: position 7,804 of record JBGAUK010000073.1, on the reverse strand, counting down.
TGACCTGGAAGCCATTGCCATAGGCGGCCTCCTCGGCATAGCGGGCCACCAGGTCGCGCCGGACCATCTCGGAGACATAACCCGCCGCCAGTTCGATGGGCCGGCGCGCCAGGCGGGCGGTATCCGGGGCCGCCACCGCCTCCTGATATTCCTTGGGGCTGATGTAGCCCAGCTCACGCATCCGTCCCAGGATGTAGTCCCGCCTTTCCAAGGCCCGCTTAGGGTTCGAGACGGGGTTGTTCGCGGAGGGGGCCTTGGGAATGCCTGCCAGCATGGCCATCTGCGGCAGGGTGAGTTGGCGCAAGGTCTTGCCGTAATAGATCTCGGCGGCGGCGGAGATGCCGTAGGCGCGATGGCCAAAAAAGATCTTGTTGAAGTACAGTTCTAGGATCTCCTGCTTGGTCAGGGTCCGCTCGATATGGAGGGAGAGCAGGAGTTCCGAGAGCTTGCGGCGAAAGGTCTTCTCCGGCGAGAGATAGAAGTTGCGCGCCACCTGCATGGTGATGGTGCTGCCGCCCTGGCTGCGCTCACCGGTTTGCAGAAAGCTGAGGGCGGCGCGGCCGAGACCGATGAGGTCAACGCCCTCGTGCTGGAAGAAGCGGTTGTCCTCGGTAGCGAGAAAGGCCTCTACCAGCCGCTGCGGGACCTCGGCATAGGGCACGGGCTGGCGTCGTTCGGCCCCGAACTCCGCCATGAGAACGCCGTCGGCGCTGAAGACTCGCATGGGCTCCTGCAACCGCACCTCGCGCAGCGAGTCCGTCCGCGGCAGGTCGGCCAGGGTAGTGGCGATCAGGACCCCAACCCCCAGCAGCCCCACCGCCGCCAGGTTCAGCCCCAGGGCCACCCCCGACGCCAGCATGAGGCCGAGGCGCGCCAGGAGCCCACGGCGACGCCTTTTGACCCTGGCCCCCTGAGAAAGCACCCTGGATTGTCCCAATCCTCGATCCTCTTGAGCATCCGCTTGACAACATTGAGGGGGATTCTACAACAGCCACCCGGTGCCTAGTGATCCTTCTTTGCCTGCATTTCCTCTTATAAATATTCATTTCAATGAGTTGACTAGAATCCAGGCCCCGGGCCTACCGGGCCAGGCGCCGCGACTCGATCCCAGCTCCCAAAAGCATTAATCTGTCCCTTCCTCCCAGGCGTGACCGAGGCCAGACCCTTGTCCACCGCACCCAACTCCACCGATACCCGCGAGCGCCTGCTGCGTTCAGCCATCCAGGTCTTCGCGAAGCGCGGCTACGCCGGCGGCACCATCCGCGACATCTGTCGCCGCGCCCAGGCCAACCTGGCCTCGGTGCATTATTACTTCGGCGACAAACAAGGACTATACGCCGCTATCTTCGACCAGGTCTCCGGCCTGTTTCGCCAGCGTCGGGCCCGCTACCTGCCCGCCGCGGCCCCGGCGGCGGAGCGGCTCAGGGTCTATATTCAAGCGGCCCTGGAGGAGATCCTAGGCTGCAAGGGTGACGCGGACGACCGCGCCGACCTCAGCGCCATCTACCTGGCGGAGATGGCCCACCCCACCGAGACCCTGGATCGAATCGTCACCCTCCACATCAAACCCAGCAACGATGAACTCCTGGCCATCGTGGCCGACCTGCTTGACCTACATCCCCAGACCCCCCTGGTCGTGGATGCCGCCGCCAGCGTCAGTGGCCAGATCCTCCGATATTTCCTCGCCCGCCCCCTCATCAGCCGTCTGAATCCCGACCAGCCGCCCCTGGAGGAGCGGGTCGAGGAGCTGGTGGAGCGGGTGTGGCGCTTCTCCCTGGGGGGCATCCTGGCGCTGGGTCCCCTGGCCCGGAGCGACGGGGTGGCCGACCCGGACGCCGCCGCCCCGGCCCCCTAATCCGCTGACGAGCCCAGCAAGGGCTTGGCCATGAGGATGGCATCCTCCCGCCCCTGACCCTTGGGGTAATAGTTGCGGCGCAGGCCAACCTCGCAGAAGCCCTCGGCCTGGTAGAGGTGAATCGCGGCATGATTGGAACGGCGGACTTCGAGAAAGGCGGTATCGGCCTGGCGCTGGTGGGCGATGGCCAGGAGGCGCCGCAAGAGGCGGCGGCCGAACTGGCGGCCCTGCCAGTCGGGGTGGACGCAGAGATTGAGGATTTGGCACTCGCCCACGGCGATTGACATGACACCGTGGCCCACCAGGCGGTCGCCGACCTGCAAGACCCAGGCGTGGTAGCCAGCCCGCAGGCAATCGCGAAAAATCTCCTGGCTCCAGGGATGTGGGTAGGCTTGCACCTCGACCACCATGACGGCGGTCAGGTCCAGGTCCGCCATGGGGCGAAAGGTCAGCCCGGGCTCGCTTGCCGCCACCTCTCTGTCACTCACCACCATCCCCACCTCCACACATACCCCCTTCACTCCTGCGGCCCCACGGCAAGGCGGTGATCCAGCCTCACCTCAGGCCCGACGCAACCTGAACAGCGACCCTCATGAAACAGGGCCAATTTCAGATTACCGCAATGTTACGTACGGACAACTTCAGTTTACAATCAAGCGTAACCCCTCGGGGGATCACCCCCTTTCCCAAGCCTGGAACCTCGCCATGTCAAAGCAGTCCATGGTCACCCTCGACGGCAACGAAGCCGCCGCCTACGTCGCCCACCTCACCAACGAAGTCATCGCCATCTATCCCATCACCCCCTCCACGGCCATGGGCGAATGGGCGGACGAGTGGTCCTCCCTCAAGGTACCCAATCTCTGGGGCACGGTACCCGAGGTGATCGAGATGCAGAGCGAGGCCGGGGCGGCCGGGGCCATCCACGGCGCCCTCCAGGCGGGGGCCCTGGCCACCACCTTCACCGCCTCCCAGGGCCTGCTGCTGATGATCCCCAACATGTACAAGATCGCCGGCGAACTCTCGCCGCTGGTCATGCATGTATCGGCGCGCTCCCTGGCCGCCCAGGCCCTCTCCATCTTCGGCGATCACTCCGACGTCATGGCCTGCCGGACCACCGGCTTCGCCATGCTCTGCTCGGCCTCGGTGCAGGAGGTCATGGACTTCGCCCTCATCGCCCAGGCGGCGACCCTGGCGGGACGGGTACCCTTCGTCCACTTTTTCGACGGCTTCCGCACCTCCCACGAGATCAATAAGATCGAGCGCCTGGCCCTCGAGACCATTCGCGCCCTGATCGACGACGACCTGGTGCGGGCCCACCGGGAGCGGGCCCTGAACCCGGATCACCCGGTCCTGCGCGGCACCTCCCAGAACCCCGACGTTTACTTCCAGGGACGCGAGACCGTCAACCCCTATTACCATGCCCTGCCGGCCATTGTCGAGGGGGTCATGGACCGCTTCGCCACCCTCACCGGCCGCCACTACCGGCCCTTCGAGTATGTCGGCGCCCTGGACGCGGAGCGGGTCCTGCTGCTCATGGGTTCGGGGCTCGGCGCCGCCGAGGAGACGGTGGAGCATCTGGTCGCGCGCGGCGACAAGGTCGGCCTGGTCAAGGTCCGCCTCTTTCGGCCTTTCTCCCCCAAGCGCCTGCTGGCCGCCATCCCCGCCACGGCGACCCGCCTGGCCGTCCTGGACCGCACCAAGGAGCCCGGCGCCGACGGCGAGCCGCTCTACAAGGATGTGCTCACCGCCCTGGCCCAGGCGGTCACCCAGGGCCAGCGGGAGCAACTGCCGCGGGTGGTGGGCGGGCGCTATGGCCTCTCCTCCAAGGAATTCACCCCGGGCATGGTCCTGGGTATCTTCGACGAACTGGCCAGGGACCGGCCCCGGCACCCCTTCACCGTCGGCATCTTCGACGATGTGGGCCACACCAGCCTGGACTGGGACCCGGCCTTCCGCCCCGACGCGGCGGCGGGGGTCACGGCCTGCGTCTTCTATGGCCTGGGCTCGGACGGCACCGTCTCCGCCAACAAAAACTCCATCAAGATCATTGCGGAGGAGACGCCCAACTTTGGCCAGGGCTATTTTCAGTACGACTCCAAGAAGGCCGGGGCGGTGACCATCTCCCACCTGCGCTTCGGCGCCGGGCCCCTGCGGGGCAGTTATCTGGTGGGCGATGGGGAGGCCAGTTTCGTGGCCTGCCATCAACCCATCTTCCTGAAACGCTACGAGATGCTGGACAAGGCCGCCCCGGGCGGCATCTTCCTCCTCAACACCCCGACCCCGCCGGAGCGCGTCTGGGACGACTTGCCCCGGCACCTGCAGCAGCAACTGATCGGGAAGGGTCTGCACCTCTACGTCATCGATGCCTACGGCATCGCCGAACGCACCGGCATGGGTCGGCGCATCAACACCATCATGCAAACCTGCTTCTTCGCCATCTCTGGCGTCCTGGAGCAGACCGAGGCCATCACCCGCATTAAGGAGGCGGTCAAAAAAACCTATGGCCGCAAGGGCCAAGGCCTGCTGGAGCGTAACTTCATCGCCATCGACGCCACCCTGGCGGGCCTCCGCCAGGTCCAGATCCCCCTGAAGGTCACCAGCACCCTCAGGATCAGCGTCCGGGTGCCCCCGGAGGCCCCCGAGTTCGTGCAACGGGTCACGGCCCTCCTGATGGCGAACAAGGGCGACAGCCTGCCCGTCAGCCTCATGCCCGCCGACGGCACCTGGCCCCTGGGCACCACCCGCTATGAAAAGCGCGGAATCGCCCTGGAAGTGCCCCTGTGGGAGCAGGACCTCTGCACCCAGTGCGGCAAGTGCCCCATGGTCTGCCCCCATGCCGCCATCCGCGCCAAGGTCTATCCGGCGGATCGCCTGACCGGTGCGCCGGCGAGCTTCCAGCATGCCCCCATCAAGGGCAAGGACTTTCCCGAGGGCTATCAGGTCACCTACCAGGTCGCCCCGGACGACTGCACGGGCTGTGGCCTCTGCGTCGAGGTCTGCCCCATCCGCAACCGCAAGAACCCCTTGCGCAAGGCCATCAACATGGTCCCGATCGACCAGCGCCGGGAGCTGGAGCGCCCCAACTGGGACTTCTTCCTGGGCCTACCGGAATTCGATCGCACCCGCCTGGACGTGAGCAAGATCAAGCACGCCATGATGCTCCAGCCCCTGTTCGAGTTCTCCGGGGCCTGCGTGGGTTGCGGCGAGACCCCCTACATCAAGCTGGCGACCCAACTCTTCGGCGACCGTATGCTGGTCGCCAACGCCACCGGCTGCTCCTCCATCTACGGCGGTAATCTGCCCACCACCCCCTACGCCGCCAACCCGGAGGGCCGGGGGCCGAGCTGGAACAACTCTCTCTTCGAGGACAACGCCGAGTTTGGCCTGGGCCTGCGCCTGGCGGTGGACAAGCAAACCGTCCACGCCCGCGAGTTACTGGCGGGACTGGCGGACCGCGTCGGCGGAGAACTGGCCAAGGGCCTGCTGGAGGCCGACCAGACCAGCGAGGCCGGCCTCTTCGAGCAGCGCCAGCGCATCGCCCTGCTGAAGGAACGGCTAGCTGGCCTGGACCAACCGGAGGCCAGGACCCTCGCCTCCCTCTGCGAGAATCTGGCGCGACGCAGCGTCTGGATCATCGGCGGCGACGGCTGGGCCTACGACATCGGCTATGGCGGCGTCGATCACGCCCTAGCCTCCGGGCGCGACATCAATCTCCTGGTGCTCGATACCGAGGTCTATTCCAACACCGGCGGCCAGACCTCTAAGGCCACCCCCCTGGGGGCAGTCGCCAAGTTCTCCGCCGGCGGCAAGGCCACCTTTAAGAAGGATCTGGCCATGATGGCCATGGCCTACGAGAGCGTCTATGTGGCCCAGGTCGCCTTCGGCGCCAAGGACCTCCAGACTATTCGCGCCTTCCTGGAGGCCGAGTCCTATCCCGGGCCCTCCCTCATCATCGCCTATTCACCCTGCATCGCCCACGGCGTGGACCTGTCCAACAACCTGCGCCAGCAGGACATGGCGGTCAACTCCGGCCACTGGCCCCTGTTCCGCTACGACCCCCGCAAGACCGCCGCGGGCGAGAACCCCCTCAGCCTGGATTCCAAGCCGCCGAGCATCCCCTACCGGGACTTCATCGCCACCGAGGCCCGCTTCAGCGTCCTCAACCACACCCACCCCGAGGACGCGGAGCGCTTTCTGCGCCTGGCCCAGCGGCATGTGGAGACCCGCTTCAACCTCTACCAACAGTTGGCCCACCTGGCGGTGGCCAAGCAGGAGTGAGATTCGGAGCCTGACCAGCCGCGGCGCCGGGCCCGGGGCACCAGTCCCCTGCCCTACCGGCCCGACGCCTGGCCTGCTCCGAGTCCGCTCCCCGACTTCCTTTTGATCACCCCTTGGCAACCCACCCCTTGGAGGGGCCTCCCATGGACCTCAGCACCCACTATCTCGGCCTGAACCTCACCAGCCCCCTGGTCCCCTCGGCCTCGCCCCTCAGCCGCGGCCTCGACACCTGCCGGCAACTGGAGGACGCCGGCGCCGGCGCCATCATTCTCTGGTCCCTGTTCGAGGAGGCCCTGACAGCCGAGACCGAGACCAGCGCCCGCTTCCTGAGCGAACAGCACACCGGCTTCGCCGAGGCCTCCAACTTCCTGCCCAATTACCACGACTATCCCCCTGCCCTGGACAACTATCTGGATCATCTGCGCCGGCTCAAGGAGGCCCTGGGGATTCCAGTCATTGCCAGCCTCAACGGCGTGACGGTAGGCGGCTGGGTCGCCCATGCCCGCGCCCTGGAGGCGGCCGGCGCCGACGCCCTGGAACTCAACGTCTATTACGTCGCCGCCAACCCCGAGGAGAGCGGCGCCCAAGTAGAGGAGCGTTACCTGGGTCTGCTCGGCGCCCTGCGCCATCAGGTCAGCCTGCCCATCAACATGAAGCTGTCGCCCAATTTCAGCTCCGTCGCGAACATGGTCAAACGTCTGGAGGCGGCGGGGGCCGACGGGGTCGCCCTCTTCAACCGCTTCTACCAGCCGGACATCAATCTCGACAGCCTGCGCCTGCGGCCCGCCCTCTACCCCTCCACCTCCCCCGAATCCCTGCTGGCGATGCGCTGGATCGCCCTCCTCCATGGCCGGGTCGAGCTGTCACTGGGGGCCACCGGTGGCGTTCACACCGCCGAGGACGCCCTCAAGCTGCTGCTCGCCGGCGCGGATGTGGTCCACCTCTGCAGCCTGCTGCTACGGGACGGACCCGCCGCCTTGCGGCTGGTCCGCGAGGGAATTGAAAGCTGGATGGCGGAGCAGGGCTTCGAGACCCTGGCGGATTTTCGGGGCCGCATGAGCGCCCTGGCCGTGCCCAATCCGGCGGAATTCGAGCGTGGCAACTATGTCCAGGTCCTGGACAGCTACCGCGCTTCGTCGGGGGTACTCGTTTAGAATGCGATCCTTTACCCGATTCCGCACCGGAGCAACGCCACCATGAGGCCCACCGAGCACCAGAAGCGCTGGCTCAAAAAGCAGGTTCATCACCTCAAACCCGTCGTCAGCCTCGGTCAGGCCGGACTCACCGAGCCCGTCCTCGCCGAGATCGAGCTCGCCCTTGATCATCACGAACTCATCAAGGTCAAAATCGCCGCCGGCGACCGGAACCTGCGGGATGAATTCATCGTCGCCATCGCCAGCCGCACCCAGAGCGACCTCATCGACCGCATCGGCAACATCGCCGCCTTCTTCCGCGCCAATCCCCGCAACAAGGCACCGATGGTATTGCCCCGGGACTAACCGAGCACCGCAGCCCCCCGGAAGGCTTGGCTTCAAACGCAAATAAACCTGACCGAAGCCAGGTTCTCATGCGCAAGGTGGCTATGCCGTGCCCCCACGGCTAATCTGTTCTAGCCTGCCGTCGCTGGCCATCCCCGCGAGCGACGGCGGGAATTTTCGGTCATGCCCAGGT
>JBGAUK010000072.1:0-18377 GCA_044228695.1 Chromatiaceae bacterium | reverse complement strand
ACCTCTGGGGCTTTCATGCGGGCGAGCCGGGTCGGCGGCGCGTCCCGCCGGATAAAGCCAGGATCGAGGCCCTGGTGAAGGCCGGACCCAGGATGGACGACATCCAAATCGACGACATCCAGCTGCAGGGTAGGAATCCCAGCGTCAAACTCGATTTTGGCTCTATTGGCAAGGGATATGCCATCGACCAGGCTGTCGATCAATTGCGCGAGATGGGCATCCACAACGCTATCGTCAACGTGGGCGGCGATCTGCGCGCCATCGGCACCCGTGGCGGCCAGCCCTGGCCCGTGGCCCTGCGCAATCCCGTCGGCGGGGGGGTTCTCGCCATCCTCCAGGTCTCGGGCGACGAGAGCGTCTTCACCTCGGGGGATTACAAACTCAATTTCACCCACAAGGGCAAGACCTACCACCACGTCATCGATCCCCGCACCGGCTGGCCGGCCGAGGGGGCCCGTCTGGTCACCCTCATCCACGAGGATGCCACCCGCGCCGAGGCCGCCGCCACTGCCTTAATGATCGCCGGCCCCGAGCTCTGGCACCAGACCGCCGTGGCCATGGGCGTCCGCTCCGTCCTGCTCATCGATCCCCGGGGCCGTATCCATATGGACCCCTCCATGGCCGAGCGGATTGAACTCCTGGATCGCAATGCCGAGATCATTTCGGCTCCGCCCCTGGGTTCGGGCGATGCCTGGACGCTGCCGGGGTCATGAGCGCGACGACAGCGCCGGCCTGGCCGCCGCGGGGCGCCATGCGCTGGGGAGCCTGGTCCCCGCATCCCCTGGGTGATCCCTTCTGGCCTGCCCTGCTGGTGGCCCTTGCCCTGCATGGCCTGCTGATTTATGCCATGGGCTTCCAGGCCCCGGAGTCCTCCCACGCCCCCGGCCGCACCCTGGAGGTGCTGGTTCTGCGCCAGCCGGAGGCGGCCCGCCTCCCACCCCCTGATGCCGAGGCCCTGGCCCAAGGGAACCAGGAGGCCAGCGGCAACGCCAGCGAGACCGCCGCCACGGATCGCCGCCCCAGCGAGCGGAGTGCCGAGCCGAGCGACCTGCCTGCCCTGGCCGAGGCACCCGACCCCTCGCCCCTGCCGGTCATGCCCGAGGCTGGCTCCACCGCGCCACCGCCACTGCCTGGAGCGACTGCCGCCCCCCCGACCGAGGCGGCCCCCCTGACCGCCACCTTGCCGGAGCCGCTGTCCGCCAAGACCGAACCAGCCTTAGAGAGACAAGCGGAGCCTGAACTGCAACCCACCTTCCAACCCGTTCCGCCCCCGGTCTCCAAACCCTCCGCCGCCCAGATCCTGGCGAGTCGCGGCCAGGAGATCGCCAAGCTCAACGCCAAGATCGAGGAAGACACCGCCGCCTACGCCAGCAGGCCGCGCCGCAAGGCCATCAGCGCCAGCACTCAGGAATACAAGTACGCCAGTTACCTGGAGGCCTGGCGCCGCAAGGTGGAATCCATCGGCAACCTCAACTACCCGGAGGAGGCCAAGCGCCGCCAGCTCTACGGCAATCTCATCTTGCGGGTCGCCCTGCGCGCCGACGGCACCCTGGAAGAGGTCCGCGTCCTGCGCTCCTCCGGTTCCGAGGTCCTCGACCAAGCCGCCATGCGCATCGTCAACCTTGCCGCTCCCTATGCCCCTTTCCCCCCCGACATCAGAAAGGAAACAGATGTCCTCGACATCACTCGCACCTGGCAATTCCTGAGCAACAACCGCTTCGGCGAGAAGAAGTAGGTCCCAAGGGGTGTCGGGCTGTCATGGTAGAATCTTCGCAAAGTTCACCCGAGGCCCCACCCATGTCCGACGACAAGACCACCCACTTTGGCTACAAGCAGGTTCCGGTCGAGGAAAAATCGAGCCATGTGCGTGCGGTGTTCGACTCCGTCGCCTCGCGCTATGACCTGATGAATGACCTCATGTCCCTCGGCATCCATCGCCTCTGGAAGCGCTACACCATTGAATTGGCCGGGGTCCGGCGCGGTCAGCGGGTACTGGACCTGGCGGGGGGCACCGGCGATCTGGCCAGCCGCTTCGCCCGGATCACCGGACCCGAGGGGCAGGTGGTGCTGACGGATATCAACGCCGCCATGCTGACTACCGGCCGCGACCGGCTTCTTGACCAGGGCCTGGCGGGCAATCTCCTCTTCTGCCAGGTCAACGCCGAGACCCAGCCCTTCCCCGACAACCACTTCGACTGCGTCACCATCGGTTTCGGCCTGCGTAACGTCACCCACAAGCAAAAGGCTCTGGCGGAGATGTGCCGGGTACTCAAGCCGGGCGGGCGCGCCCTGGTCCTGGAATTCTCCCATCCGACCAGCCAGGCCCTCTCCAAGGTCTATGACCTCTACTCTTTCACCATGCTGCCGATCCTGGGGCGCCTGATCACCAATGACGCCGACAGCTATCGCTATCTGGCGGAGTCCATCCGCATGCACCCGGACCAGGAGACGCTGCGCGGCATGATGCTGGAGGCCGGTTTCGAGCGGTGTGAATACTTCAATCTCACCGGCGGGGTCGTCGCCATTCATCGGGGTTTCAAGCTGTGAGCCAGTCCCCGCTCCCGGACGCCGCCCTAGCGGTCCTTGAGAACGCCATCAATCATTACATAACCCTGGACCCCGAGGCCGCCGGTCGCCTGGCGCCCTTGGAGGGCTACATCATCGCCTTCGAGTTCAAGGGCTTTGGCAGCCGCCTCTACTTCATCCCAGGTCCAGAGGGTTTCCAGATTTTTGGAGCTTACGACGCCGCCCCGGACTGCCTGCTGCGGGGAACACCTCTGGCCCTGGCGGGCCTGGGGATGAGCGGTCGCAAGGAGGATGCCCTCTTTTCCGGTCAGGTCGAGATCGAGGGCGACGCGGCCCTGGCCCAGCGCTTTGGCGACTTCATGGCCGGCCTGGAGATCGACTGGGAGGAGCAGTTGTCGCGCCTCACCGGCGACTCGGTCGCCCACGCCGTCGGCACGCGACTGCGCGCCGCTGGCCGCTGGGGTCAAGTATCCCTGGACACCCTGGGCCAGGATCTCAAGGAATACCTTCAGGAAGAGGGCCGCCTGCTGCCCACTCGCTACGAAATCGATCAATTTCTCGCCGCCGTTGACCGGTTGCGGGATGACGGCGAGCGCCTCGCCGCACGGGTCGAGCGGCTGCGCCAACGCATCCCCTCCGGCGCCGGCACACCCCCCGCCGAGGACCAACCGCCGTGCTGACCCAGTTGTCGCGGCTGTGGCGCCTGATCCACATCAGCCTGGTGCTGGTGCGCCACGGTCTCGACGAGGTCCTGCTCGCCACTCACCTCTTTCGCCCCGTCTATTTTCTGTCCTACCTCTCCCCTTGGTATTGGTACCGGCGCACCCACCCCAAGCCTTATCCGGTGCGCATCCGCGAGGCCCTGATCGCGTTGGGGCCCATCTTCGTCAAGTTTGGCCAGATCCTCTCCACTCGGCGCGATCTGCTGCCGGACGACCTGGCCGAGGAACTGGCCAAGCTCCAGGACCAAGTGCCGCCCTTCCCGGGGACCCAGGCCCGCGCCATTATCGAAAAATCCTGGGGTAAGCCCATCGAGGCGGTCCTGGACGGCTTCGACGAACAACCCTTGGCCTCCGCCTCCATCGCCCAGGTCCATATCGCCCGTCTCAAGGATGGCCGCGAGGTGGTGGTCAAGGTGGTGCGTCCCGGCATCGAGCGCATCATCCGGCGCGACCTCGGCCTCCTCCTGACCCTGGCGGAGCTGGCCCACCGCTACTGGAAGGACGGTCGCCGCTTGCGGCCGGTGGAGGTGGTGAAGGACTACCAGAAGACCATCCTTGACGAGTTGGACCTGCAGCGCGAGGCGGCCAACGCCAGCCAGTTGCGCAAGAACTTTCTGGGTAGCAGCAAGCTTTATGTCCCCGAGGTTTACTGGGACCTCTGCCACCCCAGCGTCATGGTCATGGAGCGCATCCATGGCACCCCGGTGGGGGAAGTAGAGCGGCTGAAGGCCCAAGGCGTGAGCATGAAGCTCTTGGGCGAGCGCGGGGTCGAGATCTTCTTCACCCAGGTCTTTCAGCACAACTTTTTCCATGCTGACATGCACCCCGGCAACATCTTCGTGGAGCCCAGCGGTCGCTACATCGCCGTGGATTTCGGCATCGTCGGCACTCTGACCAGCGAGGACCAGCGCTACTTGGCGGAGAACCTGCTCGCCTTCTTCCACCACGACTACCGACGTGTCGCCGAGTTGCACATCGAATCCGGCTGGGTCCCGGCCCATACCCGGGTGGACGAGTTCGAGTCGGCCATTCGCACCGTCTGCGAACCTATCTTCGGCAAGCCCCTGGCGCAGATCTCCTTTGGCTATTTTCTGCTGCATCTCTTCCAGACCGCCCGGCGCTTCGATATGGAGGTCCAGCCCCAACTCGTCCTGCTGCAGAAGACTCTGCTCAACATCGAAGGCCTGGGCCGCCAGCTCTATCCCGAGCTGGATCTCTGGACCACCGCCAAGCCCTTCATGGAAAAGTGGATGAAGGACCAGATCGGTCCCCGCGCCCTCTGGGCCAGGCTCAAGCGCAATCTTGGCCCCTATTCCGAGGGTATGCCCGAGCTCCCCCTGTTAGCCTATCGCGTCCTCCAGGGCCTCGACCGCCAGAGCCTCCCCATTCGCTGGCGCTCCGATGAACTCGACCGCCTGCGCGGTGAGATCCACGTCCACCATGCCCGGGTCCAGGCCCTCATCGCCGGCGCCGGCCTCGTCGCCAGCGGCACCCTGCTGCTGGTTTTCGGTCCTGGCCCCCTGATCTCCATCCCCGCCGCCCAGGTTTTGTCCATTGGCCTGATCCTGGGCGGGGGTTTGTTGATGGCAGGGCGGTGGCGGTGATGACGGCGCTCATCCTCGGGATTTAGTTTTAAGGGGGAGACTCGCTTGATCGACTACAAGATATCCTGGTCACCCGGCACCAACGCCTTCGGATGGTCAGGAACCCCCGCCATCACGCTCGACCCGCTGCACCGAGGTTTCGCCGCCCATCAAAAGCGCGATTGGCGCACGGGCCTGGCTGCTTATATCGAGGCACTGCGCGCGCGTCCAAACCGTGCCCTAGCCGCCTACAATTTTGGCTTGCTACAGATTGATCAGGGCATGGGGCTGTCTTCCATACCCTTTTTACTACGTGCCTCCCTGCTGGAGCCTGGCTCGGCTACCTATCTGGGCGCCATGCTATTTGCCTACCTGCGCTCGGGCGATCTAGATGGAGGGGAGGCACTCCTCGCCCATGGCGAGCAAAGTGGCGTCCCCATCGACGCGGCGCTCTGGGCACACTATTTTGCCCAAGTCCGGGTGGGCATGGATGCAGCCGCCTTAAACATCTCTCCTCCCCAGCCCCTAGATCCGCTGGCGGTCAGAGAGCCACCCGATCATCCGCTGGCACTCAATACGCAAACCCCTTGTCATGACGGCCTGACCGACTCCTATGCACGCCACCAGCAGCTTTACACCTCCCAGCGTCTGCCTGAATTACTTGAGGACTTGTCCCCTTTGCTCGACCAGAATCCTGACTGGGGCGAAGGCCACCATTTGCGAGGGCGGGCACTCTCCGTCATGCGGCGTTGGGAGTCGGCCGCCGCAGCACTGGGCAAGGCCAGCGAACTTTTGCCAGGTCGCCCGGATGTCTGGGACCATCTGGGCAATGCCCTTGATGCCATCGAGGACTTCCTGGGGGCACGTCGCGCTTACGATCATTCCCTGGCCCTGAACCCTGCCTGGCATGTGAGCTGGAACAACGCCGCCGACGCGGCCATTGGCAAGCAGCGATTTTCCCACGCCTATCAGTATGCCCGGCTGGCCTTGACCCTGGCGCCGGACAACGAAACCTGTCTGTTCAATTTCGCTCGCGCCGCCCAGGTTACGGGTAACTACAACACGGCGCGCCAGGCGTTGGTCGCACTCGTCCAGAGGTCACCTGAGCACCGGGGCGCGGAACGGCAACTCGGCAATCTTTGCCTGGAAACGGGGGCTCATGCCGAAGCCATGCGGCATTTCGACCGCGCCAATGCCATCGACCCAGACAACCTTGACACCCAGAGCAGCCTGATTTTCCTCAACACCTATTTGGGCACCTTGAGCCAAGCCGACATCGGAGCCCGGGCCAAGCGTTATGGTGAAGGCTTGAGCGCGGGGCTGAAACCGCACCACGTCTGGTCCAATAAGCGGGATCCTGGCCGCCCTTTACGGATTGGCTTCGTCTCTGGCGATCTTCGCCAACATCCGGTTGGCTTCTTCTTTATTGGGGTGGCTCAGGCCCTGGGCCAGTCCCCAGGCGTCGAACTCTTTGCCTATCCCACTACCCGCGCCAGCGATTCACTGACCGATACCTTCCGCGGCGCCTTCGATCACTGGGTCCCAATCCCCGGCTTGGATGACGAAGAGGCCTCGGCGCGGGTACTCGCTGATGGTATCGATATCCTCGTGGACCTGTCTGGCCATACCGGCAGGCACCGTCTGGGTCTCTTTGCCCATAAGCCTGCCCCGATACAGGTAACGTGGCTGGGCTACTCAGGTACGACTGGCCTGACGCAGATCGACTATTTATTGGCTGGTCCCTGGGACGTGCCGTCCGGCGAGGAGGCGGAATTCTCCGAGAGCATCTGGCGACTCCCCCATACGCGATTCTGCTTCTCGCGCCCAGAGGTAGTTGTCCCCGTCGACTCCTTGCCTACCCTAAGCACCGGCTATGCTACCTTTGGCTGCTTCAATAATCTCAACAAGCTGGACGACCGTGTCGTGGCGCTCTGGTGCCAGATACTGGCCGCGCTACCCGAGGCCCGCCTATTCCTGAGAGCCGAGCAGTTAGGCAGTGAAGATGGCCGCGCCACGACAACGGAACGTTTCCGGGTTCATGGAATTGGTTCAGATCGCCTGCTCCTAGAGGGAAGATCCCATGCCGTGGACTATTTATCCGCCTATGGCCGAGTGGATATCGCCCTTGATCCCTTCCCCTACACAGGCGCCACCACCACTATCGAAAGCCTCTGGATGGGGGTTCCGGTCTTGACCCTGTCCGGTGACCGCCTGCTGGCCCGTCAGAGTGAAGGCATGCTCAGGGCGCTTGGGATGGATGATTGGGTCGCCGCCTCCGAGGCAGACTATCTGGCGCGCGCGATCCGTCTGGCCAAGGCGGGCGAGACGCTACAAGGCTTGAGGTCCAGCCTGCGCGAGCGGGTCGAGACCTCCCCGCTCATGAACGCCCTCCAGTTTGCCGCAGATCTGGAGGCCGCTTTTAGGGCCATGTGGATGCGCTGGTGCGAGGGCGGTACCGCCGCACGGGAGGCAACACCATGACCAGGCAGCAACCCACCACTGGCGCCAATAATAACAAACCCGACCCGGCCTCTCGCTTGCGGCGGGGCATCGAGGCCTTCCAGGCCGGGCGCCTCAACGAGGCCCAACGGGTTCTGGTCAAGGTGCTGGAACGGGCCCCGGATACCCTGGAGGCGCTGCTCATCATGGGCCTGCTGGCCGCGCGGCAGGGTCGCCTGGCCGAGGCCGAAGGCTGGCTGCGCCGTTGCGTCGCGATCGCCCCTGGCCACGCCGCCGCTCAGGACAACCTGGGTAACGCCCTCATGGCCCAGGGTCGGCCCACCGAGGCCGAGGTCTGTCACCGCGAGGCCACCCGGCTGGCGCCCACCTATCCGCCCGCCTGGTACAACCTTGGCAACTGCCTGCGGGCCCAAACTCGTCTGGATGAGGCTGAGGCCGCCTATCGCCGCGCCATAGAACTCGCCCCCGGCTATCGGGAGGCCTGGATTAATCTCGCCAACCTTCTGCGCGAGCGCGAGGCCTATCCCGAGGCGGAGCGCATCTTTCGCGACCTGCTCGCGCGCCAGCCCGACCTACACGAGGCGCGACTCAACCTCGGCACCCTCTATCGGCTTCAATACCGCTATCGGGAGGCGCGGGCCCAGTACGAGACCCTGCTGCGCGCCGCGCCGGCTCACCCGCGCGCCCTCCTCTCCCTGGCCCTGGTCTGTCTTGGGGAGCGGGACGAGGCCGGGGCCCAAGCCCTGATCGCCCAGGCCGAGGCCTCTGGTGCAGCCCCGCCCCGGGAGTTGCACGCCGCCCGGGTGGGCCTCTTTTCCCACCTGGGGGACCCGGGTGCCCTCCGCGCGGAGATCGTCAAGGCCGAGCGCACCGGCGTCAACAACCTGGAATACGAGCATATTCTGGCTCAGACCCTGGCCCGCCTAGGCCAGCACGAGGAGGCGGTTGCCATCTGGGAGCGGATCCTGCCGCACTTATCCACCCCCCCGCGGGACCTGCTCGGCGCCCTCGCCGCCAGCCAACGCCATCTCTGCGATTGGTGCTCCTGGGATGAGAGAGTTCCCGCTCTGGTCAAACGCATCCAGGCGGGCGAGGGAGACGCGATTGAACCCTTCGACGCCTTTAACCTGCCGGGTCTTAACGCCACCGACCTGCTGCGGGTAGCCCGCGCTTATGGCCAACGGTATCGCGGCTGGCAGGAGCTGGGCCCCCTCCATGCCCAGGGGCCGCGTCCAACCCGTGATCGGCTGCGCATCGGCTACCTCTCGGGTGATCTGCGCGACCATGCCACGGCCCGTCTGACGGCCGGCGTCTTTGAAATGCATGATCGCAACCGGTTCGAGGTCTTCGCCTACTCCCTGGCCCCGTTGGACGAAAGTGCCTTGTGTCAGCGCCTCGTCGCGGCCTTCGAGCACTTCACCGAGGTCCATACGCTCACCCCGAACGAGGCCGCGCGCCGTATCCGCGCGGACGAGATCGACATCCTGGTGGATATGCACGGCTACACCCGCTTTTCACGGCCCGCGATCCTGGCCCAGTGCCCAGCGCCCCTCCAGGTCTCCTGGCTCGCCTTCCCCGGCAGCATGGGCGTGCCCTTCATCGACTACCTGATCGCCGATCCCCGGGTGGTCCCCCTGGAGGAGGCGGCCGCCTACGACGAGGCCCTGGCCTACCTGCCGAATTGCTATCAGCCCCGGGACGTTCGCGCTCCCCGAGCGCCGACCCCAACCCGCGCCCAGGTCGGCCTGCCCGAGGACGCCTTCGTCTATTGCTGCTTCAATCACACCTTTAAATATACCCCGGAGCTTTTCGCCCTTTGGTGCGACCTGCTACGGGCAGTGCCGGGCACGGTCCTCTGGTTGTTTGCCCCGGGGACAGCCGCGCGCGCCCATCTCCTCCAAGAGGTCACACGGCTTGGCATTGACCCAGACCGCCTTCTTTTCGCCGATCATGTCCCCCAAGACCAGCACCTGGCCCGGATTAGCCTCGCCGACCTCTTTCTGGATACGGCGCCCTACAATGCCCATACCACCGCTTCCGACGCCCTCTGGGCTAGCGTGCCGGTGCTAACCTGTCCGGGCCTGACCTTCCCGTCCCGGGTCGCGGCCAGTATCCTGACCGCTGCGGACCTGCCGGAATTGATCGCCAGGGATCCGGACCAATACCGGGCGATGGCCCTGCACTGGGCCAACCACCCCAATGAATTGTGGGACTTACGCTTCAAGCTCGCTGCTACGCGGGATCTGACCCCTCTCTTTGATACCCAGGGCTATACCCGCGACCTAGAGGTTCTCTACCTCCGGATGTGGCAAAGGCGCCAGGCGGGTCAGCCCCCGGCAACCCTCGCGCCGACATACTGCCGCAAAATATAGATTTCCGGTTGCGTCAAGTCTTGATTTGTTGTAATTGCGAGACAGTTAGTGGCCAATGCTTCAACCTTGAACGGCTCGATCCAAGAAGCTCCTGTTTTTAAAGGCATAAGTAGGCGGTTGCCAAAATGATGCAAAAAAATCCTTCTTGTGGGTTGACAACAACAACCTGTGGTGTAAACTCCTTCTCACGGTAGGCCACTTTAAGGCTCTACGCTTAAAGCTGCTGTTTACGAGGTAAGGTAACCCGGTTTAAGTGCAGAGTAATAAAGAAAGGCCAAGCCCAAGAATTGGTCGTTGGGATTGACACCGTCAAGCTAAGGTGTAAACTCCCGGCGAAGGTAAACAATGTGAGCAAGGATCCGTTATTGCCTGAATCACCAGGTATCGGGTTTTCGATCCATAACCTAGTGTCTACATCCCTCGGCTAACATGAACGCAACAGGAGAACATCTAGCCATGTTAAATCAAAAGAAACTTGCCGTCGCCGTCACCGTCGCCCTCGGTGCCTCCGTCGGTTTCATGTCCTCGGCTCAGGCCACTTCTTCCCTTTTCTTCCCTCACGTTGTGGGTAGCCAGACGGTCGCCTCCATCCTTACGGTCATCAACACTGCTGGTGGTAGAATTGCGCAGTACACCAATGGCAACCTCCACCAGACCTTGTGGACCAAGGATGCCGGCAGTAACTCTGACGAATGCGAAGATTACAATCAGTGGGTAACCACCAGCTTCAATGACATCACCAGCTTCGATGTCTATGGTGAGTTTGGCCAGAACACAAAGGGTATTCTGTTCGAGAATCGGGTGACCACGGACCGGGTTGATAACAGCAACGATCCTAGCTGGTCGCTTGGTGCCAACACCACCTTACCTCAGCGCGGCTTCGTTCTCGTCGACAACGAGGATAACTCCTCTATTACCGACGAAGGTATCCTGCGGGGCGAGGCCTTTATCTTCGAGTTTGCGGCGGGCGCTACTTGGGGGTATCAGGCCGCCAATCGCATCAATGGTAGCTATGACTACGCCGGTTCAGCCTCGGCGGATAATGCCTCCATCGGCATTTTGCCCTACGACGAGTTTGAGACGGCGCTGATGGTCACCCCGGTTGGTAATTACCAGGCTGTAGGAAACCTCAAGACCTATATTTCGCTTTCGCAAACCCCCGGCGGTCACTTTGGTTTCTTTGACCGCGACGAGAACCCCTTCTCAATCTCCAGAAGCGCGTCGGTAACTTGTGTTGGCCGCGTTGATGTTCAGGATCTCCTCTTTGGTGCCAATGGACCTACCGGCCAATTCCTGGATGGTGGCTGGACCACGGTGGAAATCAACGCCACGGGTATTGCTGATTCGAACGCGGTGGTATTCAAGCTTGAATACAATATGAGCGACCTCTTCAACGGCGAGTCCGTCACTGGCGTCTTCAACAACGCCACCCACATCCTGCCTTACGGCAATGGCTGGGTTGAGTAAATTTCGAATAGCTATCCGACAGTGTCCTCACTGGGCCTGGCTCTCTTGGGTAAATTATCATCGAAGTAGTTGATGTTTGACTTGAGAGAGAGAAAATGCCGCCGCAAGGCGGCATTTTTTTTATTTTTGATTCTCCCGCTGGTTCATAATACGAGAGCCTTAGCTGTAGGGCATCACCATGAGAAAGAGTAATGAGATTGAATACTAGGTACTCTGGGGCAAGTAACATTACCCTTGTGACGGTCTTGATGGTCTTGTGGGCCTTGGCAGGCCAAGTTTTCGGGGATATAAAGTCTGAGCAGATTAATGCGTCCGCCTTGGAACGAACCGGGCAGTGGCATTACCAGCTCGATGGAAAGGCGGAACTCTGGCTGAGCTATTATGACTTGAGTCGCTCCCTGCACCTGCGTAACCCCAAGGGTGAGGACCGCATTCTGGTCCAACAGGAACCGGAGCGTACCCCCTCCGGACTGGCCATGGCTGCACTGCCGGAGGGTGTGAGTATTCTGTGGCGACAGAAATTTCCCACCAAGAGCCTGTATCTGGGGAACAGCAACACCCCCGAAAATAGCCCCCTGATCCTAGGTGAAGGAACCGAACCCTTGACCCGGCTTAAGGCCGTCAATTTGCAGGATACCGTGCATCTGCTCTGGTACGGCGAGGCCGGGGATCCCCTATTGAAGCAACAATATTTCGTTTTTTATCAAAATGTGAATCCCCGGACCGGCGAAATGTCTGCCGTTGAGCGGGTCACGCCCGGGATCTATCCGGTCTGGGCCTACGATAAGGCCGGAAATATTCTGGTCTTTAGTTGGATTGAGGATGACAAGGGTAGCCGCATCGTCGCCAAGACCAAGCGGCCGGATGGTAAGGAGTTTGGTCCGGCGGTACCTATTGCCGAGGTGCCCACGATTTCCTGGAACTTCCAGGCCTTTCGCAGTGGTGAGCGGTGGTTCGTGGTGTGGGAGACCCGCTATGAAAAAAACCGGCTGGAGGGCGCCTTCTCGGACGATTTAGGCCAAACCTGGAAGCGCTTTGGCTTTGATGATCTTGATGATTTTCTCATCGGTAGTCTGGTGGTGGACACGGATGACGAAGGCCGCATCTACATCGCCCTGAGTGGCAGCGATCTGGCCAACCCAAGCCATAAGCAGGATGTGCGCTTGATCAGATCGGCCGATCGTGGGGACAATTGGGTTATCAGCCGCCCTCGCCCCGTGGCAATAGGTCAAAAATTCAGGGGGCGCAATCCTTCGATCACGCTAGGCCCTCAGCTCGGGCAGTTGTTGATGGTCTGGGAGGACTGGCGGAATCTGAGAGGCCAGCTCTTTGCCAGTCTATCCTACGATGGTGGCCAGACTTGGAAGTATGACAACATTCCCCTGCCGCAACCGCCGGGGATCAATCGCGGTTTGCCGGATCAGTTCTCGGCCAGCTATTACCTTGACCAGACCTATCATGTCATCTCGCAACAGCCTGCGGATGATAGCTATGGCGCCTTGAGTTTGTTCGAGGTCACCTTTTCGCCCTCGGATCTGGAGCAAATCGCCGCCGCTCTGCCTAAGCCAAAACCCGCCGAAATATCGGCGGCTGATAAGGCGACATCGGTGGCACCCGCTGGCTTAGGGGCACCCACGGCCGTAGCCGGTGCCGAGGGGCAGATCACCGACCCGGCGCAAGATGCCTTGCGCCAGCGCGTCGAGGGTTTCTGGCAAAGCCTGATAGCCAAGGACTATGACGTGGCCTATGGATTTCAAGACCCCTTCTATCGCGCCAAAATGAAAGCCGAGACTTACCGAAAGCAAATGGGACGCATCGCCTATCGTGAGATCAAAGTGGATGGTATCAAGATTGAAGGGCCCGTCGCCACGGTCAAGACCCGCGTCATGGCCAGCATCCCACCCTTCCGTGCCGGTACGGGAGAGATGATCACCCGACCGGAGAAAGAGATTAACATCACGGAAACCTGGCTATGGATCGATGGTAATTGGTACCGGGAGTATTACAGCGAGTACATGGATAAGAAGTTCACCATTCACTAAAGACGGTGCGCTTGCTGATCCTTCATCAGGCTGGGGTCTTTGGCGGAGCGGAACGCACCACCCATAATCTCCTGTCCCATCTGGACCGCCAGGTCGTCAGTCATCTGACCCTGGCGGCTCCGGCTGCCTTGCGCGCCTTCATGCCCGAGCGATTCGATGATTTTATCGATACCGCAGGTTTGATCCAGCATGGCTGGTTCCACGATATACCCAGTCTGCGCGCGGATGTGAAGGCCACGGAGGCCCTGGTACGCCAGGCCCGTCCGGATGTGGTGCTGGGGATGATGCATTACTCGGCCGCCTTAGTGACCTTTGCGGCGCGCCGACTGGAAAAGCCACCAAAGGTGGTTGGCTCCTTTCGCGGTCCTATTTTTGAGTATATCCGGCGTTATGAAAGAGGCTTTTCGCGCCGCCTCTTTCTGCAAACGGCAATCACGCTGACGGCCCGTCTCACGGATTGCATCCTTGTCCCCTCCCAAGGTACCGCACGGGATACGCGTTGGCGCTTTTTTGGCGCTACCAGGCGCATTCAGGTTATTCCCAATGGCATCGATGGCACCGCGGTCAGGCAGGCGGCGGAGGCGCCCGCGCCGGGCATGGAGCAATTACCCCTGGATATGCCGAGGTTGTGCGTGGCGGCGCGACTCTCGGAGGAAAAGGACATTCACCTCGTCATCGAGGCTATGGATCGGATTCGCGATCAACATCCCTGTTCCCTCATCATCGTGGGGGAGGGCCCGGAGCGCGAGGCCCTGGCCAACCGGGCTCGCGACTTAAGGCTCGCTGATCGGGTCGTTTTCGCCGGCTATCGGGAGAATGTCTTTCCTTACCTTAGCCGGGCGGATCTCTATGTCCACACCTGCCAGTTTGAGGGCTTTGGTTACGCTATGCTGGAGGCCATGGCCTGCGGTACCCCGGTGATCGCGACGGATTGTCCCCACGGTCCCCGGGAGGTCCTGAGCGGGGGGCAGGACGGCGTGCTGGTGGCGTCAGGCAGTGCCGGGGCCCTGGCGGCGGGCATCGCCGCTATCCTGGGTGATCCGGAACGCCAGTGTCAGCTTGTTGGAAAGGGCTTGCAGCGGGCGGAAGAACTCTCGGTCCGGAATATGGCCGACCGCTATCAAAGCCTGTTCCAGAGCTTGGTAGCTAACTAAATTCGCGAAGAGACTCCCACCGGAATAGTCTCCAATCATCGGAACACCGACGCTGGGGATAATGCCTATCTGAGTTGACTGTATCCTCGTATCTGCTCCTGCCCACGAAAGCCTCTGGTGAGTGGCTGTATTTGCTTGCGCATCCACCTGATAGGGGCCACTGTGCCAGACCATGGCATAATACTCCTAGTAAATATGAATACTCCGGCGAGCTATCTTTCTCGTCAGCAATGCACCTCTTTTTCTCTAGTTTCCCCTTTAGACATGACTAGCCAGTTGAAGCCACTGTCCCCCCATAACCTGGAATTTGCCCTGGGTAAGGGACCTGTTTTAGTTTTGGCGGCCACACCGGGCGACGAGGTGCGTGGTTGCGGCGGTGCTGGCCTCCGTCACCGCAAGGCTGGGGATCGGGTTAAGGTTCTCGTCATTTCCCGTGGGGATAGCGTTGCTCAGGAACCCTTGGATCAGGGGCGCATGGGTAACAATCCGGGATTTGCGACGGGCAAGGCGGCTCGCCTGTTGGGGCTTGAGGAACCCATCCTCTGGACAGAACCCGAAGCCAGCCTGGGGTATGGAGAACGCCTGATTCACCGGCTGGGTGAAATCCTCTCCGCCTTGGGTCCATCCCTCGTCTATGCCCCCTTTGTCACCGAACCCGATGCCGATCGGGCCAACCTGGGCCTTGCCGCCCTGGAGGCAGTTCGACGCTACCCGGTACCCTGCCTACTGGCCATGTATGAGACTGGTGTACCACAAGCGGCGGATACTTACCTCGATATTTCCGAGTGCCTGACCGAGAAGCGTGCCGCCTTGGCCCTATTTGACTTGCCATCCGATCAAGGCATGGGCGGAGAGGTGATTTTGGCATTGAATAAGGTCCGGGCCGGCTCCCTGGGAACTGGGTGTCAGGCCGCGGAGGCCTTCAAGGTGATTTCCTCTCACGACTTGATGCAACCCCTAAGATCCCTTGGCCTTGATACCGAGCGCCTACTCATGACCGATCCCATCGGACCCTTGGTCTCGATCATCATCCGCACGAGTAACCGTGTCGAATTAGCGGATGCCCTGTCCTCGATTGCCACCCAGACTTACCGCCACATTGAGGTCATTCTGGTCGATGTGGAGGGCCGTGGCGACTTGCCCGGGAGTGACTGGTGCGGACAGTTTCCGGTACGCGTGGCTGCCACCGGCAGCCATCTGGATCGCGGTGCCGCCTGTAATGTCGGTCTGGATGCGGCTGGTGGCGAATATGTGGCCTTTCTGGACGATGACGATTGGTTACTCCCGGATCACGTTGTCTCCCTCGTTGCGGCCTTGCAGAAATCTCCCCATGACAAGGCGGCCTATACCGGTGTAATTTGTCGTTGTGAAAAGACCGATGGATGCTGGGAAACGGTTCGTATCTATAACGACCCCTACGATCCAACCCGCCTGCTTCTGGAAAATTACTTGCCCATGCATGCGGTCATGTTTGCCTGTTCCTTGCTGGAAACTGACCTACGCTTTGATGAATCCCTGGTGGTGTACGAGGACTGGGATTTCTGGATTCAACTGAGCCTGAAAACAGACTTCATTCACGTGGATCGCGTTACGGCGGTCTATCGCATCTCCCAAACCAGCGGATTCGCCGTTCGTGATGGAGAGGAACCGGCTCTACGGGGATTGCAAGCAATACTGGAAAAATGGCGGCCAAGATGGACACTGGATCAATTGACCGCCATTTCGCTGTATCCAAACCTTCAGCTTCGCCTGGCTAGGGCCGCCGCCGATCAGGAGCGAAACGCGGCCGAACAGGAAAAAATTAAGGCCGAACAGGATAGAATTAAGGCTGAACAAGAGAAGCGCAGGGTTGAAAATGATCGCGCTAAGGCGGAGAAGGGGCTTGGGGAGGCTGAACAACAACGATTTAAGGCTGAATATAAATTAAGCGTTACCGAGGAGGAGTTGGCGGTAATAAACCAGGGCGTTGCCATGCGTGATGCCAAGATTAAGGAGTTGACCGTAACAAATGCCACACTATATTTCAAGAACGCCGAATTTCAACGGGAAGCCCAGGAAGCCAAGGATAAACTGAAGGAACAGCAAAACCTCTATTCCTCTCTTGGGATAACTTTAAAGGCAGTTCGGCAAGAATCGGCGCGCTTGACACAATTGAATAGGTCCCTGGGTTCGCGGTTGGGCATGATCCAGGGTAGCCCTGCCTGGCCGCTAAGTCGCGGTCTAATTGTAGTAATGGAACGCCTGCCAAGGCCGGCCAATGCCTTGTCTAAATTTCTTAAATATGGCTGGTGGACCGCGACCCTGACTCTGACGTCCAAGATAGCGGAACGCAGGGTCGAGGGTCAATTACTGAGTTCGGGCCTATTCGATAGAAACTGGTATCTGGAACAATACCCAGAGGTGATTTTAACAGGCTGTCGACCGACCTATCATTGGCTAAACCAGGGTTGGCGCGAGGGATTCAATCCCCATCCAGCCTTTGATACCACCTGGTATCTGTCGGAACTGAAGGAGAAATTGCCTGAAAATGCCAATCCGTTGCTGCATTACCTTGACCAAGGCACACGGATGGGTATTGCTCCCCACCCCCTGTTTGATTCGGCTTGGTATCTGAGGCAATGCCCGGAAATCGCGGATAAGGGCATTAATCCACTGCGGCATTTCCTTGAGCAAAGTCCGAAGGCTCTGCGTTCGCCCCATCCCCTGTTTGATAGCGCCTGGTATTTAAAGCAGAATCCAGATGTCGCCGATAATGGCGTCAATCCCTTTCTGCACTATCTGATCAGTGGCTGGCGGGAAGGGCGATCCCCGCATTTCCTGTTCAAGACTGACTGGTATCTAAGGCAATATCCGGATGTGGCCGAATCGGGAATAGATCCGCTGCGCCATTACCTGGTCCAAGGGGGGCTGGAAGGTCGGTCGCCACACCCCTTGTTCGATGGCGCCTGGTATCTGAGGGAGTATCCGGATATCCATGATCAGCGGATAAATCCGCTGGTGGATTTTGTGGTTCAGGGGGCTTGGGAGGGCCGCAACCCGAATCCCTGGTTTGATACAAGCTGGTATCTCCAGCAATACCCGGAAGTGATGCTACAAGGAATCAACCCCTTGCGACATTACATCGAGTTCGCCCGCAAATTGGGCCTCAATCCGGGACCCGCCTTTGATGGTGCCTGGTACCTGCGGGAATATTCGGACGTGGAAGCCTCCGGCATCAATCCACTGGAGCATTTCGTGCTGCGCGGGCTAAAGGAGGGGCGTAGTCCCATACCCAAGCCAATGCCCCTGGCCAGCGTGGCGGTTCAGGCCCAGAGGGCGGGGCTCAACTATAGCCATCTTACGACCGACTCTGACATCGACGAGTCGGTCCCCGAGCACCCCGCCAGCCTGCATGCTGCCGACCTCCCCCTACGCGCCCTGGCCTTTTACCTACCGCAATTCCACCCCATCCCCGAGAACGACCGCTGGTGGGGTCCGGGCTTCACCGAATGGACCAACGTCACCAAGGCCCACCCCCAATTCCTCGGCCATCACCAGCCGCGCCTGCCCGGCGCCCTCGGTTTTTACGACCTGCGCCTCGCCGAAGTGCAGCGCGAGCAGGTGCGCCTCGCCCACAAATATGGCCTGTACGGCTTCTGTTATCACTACTACTGGTTTGGCGGGCACCGCCTGCTCGAACGGCCCTTGCGCCAGGTCCTCGCCGACCCCAGCCTCGACCTGCCCTTCTGCCTCTGCTGGGCCAACGAAAACTGGACCCGCCGCTGGGACGGTGAGGAACAGGACGTCCTCATCGGCCAGCAGCACTCCCCCGCAGACGACCTTGCCTTCATCGCCGAGCTTGAGCCGATATTCCGCGACCCCCGTTACATCCGCGTCGACGACAAGCCCCTGCTGCTCGTCTACCGGCCCCAACTCCTACCCGACCCCGCCGCCACTGTCGCCCGCTGGCGCCACCACATCCAGGCCCAGGGCCTGCCCGGCCTCTTCCGCGCCGCCGTGCAAAGTTTCAGCGACGCCATCGACACCGACGACACCCTCTTCGACGCCTTGG
>JBGAUK010000071.1:0-18395 GCA_044228695.1 Chromatiaceae bacterium | reverse complement strand
CACGGGTGCTGCCGGAGCAGATCGGATCGGTATTGATCCAGTCCTTGCGTCGCTTTCGCACTGATCTGGAAAGCGGCGCGCTCGTGGTGGTAGAGCCGGGACGAAGCCGAGTACGCATCCTGCCGCTATGAACGATATTGACGGGCAATGAGGGGCTGACCCCTGCTGCATCACTACGGCATGATCCCTGATACCGCTATTTCACGGGATCGCCGCTTATTCCGCGATGACCCCCGCCCCCCCCCCGCCCCCGCTCAAGGTTTAGAAGGTGCTTTGGAGGTGGGCATGGCCTGTGCCACCCTAGGCCTGATCGCCGGTGGCTTGGCGGCGGGGCCCCTGGCCTCCTGGCTGATGCGGCGCGAGCCCCACCTGGCCGGGGGGGCTTCCCGGGCCGCCGCCCTGATCCCGGAACCCGCCCCGCACTTCACCTCGGGTGAACTCCTCAACTCGGACCGTTGGCTGGTCATCACCCTGGTGATCGCCTTTTGCCTGGCCCTGGGGGAGGTACTGCGCCAGTGGGCCGCACAAGAAGGCATTGTGATGCCAGGCTTCCTCGCCGTCATGGCCGTGGCCGTGGTGCTCACCAATGGCGCCGACCTGCTCCGCCATCCCGTGGACATGGTGGTGGCGGAGTTGACGGGTACCGTGGCTCTGCGCCTCTTTTTGGCCATCAGCATGATGGGCCTCAAGCTCTGGGAACTGGAGGCCTTCATCCTGCCGTTGCTCGTCACCCTGGTTGTCCAGGTAGCCATCGTAAGCCTGGTGGGCCTGCTGTTGGTCTATCCACTGCTGGGCCGGGGCCATGAGGGCGCCGTGGCCTCTGGTGGTTTCATCGGCGTTGCCATGGGCGCCATGCCCGTGGGGCTGGGGGTCATGAATCGTCTGACGGCGACCTTCGGCCCGGCCCCCAAGGCTCTCCTGGCGGTCACCCTGGCTACCGCCCTGTTCGCGGATACGGCCAATGCCCTGCTGGTGAACCTGGGCTTTGCCCTGCTGAAATAGCGGTCATGATGTCTCCGCCATGTGATCCTTGCGGGTCGCGACACTTTGGGGTTTTCGTCGAGAGCTACAGGGGCATCAGGTTGCTCCTGCCTGAAAATCACCTGGCCGACCCCCTCGTTGGCGAAGTGTTGAAGAGGGGGAATCCAGGCTTTCGGCAACTGGTGAAGGCCTTTTTTCGACTTTTGTAGCGACTACTGGAAGATAGTCGCGACTTTCTTCCAGTAGTCGCTAGAATAGTCGGCATGAACCGTTACCTCCTGAATCAGATTGCGACCGACCTCCGCCGTAAGATGGTCCTGCTCACCGGTCCACGCCAGGTGGGCAAGACCACCCTTTGCCGCCAGGTCATGACCGGCTTTCCTCCCGCCCAATACCTCAACTGGGATGTCCTGGGAGACCGTAACATCCTGAATCGGCAGAGCTGGAACCCCAATGCGGGCCTTCTGGCACTGGACGAGATCCACAAGATGCCGGACTGGAAAAACTGGCTCAAGGGCGCCGTGGATGGTAAGCCAGCGGGACAGGCCCTGCTGGTCACGGGCAGCGCGCGCATGGAAACCTGGCGCCAAAGCGGCGATTCGCTGGCTGGTCGTTACCTGGCATTCCGCCTGCACCCACTCTCGGTGCGGGAATGGCGGGACCAGCAGGGCGGTTCAGCGGCGGCGGCCCTCGCGCGTATCCTGGAACGGGGCGGCTTCCCCGAGCCCTGCCTGGCCGAAAAGACCGAGGATGCCGATCGTTGGCGGCGGCAGTATTTCACCGATCTCATCCGCGAGGACGTGCTGGAGTTTTCTCGCCTTCAGGAGATCAATACCATGCGGCTCTTCGTCGAATTGCTGCGCGAAAGGGTTGGTTCGCCGCTGTCCCTGGCCTCCATCGCCCGCGACCTGGCCGTGTCGCCCACCACCCTCAAGCGCTATCTCGACATCCTCCAGGCCCTCTATATCGTCTTCGCCGTGCCGCCCTGGCACCGCAACCTGGCGCGGGCCATTCTGCAAACCCCTAAGGTCTATTTCTTTGATACGGGACTGGTGCGGGGCGACGAGGGGATTCGACTGGAAAATGCTGTCGCCACCATGCTCTTGAAACAGATCCACTTTCTCCAGGACGTCCAAGGCCGCCCCGCGGGTTTGTACTATCTGCGCACCAAGGACGGCGCCGAAGTGGATTTTGCCCTCGGGGACGACAACCGGCTCACCCACCTCGTCGAATGTAAACTCTCCGACAACTCCCCGCACCGGGCCCTGGCCAATTTCGCCAGCCGCTTCCCCGGGGTCGAGGCCATTCAACTGGTCCGTGATCTGCGGCAGGAGGAATACCGGTCGGGGATCCGTATTACCGATGCCGCCGAGTGGCTGGCGGGACTGGCTGCCTGACCCGGCAGGGGCATCCGTCGTGCCGCCCATGGGTGACTAGCAAATCTACCTTATTGTTTTTTTGATCTTTTATCCTGCCCATCCTGTTTATCCATGCCTTGATTCCTCGTGCGAGGAAGGGGTTGGGACGAGCGCGCGATGCCGCTGGGGCACGGCTCTGAAATCATGGGTGGTGAACCACCCGCCGCGCCAGAAGCGCCATAGCATGAAGCCGGCGATGCCCAGGCACACCACCCAGAAGACGGCGTAGGTCCAGGGCCATTCATTCTCGGGAATGTACATGTTCATCCCGTAAACCCCGGCGATGAAGGTCAGGGGGATGAAGATGGTCCCGATGATGGTCAGCACCTTCATGATGTCGTTGGTGCGGTTGGAGATGATGGAGACATAGGTCTCCGCCACCGTGGAGGCGATCTCGCGGTAGGTCTCGATCAGGTCGATGATCTGGACGCAGTGGTCGTAGACGTCGCGAAAATAGGTCTGGGTAATCTGGGACAGGCCCTCGTGGGGCTCGCGCTGGAGCTGGGTGATAAGCTCGCGCATGGGCCAGGCGATGCGGCGAATCATGACCAGGTCGCGCTTGATCAGGTGGATGGCCTGGAGGCTTTGTCGGTGCGGCCGGGTCAGGACATCTTCCTCGGCGTCCTCCAGGTGGCTGGAGGTCTCGTCCAGGATGGGAAAGAAGCGGTCCACCAGGGCGTCGAGGAGGGAGTAGAGCAGGAAACTCACGTCATTCTGGCGCAGGCGCGAGCGCTCGTTCGCGCAGCGCTGGCGGACCTCGTCCATGGCGACGCACCCGGTCTCCTGAAAACTCAGCAGAGTGTTACGGCCGAGGAACAGGCTGGTCTGCTCGCCGCGTAGCTCGCCGTCCACCAACTGGACCCGGCGGGCGATCACGAACAGGCGTCCCGGGAGATCGCCGATACCCGGATAATCCTCGGCCTTGGGGCGGTGGTGAGGGTCCAGGGCATCCTCGATGGCTAGGGGGTGCAACTGGTATTTCTCCGCCAGGACACGGATGGTCGCGTGGTCCCGCAGGCCCTCGACGTGGATCCAGCGCACCTGGGTCCAGGCCGGGCGGTGCGTGGCGAGGAAGGCGGGGATGTCCGCTATCTCCCGCATCTCTATCTGGTCGGCGCAATAGTCGGTGCAGATGATCCGGGCGGAGGCCACGCCCGGGGTCTGGACCAGCTCGTGATACTCGATCCCCGCGGCGGACCCCGCGGCGGTCTGCCCGGACCTGGGCATGGCCGGGGGCGGGATGGTCTCGCGGCGCTGGCGGGTCTGAGTGCCGCGCCCGCTCTTGGGGTGGCTCCCGTGCCGTTGGGGTTTGGTGGTCTCAAGGCTTGCGGTATCGGTCATGTCCGGTCTCCAGCTACACAGAACAGGGCGCCACTATCCGACCTGGAAGGAGTCCGATCAAGTCCGGGTCGGTTGGCACCGCCAAGTGGAGTTCCTGGAGACCTGCGATCCCGACATATTTAAGCGGGAAATTCATGACATCCTTCGGGCTGAGTCAAAGTGCTCCTGACCCTGGGAGTCGGCGGCAGCCGCGGACCAGTGTCCGTTTCTCTCCAGGGCGGCGATGACTTAGTGGTGGATGCCGACCTCCCGGGTGGGCCCGGTGCCGGAGACCCGTATGACTCCTCATCCATGAAAGGCCTCCGGGGAGGCCAGATAGGCCTCTTCCTCGGCCGTGCTGGCCCGCCCCAGGATGGCATTGCGATGCGGAAAGCGGCCAAAGCGTTGGATCAGCCCCCGATGATGGCGGGCGAAACCCAAGGACTGCTCCAGCCCCGGCTGCTGGAACAGGCGCACCGAGCGCTCCTGATCCGCCAGGGCCTCACTGTGCATGAAGGGCATGAAGAGAAACATCTGCTGGTCGGGTGGCAGTGCTTGATCCAGCCCCCGGGCGATGGCCCTTTCCGCCACCCCCCGGGCCGCAGCCTCGGTGGCAAAGGCCTCCGGCCGACCCCGGAACATGTTGAGTGGGAACTGATCCAGGACAATCACCAGGGCCAAGGCCCCCTCGGGCGTGATCTCCCAATCCGCCAGTTCGCCCGCCGCTGCTGCCCGGTAGGTAGCGAGGAAGCGCCCGCGCAAGGCTTGGTCAAACGTTGCGGTCGCCGCGAACCAGAGCGGCCGGACGGTAGCGGAGAACCAGAAGGTCACTACCTCGGAAGGGAGGGTGACGGCTGCGGTAAGTGTCATCGGCGGTTTCCCCGTGCAGGTTAGTGATCATCCAGGTCGAGATGGCCCCGTGACAGGGCTGCTGTTGAGTTTAATCGGAATTGAGGCCTGGTTAGGGCGGGCTTCGGTACGCTAGGGAGGGCGCTGCCTGGCACCCGGGCAGGACGCCGGCGTGTCTTGCCCCCGGCATGCCGCTTGGGCGCTGGCGCCTACTCCCGCCGCAAAGCCTCGATGGGATCGAGCCGGGCGGCGCGGCGGGCGGGGAAGTAGCCGAAGATGATGCCAACGGCAGCGGAGAAGAGGAAGGCGGTGAGGACAATGCCGCCATTGAAGATGAAGGGGACCTTGAGCAGATCGGCGAGGGCCAGGGAGGCCCCCAGGGCGAGAAGGATGCCGAGGATGCCGCCCAGGGATGAGAGGACGACCGCCTCGACCAGAAATTGCATCAGCACCTCCCGCTCTAGGGCGCCAATGGCCAGGCGGATGCCGATCTCCCGGGTGCGCTCGGTGACGGAGACCAGCATGATGTTCATGATGCCGATGCCGCCCACCAGCAGGCTGACGGCGGCCACGGCGCTGAGCAGGGTGGTGAGCACCTGAGTGGTTCCCGTCAGCATCTTGGTGAGTTCCTTCATGTCGTTGACGCCGAAGTTGTCCTGCTCGGTGGCGTCGATCTTGCGGCGCTCGCGCAGCAGGCGCTCGATGTCCGCCTTGGCCCGCTCGGTGGATTCCCCATCCTTGATCGAGACCTGGATCAGGGTCACGTCCTGATTGCCGGCGATGCGCCGCTGGAAGGCGCGCAGGGGCATGAGGATGAGGTCGTCCTGATCCCGGCCCATGCTGCTCTGGCCCTTGGCGGAGAGCAGGCCGATGATTTTGCAGGAGATCGTCTTGATGCGCAGGCTCTCGCCGATGGGGTCCTGCTCGCCGAAGAGTTCCTTGCTGACTGTGGCGCCAATCAGGCATAGCGCCTGGCCGGCGCGTAATTCGCCCTCGGTGAAGGGACGCCCCCGTTCCAGGGGCCAGTTACGGACATCCAGATAGCGGTTGTCGGTGCCGGTGACGGAGGTGGACCAACTGTTGTTGCCAGCGATGGCGGTGGCGGTTTGGCTGGCGGAGGGCGCCAGGACGCGAATACTGGGGATGTCGCGCTGGAGGGCGATGGCGTCCTCGATCTTGAAGGGCGGGACGCCGATGCCGGAGCCGGGACCCATGCTCTGGCCCATGCGGATCATGAGCAGATTGGTGCCCATGGATTCGATCTGGGAGGAGACCGAGCGGGTGGCGCCGCCTCCCAGGGTGACCATGATGATGACCGCCGCCACGCCGATGACCACCCCCAGGATGGTCAGGATGGAGCGCAGGACATTGCGACGGATCTCCCGCAGGGCGAGGAGCAGGGCATTCCAGAGCATCAGGCGGTCTCCTCTTGATTAGCCCCGGTGCCGGAGGCAGCCCGGGGGCCACCGAGGCCGTCGTCAGTCACCCGGCCATCGCGGAAATGGATGACGCGATGGGCGTATTCGGCCATTTCCGACTCATGGGTGACCATGAGGATGGTGATGCCCCGGTCCCGGTTGAGCCAGGTCAGCAGCTCCATGATCTCGTGACTGCGGGCGCTGTCCAGGTTGCCGGTCGGCTCGTCCGCCAGCAGCAGGCTGGGCTGGGTGACGATGGCGCGGGCGATAGCGACGCGCTGCTGTTGGCCGCCAGATAACTCGCCCGGGGTGTGGGTCTCCCAACCGGTAAGGCCAACCAGGGCCAGGGCCGCCGCCGCCTGGGTGTGGCGCTGGCCGCTGGGGATGCGGCGGTAGATGAGGGGTAGTTCCACGTTCTCCAGGGCTGAGGTGCGATTGAGGAGATTAAAGCCTTGAAAGACGAAGCCCAGGTAATTACGCCGTAACCGGGCGCGTTGGTCCCGACTCAGGGTCTCGACGCCCACGCCGCGAAAACGGTAGGAGCCGGCGCTGGGGGTATCCAGACAGCCCAGGATATTCATGGCGGTGGACTTGCCCGAACCGCTCGGGCCCATGACCGCGACGAATTCCCCCTCGCGGATCTGGAGGTCCACGGCATCCAGGGCGCGCACCGCTGCGGTACCGGCCCCATATACCTTAGAGACCTGGCGGAATTCGAGCAGGATGGGGGCGGCCTGGGGTTGGGTGTGGGCGCCTGATGGGGTTGCCCCAGCCAGGGTCATGGCTTAGTCCCCGTTCGCTCCAGGTCCACCAATACCTCAATCCCCGGCTCCAGGCTGCCGTCCAGAATCTCCGTCAGGGTGCCATCGGTGGCCCCACTTTTGACCGCCACCGCCGTCGGCACGCCCTCCCTCAAGATCCAGACCTGGGCGCCCTTGCCGGTGGTGGCGTCCTTGCCCCCCTTGCTCCGGCTGGAGGGGGGGCGGCTGGGCAGCAGCATCCCGACCAGGCCGCGACTATCCTCCTTGGCGGTCTTCGGCGCGGGCGGGGTGAAGCGCAGGGCCCCGTTGGGCACCAGCACCGCGTCCTTGACCTCGCGGGCGATGATTTCGGCGGTGGCGGTCATGCCGGGGCGCAGGGAGAGATCCCGGTTGTCCAGGGACAGGAGGGCGGCATAGGTCACTACCCCATTGATGGTCTCCGGGGCGTAGCGAACCTGGGTGATGGTCGCCGGAAAGCGGCGGTTGGGATAGGCATCCACGGTGAACTCCGCCGTCAGGCCCGCCTTGATCTGGCCTACGTCGGCCTCGTCCACGGCGACATTCAACTCCATTTGGGTCAGGTCCTCGGCCAGGGTGAAGAGCACCGGGGTCTGGAGGGAGGCGGCGACGGTCTGGCCCGGTTCGACCTGGCGCTTGAGGACGGTGCCGTCGATGGGGGACCGAATCGCGGATTTCTCCAGGGTGCGGTTGTCGGCGTCGAGTTGGGCCTGGGCCTGCTCGACCTTGGCCCGGGCCACCGCCAGTGCGGCCTCGGCGCGGCCCGCGGCGGCGGCGGCGGTGTCGAGTTCCTCGGGGGAGGAGAGGCGCTTGGCGATCATGTCGTGGACACGCCCCAACTTGCTCGCGGTCTCGGTGACGGTGACCTGGGCCTCGGTAACGCTGGCCTGGGCCAGCATCAGGGCGGCCTGGGACTGGCGCTGCTTGGCCTGGAAGGTGTCGGGGTCGAGGCGGGCCAGGACCTGGCCCTGAGTGACGCGGTCGTTGAAGTCCACGCTGACCTGGTCGATGGTACCCGAGACCTCGGTGCCCACGTCCACCTGGGTGACCGGCTGCAACTGCCCGGTGGCGGTGACCTTGACCGTGAGGTCGCCCCGTTCGACCGTCGCGGTGATGAAGCGCGGGCCATCCGGGGCGGGGGCTTCAAGCAGAAACCAGGCCGCCACCCCCAGGGCCAGCAGTCCGAGACCCACAAGCCAATACCAAGCCCGCCGCCGGCTAGGTGGCGGGTTGAGGCCGATGAGGGCGGCCAGGGCGTCCGGGGTCTGGTCCCGAATCGTGGCCGGAGGGGGCTGGCAAGCCTCGGTGTCGGCGGGTTGTGGATCAGGGGTCATGATAAGCGGCTGCCTCCTGGAGTGGGCTGGAAGGAATCCGGGCCGGGCGGAGTGTTAGCCACCCGCGTGGTAATCCGTTAATTTCGGCTTGAGATGGTCTCGCCAAGACTAAACCGCAACATCCGGTGATATCGGTACGGTATCGCCCCATTGATGCCGGGTACGGCGCCTCATCCCGACTTATCCGCCTCTCCGTACGTTGGTGCACCGATCCGGTGTGATTATGGGCTTAGTCTGGCTCCCTAGCGATGGGAAGTCCTCTTCCTCCGCTCGGACCGTGGCCGCAGGGTCATGTCTCAACGTCATATCAGGATACCCCTCATGAACAAAAATCAAGTTAAAGGCCGTTACCAAGAAGCGAAAGGCAAGGTCAAGGAAGTCGCCGGCCATCTGGTCGGCAATAAGGAAGTTGAACTCGAGGGCCACGTTCAAAAGAATGCCGGTAAGGTCCAGGCTGCCGTGGGTGACCTCAAGTCAGACCTGAAGAAAGGCCATTAGTTAGGAGACTTGCGCTGCCGTGTGGCGGTCGCGTCCCGAGCGGCCCGTCCGCCGCACAGCAGCCGCCCTCGATAATTGAAGTTGCCGCCGCCCAGAGTAACTGCCGTCAGCAGATGATGCCGCGCTGATCGGTGGACAAGTTGCTTTTTTCAACACGGTGGATTCGGTCATAACATCCCTCGGTCGACTCCTCCCGACAGGGTAGTCCGTTAATGATGCCGCCCGCACTGGACGGTAGTGCCACAAGCCGCATGATTGCCCTTCATGCCGATCCCTCCCAGATGGGTCTTTGCCTGCTATAGCCATCAAGCGTCCCGGTTGTCATCAGGGCGTGCAGGCCGACACTGGACAGCACAAACCCGATGAGGCCCTCTTTGCCGACCATACCACCGCCCAGAAAATGTGCGCTGGCGTACCGACAGGACCGGGCGCGTGCGTCATTCTTAAATTACGTTCGGCGCCTAAGCGGGCTGGCGAAACATCATCCGCTCCAAGCCACTTGGCGTCCCCTAAAGCAACCGCGTTTTGCCGGAGAACAATAATGCCGTTAATCAATTTGGTCCTCACCCTTGTGGTCGTGGGCGTCATCCTGTGGCTTATCAATAACTACATACCCATGGACGGGACCATCAAGAAGATCCTGAACGTGGTGGTCGTCATTGCCGTGGTGCTGTGGCTGTTGACCGCTTTCGGGGTCCTGGGTCCCATCAACAACCTGCGGATTGGGTAGCCGGTCGGACCATCACCCCTTTTGTACCGAGGGCCTTCGGGGCGCTGATACACCAGACAACTTATCCACCCGCGCCGTGCTAACTCAATGCCGGCGGTTTGCCGGTCATCAACTCAGAACAGGAGCAATCCCCCATGATAACCAGAGACGAATATGTCGCCGCGACCAAGCAGCGGCTCGATGAGTGGAATGCGGAAATGGACACCCTTGAGGTCAAGGTGGCGCAGGCCAAGGAGGAGGACAAGGTGCGATATCAGGAACTGCTCGCTACGCTGCGCGCCAAGCGTCAAGAAGGTGAGGAGCAGTTGGCGGCCATCAAGGCGGCGACCGAGGACTCCTGGATGCAATTCAAGGCCAATAGTGACCGGGTATGGGAGGCCTTCAAGGACTCGGTCCATCAGTTCCAGTCGCATTTCAAGTGATCTGACGCCTGGCCATCCATCCATCCACCCGACCCATCCTTTACCCGGAGTATCACCATGAGACTGATCCATCGTTTCACCACCGTTTTCTTCGTTATCCTGCTCACCTCACTGCTGGGCTGCGCCGAGACTCCGACCCAGGAGGGAACCGGGCAATATGTAGATGACACCGTCATTACCGCCAAGGTTAAGTCCGCAATCTTCGCCGACCCAGCGCTCAAGTCGGCGGAGATCAACGTCGAAACCTATAAGGGCGTGGTGCAATTGAGTGGCTTTGTCAGGTCGCAAAAGAACATCGACAAGGCGGTCAAGCTGGCGACCGAGGTCCCCGGCGTGACCTCGGTGAAGAATGCCATGCGGCGCAAGTAGCGCTACGCCCCGTGCCTAGCCCGCCAGGGCTAGGCGCTTGACCCCGCCGAAGTCGGTCTTGCCAGTGCCGAGCTTGGGGATGGCGTCCACCCGGCGCACCTCGGCGGGGATGCTCAGGGGGTTGACGCCGGCGGTCAATAGGGACCGGCGCAGGGCCTCTGGGTCCAGGTCCGCGGCTACCAGCAGCAGGATCTGTTCGCCCTTACGCTCGTCGGGAATGTTGACCGCGGCCAGTTCCAGCTCCGGCTGCGCCAGGACCCGCCGCACCTGTTCCTCCACCGCCCCCAGGCTGATCATCTCGCCGCCGACCTTGGCGAAGCGCGAGTAACGGTCCACGATGGTCAGGAAGCCGTCCGCGTCCAGGTGGCCCTTGTCACCCGTTTTATACCAGCGCATGCCATCCAACTCGACCACCGCCGCCGCGGTTTTCTCCGGGTCCTGCAGATAGCCCTTCATGACCTGCACTCCGCCGATGAGGATGAGGCCGTCCTCGCTCGGGTTCAGGGTCTCCAGGGTGACCGGGTCCACGATGCGGAAGCTGGTGCCGGGCAGGGGCAGGCCCACGGTGCCGGGGCGGGAGCCGGTCTGAATCTTCCAGTTATCCGTATCCAGGGTGTCCGGGACATTGACGCTGGCCACTGGCGTGGTCTCGGTGGCCCCATAACCCTCGTAGAGGGACTTCTGAAATTTGAGCATGAAGGCCTCGCGCACGTCCGGGGCCAGGCGCTCGGCCCCCGCCACCACCAGCCGCAGGGAAGCTAGCATGAGGGGGTGGACCTTGCGGTTTTTGGTGTAGAGGCGCAGGAAGGTGGAGGTGCCGAATAGCACGGTGGCACGGTAGCGGGCTATGGCCTTGGCGCTGCCGAAAGCATCGGTCGGGTCCGGGTGGCAGACCATAGGGATGCCCTCCACCAGGGGCAGGAAGGTGGTGACGGTGAGGCCGAAGGCGTGGAAGGGGGGCAAATTGGCCATGAAGACATCATTGGCCCGGGTGTTGAGCAGGTCCGAGATCTGGCGAATATTGGCCATGATGTTGCGATGAGTCAGCTCCACGCCCTTGGGGGTGCCCTCGCTCCCGCTGGAGAAGAGGATGGCGGCGGTGTCCCCCGGTTGGGTGCGGCGTCCGAAGAGGGTGAAGAGGGCGCCGGCCGGGAGCAGGGCGGCCAGGAAGAGCATTCCCAGGGAGGCGACCTTGCCGATGTCGGCCCGCAGGGCCTCCATGGGGTGCAGGCTGACCTCGCTCAGGGTGGCGTCGAGGTCGATGCCACGGGCGGCGAGTCGGGTCAGAAAACGGTCCGCCGTGATGATATGCCGGATGCCGGCGCTGGCGATGGCGGCGCGCAGGGAATCCGGGTGGCTGCTGTAGTTGAGATTCACCACCTGCTTGCCGGCCATGAGCCCCGCCAGGTTGGCGATAGCGCAGGCGCTGCTGGCGGGGAGTAGGATGCCGAGGGCGGGCTCCGGGGCCAGGCGGCGGATGCGCCGGGTGAAGAGCAGGACGGCGGCGATCAGTCGCCGATTTGTCAGGTGGGTGCCGCTGGATTCGATCAGGGTCACCTGGCCCGGGGCCCGCTTGGCGGTACGCAGCCAGCTGACCGGCAGGGTGGGCAAGCCCCGGACATAGTCCTCCCAGGTCGTGACGGACAACTCGAAGACCGCCTGTTTGACCTGTTCGGCACTCGACGCCAGGGGCAGGGGCTCACCAAAGGCGACCACCACTGCCCTTAACCGGCCCTCCTCCCGGCTCCGGCGGAGGGTGGCGGTGGCGTAGGAAAACCAGGTACCCCACAAGCCGCGCAGGTAAAAGGGCACCAGGACCGCGTTGGTCCCCGCCGCGACCTGGCGCGCCGAGAGCTCGAAGCCGCGCTTGAACTCGGAGACCTGGCCGTTCTTGCTGATGGTCCCCTCGGGGAAGATGCACACCACCTCGCCCGCCTCCAGCAGCCGGGCCAGGGTGGCGATGGCATGACGGCTGCTGCCACGGGAGATGGGCACTACCTCGAAGAAGTCCAGGAAACGCTTCAGGTACCAGCGCTCATAGATCTCCCGCTCCATGACGAAGCGCACCGGACGCGGGCAGGCCATCTGCACCAGGGCCCAGTCCAGCCAACTGATGTGGTTGCCGAGCAGCATGACCCCGCCCTGGGCCGGCAGGTTATCCAGGCCGAGGACCTTGAGCCGGAAGCGGGTGGCCACCAGGTGCCGAATGAGGAACCGCACCAGGGACTGGGGGAGTTGGTAGAGGGTGTAGAGGGCTCCGATCAGAGCCACCAGGGCGAGCCCGAGGATGAGGGTGACGTCGCCGATCTCGACATAGGCGGCGGCGACGGTGACACCCAGGAAGGCCAGCATCCAGATGTTCTGAATGAAGTTATTGGCGGCTAGCACCCGGCCCAGGCCCTGCTCGCCAGCGTTAAACTGGATCAGGGCATTGAGGGGCACCAGGAAGAAGCCGCCCAGGACGCCGATCATGAGGAAATTGAAGGCATGGGCCCAGGAGGACTGGAGGCCAGGGACCAGGAAGAGGGCGATGGCGATGCCAATGGCCCCCACCGGGATCAGGGCCGTCTCGATGTAGTCGCGCGAGACCTTGCCGGCGACGATGGAGCCCAGGATGATGCCGAGACCGGAGCAGGCCAGCAGGCCCTGAATGACCACGGTGTTGGTCTCCCCCAGCGTCTCCTTGGCGAAGGCCGGGAAGACCGCCAGGATCACCTGGGAGATGGACCAGAAGACGCTGAGGCCGATGATGGACAGCCAGATCACCCGGTTGCTGGCGGCGGCGTGGAGGTTGTCCCGCAGGTAGCGGCCGCGCCGGTACTGGCCCCAATCGAAGGTGATCTTTTCCACGACGTGCTTCTGAGGCAGGCGGTAGGAGAGGCCCGCCTCGGCCAGGGAGGCCAGGACCAGCAGCCATCCCAGGGGGGCGATCAGGTGCATCACCTCTCCCGGTGTGGAGTAGCTCATGCCGCTCAGGTAATGCTCGAAGAGCACCGAGAAAAAGAAGATACCGAAGAGGATGGCGGTGGTGGTGGTGGCCTGGACCCAGCCGTTGGCCGTCGCCAGGGTCTCGTTGCCCACCAGTTCCTTGATGTAGCCGTACTTGGCGGGGGAGTAGATGGCGCTCTGGGCAGCGAGCAGGAAGGTCATGGCGAAGGCCGGCCAGAACCAGCCCAGGTAGTAGCAGGCGGTGATGCCCAGGGTGATGATGACCGCCGCCCAGGCCGAGACGCGCATCACCTTGGGCTTGGAGAAGCGGTCGGCGAGGAAACCCGAGGGTGAAAACAAGAGGACGAAGGGTAGCAGGATCAGGGCATTGACGATGGCGGTCAGCAGGATCTGGGTATCGCCGTCGTAGGTCTTGAAGAGGGTGTTCTGGATGATGATCTTGTGGCCCAGGTCCACGAAGGCGTTGAGGAACATCATCCCGATGAAGGACAGAAAACCGCCGATGCGAAACAGATGCCTCATGGATTCAAGCTCCTTATGGCGCAAGTTAAATGGTTTGAACCCCAGGCCCTGATCCTCAGGACTGCCAGCGTTCGGTGAGAGATGCCGGTAAGTCCCCGACCTAGACCCGCGGGCTGCGCCCCTCGATCAGAAATACCGGGAAAATCACGCCAAACACCAAGGCGCTGACCGTGAAGACCGTCTTCAGCAGGGTCTGCAGGGTATGCGCCGCCATTTCAGGGGGTACCGCCGTCGGGGCCAATTGGGTGAACAAAAATAAATGGTTTAAGCCATCGATCGCTAGGAACCCCGGAACCATCGGCAGCACGCAAATCAGGGCGAACACCGCCGCCGGGAAGTGGCCGCGCCGTGCGATCAGCGACATAAGCAAGGACACCGCCGCCGCGCCTAAAAAGGCCGCCACCGCCATGTCCATGCCGCCAACAACCATGAGCTCCGTGCGCAGACCGCGCGCCAGAATCGCGCCCAGACCCAGCAGGGGGATGAAGCGTCCGGGGACATTGAACAAGAGACCCAGGCCCATCGCCGCCAGGCCGGCAAAGAGTCCATCCGCGAGCCGTACGAGCCAATAGCCCATTTGCGGCGCCGTTTCAACCTGCAAGGCATCGAAAAACACCAGGAGGGGTACGCTCGCGGCCAGGGTCAGGATCACGATCATCATGGCGGCAAAGGCCAGCCGGCCCCAAGCCACCGTGTTGTGATTACGCAGAATATCAAAGCCAGCATTGATGAGGGGAAAACCGGGGATAAGTGGCAGCAGCACGGCGATGATCGCCACCAGGCCGGTGCGGGTGCCCAACAGGCTCGCCAGAAAACCGGCTAACAGGACCCCCGTCAGCCCGGCAAGAAACACGCTCATGTAGAGATTATGGCCGCGCGCCAGCAAGCTGGATTTGACGAAGCTCAGGAGCATCGCCGCCGGAAAAATGGCCGCGCTGGCCGTGGCGTCGGCCCCGTTGATAATACCAAAGGCGAAGGCGACCAGGCCTACCAGAAGATGCAGGCCCCAACCCCTCAGGGCTGAATGCAACCTGGAAATTTCGTCCAGACGTTGCTTGATCTCCATAATCGTCGGACGCTCGACCGCCAGGTTGCGGATCAATTTGCTGACTTCGATGAGCACCTCGATATTGAAGGCGACAAAGGTGTTACGTCTTTCCACGCGCGTGTGAAAGTGCCTGCCGTTAATGTCGGTGATCACCAGGCCGTCGTAAGCAATCATGACCTGCAGATCATCGCCGCCCAGATACTTCTTCATGGCGCCGATGCTGTCGACGACCCGCTGGATTGTCGCCCCATTCAAGAAAAGCAATTTGCCAAGTTGCAAATAAATATTGATGAATTGATGCGGCTTGTAGTGGGTGGGGGCGGTGTTGAGCATCGCATCATCTATCCAGAGGGGGTACCAGGGGAGCGAAGGGCGTAACCGGGACAAGGGCCTGGGACCTGGCCTTGTCCGCGGCGCCGACCATGGCGGGGGAGTATAGGGCAAGGCCCGCGCCCGGTGCCGACTTTGGAGCGGGCGGGTAGGTCGGTATAGGGCTGGGCACCCCTAGCCGCGAGCCAAGTCCCCCTTTATCCTTCACGTTGACACTGGCCCTGGTGGTCTATAGTTTCCCTTAGGCTGGTAAGGCGAAGGGCGCGAACGCTCCCGATAACCTTCCCGATGCCCAATCCCTTCAGGCACACGAACATCGAGGTTCCCATCATGGCTAAACACAAGAAGAAGAAAGAAGAAATCCAGGCCCCCGTTCAGGAACCGCTTGCCCCGCTAACCCGGAAGCTTTACGACAAGGAGCTGGCCAAGCTGCATGTGGAACTGGTCAAGCTGCAGGAGTGGGTGGTACACCAGGGGCTGAAGGTGTGCCTCGTCTTCGAGGGCCGCGATGGGGCCGGCAAGGGCGGCACCATCAAGGCGATCACCGAGCGGGTGAGTCCTCGAGTCTTCCGGGTGGTGGCGCTGCCCGCCCCGACGGAACGGGAAAAGACCCAGATGTATGCCCAGCGTTACATGAGACATCTCCCGGCGGCGGGCGAGGTCGCCATCTTCGACCGCAGTTGGTATAACCGCGCCGGGGTCGAGCGGGTCATGGGCTTCTGTACCGAGGAGCAGGCCCAAAAATTTCTGAAGATGACCCCCCTGGTTGAACGTGCCATGGTCGATTCGGGCATCATCCTCATCAAATACTGGCTGGAGGTCAGTCCGGAGGAACAGACTCGCCGGCTGGAGGGGCGTATCGACGATGGCCGCAAGATTTGGAAGCTGTCGCCCATGGATCTCAAGTCCTATAGCCGCTGGGATGATTACACCAAGGCACGCGACGAGATGTTTGCCGCCACCGATAGCGCCTGGGCCCCCTGGTTCGTCGCCAATTCCGAAAACAAGAAGCAGGTGCGGCTCAATGTCATCCACCATCTGCTGAGTCGCATCCCCTACGAGGAGGTGCCCCACGAGAAGGTCAAACTGCCGGATCGCAAGAAGCTGGACCGCTACAAGTCGCCCGATTATCCCTTTAGATTCATTCCCGAGGTCTATTGATGGTCCCGGGTGGGTGAATGTCTCGGCCCCTTCCTGTGCATGGCCGGCGGGCCCCTTGTCCCCCAAGGAACCCGCCGGAGAGGCTATTGATAGGCCTGGATCACGGGATTGTAGGTCGAGGTCGGTTCCAGTTTGTCTATAGTCAGGATGCCGTAATCGATAGCCGGATCGCCTGGCCAGTAGCTGAAGTCGCCCTGTACCGTCTGAATTTGCTTCAGAATTGCGCCGTGGGTGAAGGAGCCGAAGGCGCCCTCCGTATCATTACCGCCCTGTTTCCAGACCTTGTCCGAGAACTGGAAGTGGCAGGCCCCGAGAATTTGCTCCGGGTGCGCCTTTTGGTAGGTCAGCACCCCTTCTAACTGATCCTTGATGTAGTCCGGGGTGTAATCGCTTTTGACACGGCTGTAGCCGATTTCGGTGAAGAGGATGGGGGCGCCGAA
The DNA here is from genome assembly GCA_044228695.1 of Chromatiaceae bacterium. Taxonomy (GTDB): domain Bacteria; phylum Pseudomonadota; class Gammaproteobacteria; order Chromatiales; family Chromatiaceae; genus M0108. The sequence continues at coordinate 1,827 of JBGAUK010000071.1, read as the reverse complement.
CTGCTGGTAGGTCAACTGGACCCAGCCCTGACCCGTGCTCTCCGCGTTGGTAAAGAGGTAGTCCTTGGAGTTGTAGGTGTTGGGGCACAGCATCAGCCGGTCCCGGTAAGGCGCGGTGCGGGGATCGGTCAACAGCTTGCTGAACTGGTTCCAGCCCGGCATGTTTTGACCACCCGGGCCGTAGGGGGCGCCGCGGGGAACAAAGGTCACAGGTATGCCCACGGGCACACTGGTGCTGAAGCCCTGTTTGTCGGCCTCCTGGAGGAAGCGTGCCACCAGGCCAATGGCCTGGCTGTATGCCGCGTCATCGTTGTCCAGCTCATTGGAGATGATGACGCCGGCCACGGCCGGGTGCCAGTCGGTTCCGGTGCTGTTGCCGTAGTTGCCGAACTTGAAGTAGAGGGGGACTTGGGCATCCCAGGCCCCTGGGTTCTGCGGCAGCCAGTTGCTGATGGGCACCACCACCTTGATCCCCAGCTTATGGGCGTAATCCAGGAACTGGCTGTGATCGTTGCGCGGGTCCCAGTCATAGAGGCGGATCAGGTTGATACCCATGCCCGTGAGGGTTTTCAGGTCGTCCCGGCAGTAGGGGGCGCAGCTTTCCGAAAGATAGGACTGGGTTCCCCATAGCGATGCCACTTGCTTGCGGGCGATGTCGCTGCCGAAATAGATGACATGGGTGTTGGCCGTGGAGGGGTCGTAGCCCTTGCTGAAGGCCTGGTAGGCCGTGCCCTTGCCTGGCAGGGGGAAGCGCGAAAAGGTCCCCGAATCAATGTTCAGATTGACCCGATGGAGGGTCTCTACCGGTCCGGACGTCTGCCCCAGGAGCTTGGCGGTGTAGGTCACCTGCCCCAGGGCCTCGTCAAAGAGGGGTTCGGTCAGGGTCAGGAAAAAGAGTTTCAAGGCACCGCCGGACGTGGTCCCGAACAGGGCCGCGTTGGGCGGGTCGTCGCCAAACAGGTAATCCCACTGCGGAAAGAAGTAGGACAGGGGCGCCTGGTCCGAATAGCGCCCCGGCGCGTTATCCACCCAGAACATCTCCGGGCCGACGTTGCTTAGCACCAACTGGAATTCATTCGCCCTGCCCGTGGGATAGAGGTCGGCCCCGTCGGCGTACTGGATGTAGGACACGACTTCCTGGTCGTCCTGGGCATTGTTGAGCACGTTGACCGTGACCTCGGAGAAATTCAGGGGGGTGGCGGGCATCGGGTCCAGGGTGTGGTTCAGCATTTCCGCCTGGAAACTCATGCGGTTGGACGCGGCGTCATAAGAGGGGGCGGACAACACCATGTAGAGCCCCTCCTGTCCACCCTGGGCGCCCAGGTCGAATTGAATCGTCGCGTTGGGATTGATATCCCCGTAAACCCGGCTCCACACGGTGTCCACGTAATCTTTCAGCGGCGTGTTGCCCACGGCCCGGCCCGGACGATCCGTGTACCAGAGGGCCCCGGGGTTGAGGCCCTCCAGGGTCAGCCGCCACGCGGAACCCGCGGCTGGCAAGCTCTCGTCATCGGCGGTGTCCAGCGGAGTCAGGTTCCCCTGTTGCGCGGCCAGCATGTAGATGCGCGTGGCGTAGGGTGAGGTGTCCCAAGGTGCCGGGCCGCCCTTGTTGTCCCCGCCGCAACTGACGATCATCATGGCGCCAGCGACGGCCAGAACCATCAAAGTCCAAATAGGTTTATATTTCATGGTGTCCCTCTGTTCCAGTTAATGCCCATGCCATGGAGCTGGCCTTGCGGCCGTGGAGCTCTTCTCAATCGCCTGATACTACTGGATTGGGATCTACATAATAGGGTACTTTGCCCTCGCTGGGGGACGAGCCGTTGG
>JBGAUK010000070.1:0-18420 GCA_044228695.1 Chromatiaceae bacterium | reverse complement strand
TTCAGGTGTCCAGTTTGCCCTGGAACAGGTGTCCGGCTTGCCGTGGAATCACTGTCCATCTTGGCGTGGAATACGCATGCGCGGGCTCAGCGACCTGGAAAGCGCCAACGCCTACCTTCCCGCGTTCATGGCCGACTTCAACGCGCGCTTCGCGGTGACCCCCAGTTCCGCAGAGGACGCCCATCGGCCGCTGCTGCATAGCCCGCGCGCGTTGGACCTGCTGCTGGCGGAGCAGGAGGAGCGGACCCTGTCCAAGAACCTCACCCTGCAGTACCGCAACGTCGCCTATCAGCTGCGTCACGCCGGGCCGGGCTACCGCTTGCGGGGCGCCAAGGTGACCGTCTGCGACCTGGCCAACGGCGCGGTGGTGCTGCTCCGGGAGGGCCGCGAACTGCCCTACACCACCTACCGCAAGGGGGAGCGCCCACCGCCGGTCGAGGACGAGAAGACCCTCAACGAGCGGGTCGATAGCGCTCTAGAAAAGCAACAACGGAAGAGTGCCAAGCCTGCCCCAGATCACCCGTGGCGCAAGGCCATGGCTAGGGCCGCCACCCGCACCGCCAGCTCGCCCGCCGCCCCCTGACCCCCGCACGACCACGCGCCACCGGCTGGGCGGGCCAGACGCCCGTCGCCCTCCGGGCTCCTGCCGTCTGGCCCGCCCAGCCCGCGTACCCCCCTGTTCTACCCCCTCCCTGGCCGCCAACAGGGGACATCTCTATTTTGGAGAGAAGGGGACATTTCTACTTTGGGTTGACAGGGCAGGGCGGGAGCCGAGGATGGAAAAGAGGTGGAGATGCGGAGTGAGGTTCCCCCGAAATTTAGTCTTCCAAGGGTGGCGATCGCCGTCTCGTCGAGCCGGTCGCTCAGGCTTAGCGCATTGTCCTCGGGGGACACGATGACGCCGTCGGACGGCGTGGTGACAATGGACACTGATGGGCCTCCGCGATCGGTTGTTGGGTGTTGTCAGAAGACGAGTACTTGGTCCGCCGCTAAGGTGGCTTCAGCCAGCTCATCCAGGGTGCTGCGTCGGGCGCCCTCCACTAATTCGGCATCGGTGATGCCGCGGGCGTCCATGCAGGTCCCGCAGAGCAAGACCTCGCCGGTCCGGCCGATCGACCTGGTCATGAGTTCCAGATTGTAGTAGCCCTGGGGGACCTTCTGGCCGCTCTTGGCGCAAGCCACGGCGTCGGCCATCAGAAAAACGGTCACTTGGGCGCCCTTGCCGACGAGGGTCTTGGCCAGGCGCAGACCGTTGAAGCTGCGCTCGGTGCCGTAGGGGGGGTCATTGAGGATGAACAGGGTCTTCATGGGGAGTTACTCCGGTTGGGTGGGATGCGATGCGCTGGGCCAGCCGTTGGCGAGCCAGGCGGTCATGCCGCCCTGGATGACTTGGACCCGGGCAAAGCCGTGCTGCGCCAGCAGGGTGGCGGCCTTGGCGGAGCGGCGGTCGGTGCGGCAGATCAGTGCGATGGGACGCTCGGGGTCGGTGCCCAGCGCGTCCAGGCGGCTGGGTAGATCCTCTAACGGGAGGTTCAGCGCGCCGCTGATATGGCCTTGATCGCCGTCGAAGTCGGCGGCGGTGCGCACGTCGAGTACCAGCAGGGGCGCGCCCGCGTCCAGCCTGGACTTGAGTTCGGTCACCTGCATCATGGGCCCCTGGCGCAGACGGGAGATCAATCGCGGCAGGAAGGCTAGCCCGGCCAGCAGGGCCAGCGCGATCAGACCTTTCTGGATCAGCCCCTCGCCGCCCCCCGCCGCCTCGCGCCCGGCGTAGCCAAGCCAGGTGTAAGCGAGGGCCCCGGGCACCATGCAGACGGAGGTCGCGATGAGGTAGTGCAGGAAGGGGATGCGGGTGAGCCCCAGGGCGTAGTTCAGCAGGTTGAAGGGAAACACCGGTACTAATCGGGTGAAGGCCACGAAGCGCCAGCCCTCGGCCTCCACGCCGGTCACCAGGCGCTTGAGGATGCCGCCGGACCGGGCCTGGACCCAATCCCCGGCCAGATAGCGGGCCACCAGAAAAGCCAGCCCGGCGCCCAGGGTGGCCCCGGCGAGGTTGTAGAGGGTTCCCCAGATGGGCCCAAAGAGGGCGCCGCCGACCAGGGTCAGTAGCGATCCGGGCAGGAAGAAGATGGTGGCAACGGCATAGATCGCCATGAAGACTAGGGGGCCGGCCAGGCCGGCGGCGGCGATCCAGGCCGTCACGGCGGCGGTGTCCAGGTGCTTGCGGTAGAGCAGGGCCAGGGCGATGCCGGCGGTCAGGGCCAGGGCCAGCAGCAGGCGTGGCGCTTGCTTCATGGCCGTCTCCCGCTGGGATTGGCCTGAGAGTTCCCGCCGGGGTCTTGCCGCCGCGGGCTTGACGGTATTCCGCGCTCCAGATCCTCGTCGGTATCACCGCCGGCCCGACCCACCGGCGGCGATTGATGGCATAGCCCGTGACCGCCCCCCGGAACGGCAGTGCCAGCATCCCCGGCAGGGCGGCGACCTCGCGGGGGTCCCGATGGTCGGCGATGCCGATGGTCATGCCCAGTTGACCGGCGCGGGGGGTCTGGCGATAGGTGCCGAACAGCCGGTCCCAGGCGGAGAGGTTGAAGCCGAAGTTGGAGTTGGTCTCGTCCTCCGCCACCGAGTGATGAACCCGGTGCATGTCCGGGGTGACGACGAACCAGCGCAGCCGCCGGTCCAGGCGGTCGGGCAGGCCGACGTTGCCGTGATTGAACATGGCCATGCCGTTCAGGATGACCTCGAAGAGGATGACCGCCACCACCGGTGGCCCCAGGGCCAGGATGACCGCGAACTTGATCAGCATGGACAGGAGGATCTCGATGGGGTGGAAGCGCGCCCCGGTGGTCAGGTCGTAGTCCAGGTCGGCATGGTGGACCCGGTGCAGCCGCCACAGGGCGGGCACGGCGTGGAAAAAGACGTGCTGGGCCCAGATCGCCAGGTCCAGGGCGATCACCGCCAGGGGGATCGCCAGCCAGGTTGGGAGGGCGATTTGATTGAGCAGGCCCCAGCCTTGGGCGGTGGCCGTCGCCGCCAGCCCCACGGCCGCGACGGGGAAGATCAGCCGCAGCATCAGGGTATTGAGCACCACCAACCCCAGATTACCTGACCAGCGTCGGACCTTGGAGATCGTCAAGGCGCGCCGGGGGGCGCGCCACTCCCACAGGGCCATGGCGGTGAAGATGCCAAAAAAGGCGCCGAGACGGATGACCGCCTCATGGGTCTGGACGAAGCTATCCACGGTCGTCTGCCTCCGATTCCCGGTCTTGATAGGACTAGGATCTCAGTCTGGCAGATCGCCGGGATTCATTCAACCAAAAAGTTGAATGTTATCGCATCGCCGGGCGGAGGGACTCGCCGCGCGTCTCGGGATCGTGATCATCGTGCCTGGACGGAACGGGCTACCTTGATGGCCAGCAGGAGCCAAGGCGTGGCGTGCAGGATGAGGTCGAAGATGTCGATTGGGCGTGCCAATTCCCCATTGGCCAGCATCCTAAGCTTTTCCCAGAGGTGGGGTTCGGGCGCAAAAGGCGCGAGCCCCAGGGTCAGGGCAGCGACGACGAAGAGGGTGAGGGGCAGGCGGTCGATCCAGGCGAACATAGGGTAATGCCGATGATAATGGGATGAGAGGGCTGGACCCCGTTGGCGCCAGGAGCCAGGTCGCTACGCTCGGCCGCGAACCGGCGATTTAAGCCGTTATACTGAGCGTCCCGTCGTTATTCAAGAAGGACATTGATTGTTACGGCACCATTCCAGCGAGTCCCACCCATGCCCCTAGCCTCGAACCCCAAGCACGCCCTGTTCGACCATCTGGCGGTCGTCGCCCGCGCCTTGGGCCATGGGGCGCGCCTCGAATTGTTGGATTTTCTCGCCCAGGGGGAACGGAGTGTCGAGGATCTGGCCAGGGTCGCCGGTCTCTCCCTCGCCAATACCTCCAAGCACCTGCAGCAGCTTAAGGCCGCCGGGCTGGTCCAGGCGCGACGAGACGGCAAGCATATCCGTTACATGCTGGGGGATGAGCGGGTCCTGGACGCCATGGCGGTGCTGAGAGCGATCGCGGCGGCTCATATCAGCGCGGTGGAAGATCTGTTGGCCAGCTACCTCAAGGGTCGCGATGCCCTGGAACCGGTGCCCGCCCAGGAACTGCTGGACCGGGTGCGGGATGGCCTGGTGACCCTGCTTGATGTCCGCCCCCCGGAGGAGTATGACCAGGCCCATGTGGCCGGGGCCCTGAACGTCCCCCTGGAGCATCTGCGGGAAAGACTCGGGGAGCTGCCGAGGGACCGGGAAGTGGTGGCCTATTGCCGGGGTCCCTGGTGCGTCTTGTCCTTCGAGGCCGTGGCGAAGCTGCGTGAGGCAGGGTTTGCCGCGCGGCGCCTCCAGGATGGCCTGCCCGAGTGGCGCCGGGCCGGGCTGCCGGTGGTCAGTCATTGACCGCTCCTCTCTGTGGCCATCCCCCGGCCTCCCAATGAGCCGCCAGAGACCTTGATGCCCCTCCCGCCGGCCCAAGATGGCTGGTGGGATCGTCAGGAGCCGTAACTCATGTATAAACCTGAATCACCAGCCGCTGGCCTCGCGGTGCCGCGGGGGCGACTGAGCCGCTTCTGGCATCTAGGGCGCGCGAGTGCCGACCTGATCGCCGGGGTGGGGGTGCGGGGCATGGTGGAACTGGCCCGCTCCAAGGGTTCCGAGTCCAGTCGCATCCACTTGAATCCCGAGGCGACCCGGCGTTTCACGGACCGGCTGGCGCGGATGCGCGGCGCGGTCATGAAGATGGGGCAATTGATGTCGCTGGACGGGGTCGATGTCCTTACGCCGGAGGCAGCGGAAATACTGGCCGCCCTGCGCGATCGCGCCGAGCCCATGCCCCTGAGCCAGCTCATGGTGGTCCTGGATGCCGAGTATGGCCCAGGCTGGCAGCGGCATTTCCGCCGCTTCGCCTTCACCCCGATCGCCGCCGCCTCCATCGGCCAGGTCCACCGGGTCGAGACCCGGGACGGTCGCCATCTGGCGCTGAAGATTCAGTTCCCCGGGGTGCGCGAGAGTATCGATAGCGATATCGACAATCTAGCCTTTCTCGGCCGGACCCTGGGCCTGGCGCCGCGGGGCATGGATCTGGGCCCCCTCTTTGCGGAGGCGCGCCGGCAATTGCATCGCGAGGCCGACTATCACGCCGAGGCGGACTCCCTGGAACAGTATGCCGCCCTGATCGGCGCGGACGGGGACTTTCGGGTGCCCGCTGTCCACCGCGACCTCTCCACCGCGCGGGTGCTGGCCATGGACTTTGCCGAGGGGGTCCCGGTGGATCGGTTGGCGGGTGGCGGCTATCGGCGCGCCGAGCGCGATCGCGTGGCGTCCCTGCTGACCCGCCTGTCGCTGCGGGAGCTGTTCGAGTTTGGCCTGGCCCAGACCGATCCGAATTTTGGCAATTTTCTGTACGATGCCAGCAGCGGTTGCATTGTGCTGCTCGATTTCGGCGCCGCCCAGGGCATTCCCCCCGCCCTGGCGGCCCAGTACCGGGCATTGGCGGCGGCGGCCGTCGCCGATGACACGGCCGGCCTGCGCGCGGTTGCCCTGGCGCTCGGCTACATCGGTCCGGATGATCCCGTCCACAAGGTTACCGCCCTGGTGGAGCTGATACGTCTGTCCAGTGAAGTCTTGCGCGCGGAGGGCGGTTACGACTTTGGCACCTCCCGCCTGATCGAGCGGGTTTTCAACCGCGGGCGGGACCTCTACTTCGAGGACGCCTTTACGCAACTCCCCAACCCCTCGGTCATGTTTCTGCACCGCAAGTTCATCGGCATCCTCATGCTCTGTCGCCGCTTGCGCGCCCGCGTGGATCTGGCGGGCATGTTGCGGCCCTATATCTCCGGCTAGCCCCGGGAGGAGGGCTAATCAAAGGGATTAAGGTGGACCCCTTGGTCAAGACAAAGATCGTCGAAGTTTAAGTTAAGGGTTCATGTTCAGCAGCAGACCTGCTGGGTGTGACCGGGGGCGGCGTCTTCACGCGGTGGTGCCAATGCTGACGGACGATCAAATTTGTCGATGATGCTCGCACCGCCACCCTGCCCCGTGAGATAAACCTGATCCGGGGTGTGATACCCCAGCGACGGGTGTCGTCGCTCGCCATTGTAAAAGGTGAAATAGGTCTTGAGACCGGCCTGGACTTGGGCCAAGGTTTCATAGTCCTTGAGATAAATGTCTTCATACTTGACGGTGCGCCACAGGCGCTCGACGAAAATATTGTCCGCCGCGCGGCCACGTCCATCCATGCTGATTCGAATCGGATGGGCCTTCAACACGTCGATAAAGGCCTGGCTGGTGAACTGAGATCCCTGATCAGTATTGAAAATTTCCGGGACGCCAAAACGGCGCAGCGCCTCCTGGAGACTCTCGACACAAAACCCCACCTCCAGGGTATTGCTCAGGCGCCAGGTCAAGACCTTGCGACTATACCAGTCGATAATCGCCACCAGATAACCCCAGCCCCGGGCCAGTCGCAGGTAAGTAATATCGGTACTCCACGCCTGATTCGGCCGGGTGATCGCCACCCCCCGCAGCAGATAGGGGTACACCCGCTGTTCAGGATGCGGCCGACTCGTGTGCGGACCCGGAACCATGCCGGCCAAGCCCAAACGCTGCATCAGGCGCTGCACCCGTTTCCGGTTGACCACCCAGCCGCGCTCCCGCAAAAACGGCACCATCCGCCGACTGCCAAAGAAGGGATGGCGCGTGTATTCTTCATCCAGGAGCCGGAGCAGCAGTATCTCTTCCGCGTCAGCCGGGCGGGGGTGTTGCTGACCATAATAGGTCGCACGACAGACGCCCGCCAAGGTGCATTGCCGCCGCAACGGCAGGGGGTCTGCTCCGCAAATCCAGGCCTGTCTCCGCGCGATACGCTCAGCCCGGACTTTTTTTTCAGCCAGTCCAACTCGACCTTGAGCCGCCCAATTTCACTATACAGCCGCTCAGGGTCGCTTTGCTCATTGACCGCTGGGGGGCCGCGCTTCCCCTCAAACAGGTCGCTGGCCTTCTCCAGGAGCGCCTTTTTCCAGTGGCTCACCTGCACCGGGTGAACCCCATACTCTTGGCCGATTTCGTTCAACGTCTTGGTCTCGCGGACCGCTTCCAAGGCGACCTTTGCCTTGAAGCTGGCACTGTGAACTTTACGCGTCTTGGTGTCGCTCATCATTTGGACCCTCATGCTCATCGCTTTTCCCTAGCTTAAACCCATGTCCAAATTTCGGGGTCCACTATAGATGTCGACACGGTCCTGCTGGGCCGCGGCTGTCCAGAAAACCCTCACCCGCCCTTCCCGGTGTTGTTCAACACCACGCCGCGGAGAGCGGCAAAGCAAGCCTCAACTTCTTCGTTGCTGGCATGTTGCCCGTTGGCGATCTGCTCCCGCGCCAGATCCAACTTGCCACGCAAAAAATCCTCATACTCCCGCGCCTGCTTTTGGCGTTGTACGAAGTCCCGCATCAGTTCACGCAATAGTTGGGAGGCTGGCCGATGGCTGGCCTTGGCTTCGGCCATAAAGTCGTCACGCAACTCGGGCTCCAGCTTCATCGTGAATACGGCTTCTTTAGGCATGGCGAGCACTCCGGAGAAAAAATACTAACGAAGTATATTCTTCGTACTATCTATTGGCGATGCGCGGATGCTTGCCCTACCCAACAGGGCCCGGCATTTATCCCACGATTAGCCTATAAATCCCTGCTAGACTCAGACTTGATCAAAACACCGGCGCCAGCCATGCGTAGATACCCCCGAGGGAGAAATGACATGAGTCTTGATGGAATGGGAGCCTTGCCCTTAAGAGATTTATTCTTGTTACTCGCCCTGCTTCTCCTAACCAGTGGGTGTGGGGATCAGAATTCAACGGGGATGGGAAACCCCGATGCCGGTTATACGGCCCCAGGCGTCGCTCGCGTCGGTGACGGCCTGGGCAGCGCCGCGACCGACCGCGATTCCATTGAGTTAGGGGGGCCGGACGGTTGTGACCCCGAAACGGTCATCACGCTGAACGACGAGCCCGGAGGCGTCAGTCAGCCCCAGGTGTGCGGTCTTATCGACACCCTGTCCGGCCCCATGCCGATCTATACCTTCAAGGGTCTTCCCTATGCCGCTCCACCCGTGGGGGCCAACCGCTGGGCCGACCCCCAGCCAAGTCAGTTAGCGGAGGTGCGCGGCGTCGAGTTCGGACCCAAATGCCCGCAGGGCAAGGCGGAAAATCTCGACAATCCGGACGCGGACATCCAGGAAGACTGCCTCCACCTCAACGTCTGGACGCCCAAGCTCACCCCCGACGGCACGGGTAATCTGGCCGTCATGGTGTTCATCCATGGTGGCGCCTTCATCAGCGGTTCGGGCGGCACCGCCGCTGGTGATGCCAACCCACTGGTAAACCTCAATATCTACGATGGATCCCAATTCCTGGAGACGGGCCACGCCCTGGGCCAGGATGTCGTCTTCGTCACCCTCAACTATCGGCTCGGGGCGCTGGGCTTCCTCGCCGGCAACCGGCTGGGCCTCAATGGTAACTTTGGCATTAAGGACCAGACCGCCGCCCTCCAGTGGGTCAGGCGGAACATCGCCCTCTTTGGCGGCGATCCCGACCAGGTGATGATCTTCGGGGAGAGCGCCGGGGCCCAGTCCACCGCCCTCCATCTCAGTATCCAGGCCAATGATCACCAGTCCCTCTTCGCCAGGGCCGTGATGGAGAGCGGCTACGCCGTCCCCTATATGGCCCTCGATGAGGCCCAGGCCAAAGCCGACGCCTATCTCACCGCCACCGGCTGCCGGAACGCCACCGGCGGGGAACTGGCCTGTCTGCGGGATCTTACCCTCCAGAAGGTCGTGGCCAACCAGTACTCGACCTATACCAAAGAGGAGGTGGAGTGCGCGGGCCTCCAGGCCATCCTGCCCTGGAATCCGGTCCGTGATGGCGATTTCATCACCGCCGACCCCATCGCCTCGGCCATTACCAAGCCCATCATGCTTGGCACTAACCGCGACGAGAGCATCCCCTTTCTCGCGGATATCCCCGAGAACGACCTGGTGAGTGGCAGCGTTTACGCCGCCCTCATGGATTTCCTCTTCGGCGCGGCGCCGGCCGCGGAGATTCTGGCGACTTATGAAACCCTCATGCCCGGCGCCGGGAAGCAGGCGCAGTTCGAGCAGGCCGTGACCGACTATCTGTGGACCTGTTTCAACCGGGAGTTCGCGACGGTGGCGCGCACTGCGGTGCCGACCAACCCGGTCTTCCGCTACCACAATCTGCACCACGGGTCCTTCTCGATCTGGGACGAGCCGAATGCAAAGTGGCCCCTGAAGCCGATTGCCCAGGCCTGTTCCACCAGCCCGGCCGTTTGCCATGCCGACGAGTTGCCTTTCGTCTTCGGCAACCCGGTCAACATGGCCCTTGAGCTACAGACCTTCACCCCGGACGAGGTCAGCCTGTCCACGGCCCTGCGCACCTACTGGCTCCAGTTCGCCGTGGGCTCCAACCCGAATGCCGCCGCGGCGCTGCCGAACTGGCCGCGCGATAAGGACAATCAGGTGCTCAATCCCCGGGAATATCTGCAAATCCAGGCCCCGGCCTCTGCCCTGTCGGCACGGCCGAGCGAGGTGCTGGCGACCAGGTCGGCCTGCGACCTCTGGGATAAACAAGGCTACGAGGTACGGAGTTCCTTTAACTGCGGCTCCTTCTGAAGCCTGCGCCGGACCCCACCCCCTTCGGCATAAATGCCTTAATATTTGATCGCCCGTCCCTCTACTCGCGGCCCCTGCAGCCCTCATGGGAGGGCCATGCCGCTAACTGGTCAACTGACATGAAACCTACCTTTAAACGAAACCACATTTTCCTCGGCGTGCTGCCCTTGCTGACATTGGGCATGGCCGGCTGCGGCTCCGACAGTGACTCAAACCCCCGGCCCCTCGTTGTCAAGGAGATCGGCTATCTCCATAGCGGGCTCATGGACAATGTGCCCTATCGCTGTGGCGCCCAATCCGGGCGGACCGGTCGGCTCGGGCACTTCGTCTTCGAGGTCGGCCGGCCCTGTCATTTTGACTTTGGCGATATGCGCTTGGAGGCCACGGTGACGGATCTCCTGGATGGCGTCGTCACCCTTTATGATCTGACGAATTCGCAACAGGAGGCCTGGAGCCTCATGGCGATCCTCGACGCCCTCTCCTTCGGGCGTCCCGGCACGGATCAATTTATCATCGTGGATCAGGTGCTGACCCAACGGCTGGTGGCGGTCGATTTGGCTCAGGGCGATACCGCTATCGCCAGCGCCCTGCAACCCTATAATGGCAAGACCAAGACGGTGAGCCAGCAGTCGGGTCGGGAACGTTTGGGGGAGTTCGTTGACGAGAACAATAACCTCAAGGCGCCGCTCGCGACCATCCTTAAGCAGGGCAAGGACACCCTGGCGAACCTGGGTCTGGAGTACAAGGAGCCCACGACGGATTCAACCCCCAAAAGCTTGGGGTCCAGTGCCACTCCCTTGCTGGGTGAAACCAATCACGATAATCGCGTGAACTTTCAGATCTATGATTACCAGGGCAATCCACTGGCCGTTAGTGATTATTGGTGGGGCGATAATTGGTTGGTTGTTACCGATGGCCAGAACCCGGACAACAACTGGCCACAGGCCGGGATGGACGAGGGCGATATATCGGGACCCAATATCCTTGGCATCGATCTTAATGTTGGCCGACATCAGGACACGGGTGTTGCTAATGACTTCAAGGCCTATCTGAATGAAGGAACCTTCCCCGCGCCCGTAACCATTTTCGCGGCGGATGTGATCGATGAGAGCGATCCCGATCAGTCCCAGGCGAATAACACCCATCTGGGGCAGGAACTGAATTTTGGGTTCAGCGTGAACCTGGGAATCGACACCCCGAACGGCAATTTCTATTGCAATGACTTCTCGCTGGCGCAAGGCTCCAACGATACCTGGAGCGCGCTGTTCGACGCGATCAAGGATCTGGGCGAAACCTTCGCTGATTTGGCAAAATTCATTGCCTCGGATGGCGAGGACCTGCCAGAGGCCGCCCAAGCGGTGAAGTCTTACCTCGAGTTCGGCCAGGACGCGGCGAGCATCGCCTTTCAGAACTGGTGGATGCTGGGCCTGGGTGCCCAAAACGAGTCCTACCGCTCAAGTGCCTGGGGCGATCCCGCCATCATGATGGAGTGCTACCTGAACGACAGTGGCAATCCCCCCGTTTCCGTGCCCGTCCTCGCCTACTCGGACTATGACGACCACACCTTCAATCTTCAGGTCTCCTTCCCCGGCCAAAACATGACCGTGCAGAGATAAGGGAAGGCCCGTGGCGTGAGGGCCGGGATGCTTCCCTGGCCCTCACGTCGTGATGGGGGCATGGGGCTTTAGGTGGTGGGAAGGTGGGAAGGACGATGACAACCATCCTCGAAATGCGTGACATCACCAAGGAGTTCCCGGGGGTCAGGGCCCTCGACCGCGTCTCCATGCGGGTGGAGGCGGGAGAGATTCACGCTATCTGCGGCGAGAACGGGGCCGGCAAGTCCACCCTGATGAAGGTGCTTTCCGGGGTCTACCCCCACGGCAGCTACGCGGGCGAGATCCTGCTGCGGGGCCAACCGGTGGCCTTCAAGGATATCCGCGCCAGCGAGCAGGCCGGTATCGCCATCATCCATCAGGAACTGGCCCTCATTCCCGAGCTGTCCATCACCGAAAACCTCTTTCTCGGTAACGAGGTGGCCAGGGCCGGTGTCATCGGCTGGGCCCGGGCCAAGGCCCGCGCCCGGGAGCTGATGGCGCGGGTGGGGCTGCGCGAGGACACGGACACCGCCATCAAGCATATCGGCGTGGGCAAGCAGCAACTCGTCGAGATCGCCAAGGCCCTCGGCAAGGACGTCCGGCTGCTGATCCTCGACGAACCCACCGCGGCCCTCAACGAGGAAGACTCCGCCCACCTGCTGGACCTGTTGCGGGGGCTGCGCGCCAAGGGCATCACCGCCATCATGATCAGCCATAAGCTGAACGAGATCCGGGCCGTCGCCGACGCCATCACCATCATCCGCGACGGCCAGTCGATCGAGACCCTGCGGGTCGATGCCAGGGTGGACGAGGACCGCATCATTCGCGGCATGGTCGGCCGCTCCCTGGGGGCGCGCTTCCCGGAGCGGACCCCGAACATTGGCGCGCCCTTCTTCGAGGTCCGGGACTGGCGGGTGCGTCATCCCCAGATCCCCGAGCGCCTGGTGTGTAAGGACGCCCGCTTTTTCGTGCGGCGCGGCGAGATCGTCGGTTTCGCCGGCCTCATGGGCGCGGGCCGTACCGAACTCGCCCGCTCCCTGTTCGGCCATTCCTACGGCCTTTACGAGGGTGGGCAAATCCTCAAGGACGGCCGCGAAATCCGCCTGCCCACCGTCGCCGCCGCCATCCGCGCCGGCATCGCCTATGTCACCGAGGACCGCAAGAGTCTCGGCCTGAACATGCTGGACGACATCAAGGGGACCATCGTCGCCGCCGACCTGAGACGCATCGCGCGCCACGCCGTCCTCGACCGCAACCGGGAGTTCGTGGTGGCCGAGGGCTACCGCCAGTCCCTGAGCATCAAGGCCCCCAGCGTCAACGCGGGCGTCGCCAAGCTCTCCGGCGGCAATCAGCAGAAGGTGGTCCTGGGCAAGTGGCTCTTTACCGAACCGGACCTGCTGATCCTGGACGAGCCCACCCGGGGCATCGACGTCGGGGCTAAATACGAGATTTACGAACTCATCCAGCAACTGGCGGCGGCGGGCAAGGGCGTGATCCTCATCTCCTCAGAACTACCCGAAGTGCTGGGCCTGGCCGATCGCATCTACACCCTCTGCGAGGGTGCCATTACCGGTGTCCTGGACCGGGCCGCCGCCAATCCGGAGCGTCTGATGCGGCTCATGACCACCAGCGGGACGGGAGTCCAGCCATGAAATTCCTCAAAGACCTTTTTGGCGGCGATCCGCGCCAGTTTGGCATGCTCTTCGCGTTGGTCGCCCTGGTCGCCTTCTTTCAGATTCAAACCCAAGGCCTGATGCTGACCTCGGCCAACGTTATGAATCTGCTCAATGGCAACGCCTACATCCTGGTGCTGGCCATCGGCATGGTGCTGGTGATCATCGCCGGCAACATCGACCTGTCGGTGGGGTCCGTGGCCGCCTTCGCCGGCATCCTGGTGGCCCTGGCCCTGCGCGACTGGGGGCTCCCCACCTGGGCGGCGGTACCCTTCTGCCTGGCCATCGGCGCCCTCATCGGCGCCTGGCAGGGCTTCTGGGTCGCCTATGTCGGCATCCCCGGCTTCGTCGTCACCCTGGCCGGCATGATGCTTTTTCGCGGCGCCAACCAGTACGTCGGCCAATCGAACACCATCCCGGTGCCCGCGGAGATCCAGTTTCTCGGTGGCGGCTACCTGCCCGAGATGGGCCCCACCCTTGGCGCCGGCTTCAACAACCCGACCCTGCTGCTGGGCCTGGCCGCCATCCTCTGGCTGGTGCTGGGTACCCTGCGTGCCCGGCGGCTGACCCGGCGCCTCGGTGGCGAGCTGTCGCCCCCGGGGGCCATGGTCGCCCGCCTGCTGTTGCTCGGCGCCGTGATCGCCTTCCTGACCTACCTCTTCGCCAGCGGCCGGCCGGGGACCTCCTTCCCGGTGCCGGGCCTGATCCTGGTCAGCCTGGTGCTCCTCTACAGCTTCATCGCCGAGCGCACCATTCTCGGTCGCCAGGTGTACGCCGTGGGTGGCAACATTCAGGCCGCGCAACTCTCGGGCGTCAACACCTGGCGCGTCAACTTCCTGGTGATGATGAACATGTCGATGCTGGCCGCCCTGGCGGGGCTCATGTTTGTCGGTCGCGCCACCGCCTCCGGCCCTTTCGACGGGGTCAACTGGGAGCTCGACGCCATCTCTGCGGTCTTCATCGGTGGCGCGGCGGTCTCCGGCGGAGTGGGCACCGTCATCGGCTCGGTGATCGGCGGCCTGGTCATGGCGGTGCTCAACAACGGCCTGCAACTCCTGGGCGTCGGCGCCGACATGACCCAGATTATCAAGGGGCTGGTGCTGCTGTTGGCAGTGGCCTTCGATGTCTATAACAAGACCCAGGGCCGACCGTCCCTCCTCGGCCTCCTCTTCCCACGCCCGGCCGCCGTGGGGTCGGCCCCGGCCAACGCGGCCGCGGCGGGTTCCGCTCCCTCGCCGGTGGCCCGGCCCCGCTTCCTGAAGCAAATACTGGGGCTTGTCGTCCTCCTGGGCCTGGGGCTAGCGTTGGTGCTGGCGCTGCTGCCCTGGGGTGGCGGACGTCCGGGCGACACCCCGGCCCCTGCTGGCCGCCAGTCCGTCACGGCGCCGTCAGGCCAGGCGGCGGGTCCGGGGCCGGGCTTCGCCCAGAATGCCCTCATCGGGGTGGCCCTGCCGCAGAAGACCTCGGAAAACTGGGTGCTGGCCCAATCCCTGTTCCGGGATGATCTCCAGGCGGCGGGCTTCCGGTTCGATGTCCAGTTCGCCAACGGCGGCGTCCCGGAGCAGGAGAATCAGATCCAGACCATGGTCACCAAGGGCGCCCGGGTCCTCATCGTCGGCGCCATCGACGGCTCCCAGCTCGGCGCCCAACTCACGGAGGCCAAGCAGGCCGGCGCCACCGTCATCGCCTACGATCGCCTGCTGAAGAACACCGCGGCGGTGGACTATTACCTGGCCTACGATAACTTCAAGGTCGGCGAACTCCAGGGCCAGGCCCTGCTGGAAGGATTGGCGAGGCGCAAGGGCCCCGGGCCCTGGAACATCGAGCTGATCGCGGGCTCCCCGGACGACGCCAACAGCCAGGTCTTTTTCGATGGCGCCATGAGCGTGCTCCAGCCCCGCATCGCGGATGGGACCCTGATCGTGAGGTCGGGCCAGATCACCTTTGCCCAGACCGCCACCCAGGGCTGGAAGGCCGAGAACGCCCAGAAGCGCATGGATACCATTCTCGCGGGCACCTATCCCAGCCGGGAGCTGCAGGGCATCCTGGCGCCCAACGATACCCTGGCGCGGGCCGCGCTGACCGCCGCCAAGGCGGCCGGCAAGGCGCTGCCGGTGGTCACGGGCCAGGATTCCGAGGTCGAGTCGGTCAAGTCCATCCTGAGAGGGGAGCAATACTCCACCATCAACAAGGACACCAGCGCCCTGGTGCGGCAGGCCATCCTCATGGTGAAGGCTCTCCAGCAGGGCCGGGCGCCCGAGATCAATGACACCCAGAGCTACAACAATGGGGTCAAACGGGTGCCGGCCTACTTGCTGGCGCCCCAGATCGTGACCCAGGAAAATGTCCGGGAGGCCTATGCCAACGACCCAGTCTTGAAGACTATCGTCAACCCCTGACCCCGCTCCGGAATACCGCCATGACGAGATACCCCTTGACCGCCCGCCAGGCCGGGTGGGCCCGCCGCCGCCCCGCGCGCCTGCTAGCCGCCGCTCTCTTCCCCCTGTCCCTCGCCTTCATGAACCCCGCTGCCAGCGCCAGCGACTTTTCCAGCCAGGATTATCTGAGCGGCAACTGGGGCGGCGCCCGGGATCGCTGGCAGGCCCAGGGCCTGGAGGTGCGGCTCAACTACACGGCGGAACCCCTGGCGAATGTCGCCGGCGGTGAGATCCTCGGCGGGACCTATGCCGACAACATCGGCCTGGATTTCGACCTCGATCTGGACCGGCTCCTCGGCTTGCCCAACACCAGCCTGCTGGTCAAGCTGTCCAAGCGCGATGGCACCAGCGTCTCCCAGCGCTTCGTGGCGCCCTCGGCGGGCGGCAACACCTTCACCGCCCAGGAAGTCTATGGCACCGAGAACTTCAAGGTCGTCAATGTCCAGTTCACCACCCGCCTGCTGGACGAGCGGCTAGATCTGGCCTATGGACGCCTGGTCGCCAACGATGACTTTCTGCGTTTGCCCCTCTATTGCCAGTTCGTGAACAACTCCTTCTGCGGCAGCCCCAAGGCCGTCTTCCTGCAAAACCCCTTCACCTTCACCGCCTATCCCGTCGCCACCTGGGGCGCGCGAGGGCGTTACGACACCCCCGCGCGGGACTGGACCCTCCAGGCCGCCATCTACGACGGTGACCCCGAACTGAAGGACGGCGACTTTCTGCTCCCCAGCCAAAACCCCAATGGCACGGACTGGGCCCTGGGCGACAATGGCGTCACCCTGGCCGGGGAGGTCCACTATCACCTTAATCACGACGCCAGCGAGGCCCTGCCGGGGGTCTATAAGCTGGGCGGTTTTTATCTGACCGGGGAGTTCGAGGATCTGGCAAGCCCCGTCGGCGCCAAGGTCAAGGGCAATGGCATGCTCTGGCTGCTGGCGGAACAGATGCTCTACCGCGATGCCCCGGGGAGCAGCCGCAACCTCTCCGCCTTTGGCTCGCTGGTCTTCAGCCTGACGGACCAGGTCAACAAGATGTCCAACTATTTCAATGCCGGCCTGGTGTACCAGGGCCTCTTCCCGGCCCGGCCCCGGGACAAGACCGGCCTTGGCATCACCGCCGGCTGGTATGCCAGTCAGTACAACGACGGCCTCCAGGCCGCGGGGTTGGCGGAGAAGGATTGCGAGGCGGTCGTCGAGCTGAACCACCTCTTCCTCCTCGGCCATGGCATCGGCATCCAGCCAGACCTCCAGTACATCATCCGCCCCGCCGGCACCGGCGACATCGACAACGCCCTGGTGATAGGCGCCAAGGTCACCGTCCAGTTCTGAGGGACGCCGCTGCCAGGTCATCACTATGAAGCTTCATCAAGCCAGTTTCGCCATCTCCACCCGCGGTCGCGGTCCCCTCGCCATCACTGGCCAAGTGGCGAACATTCTGCGGGATTCAGGCGTGCAAACCGGGCTGTGCCAGGTCTTCTGTCAGCATACCAGCGCCTCCTTGGTCATCACCGAAAATGCCGATCCCCTGGTCCTGCGGGATATGGAGGGTTTTTTCACCCGACATATTCCCGATGGCGACCCCCGCTATGAGCATGACCAGGAGGGACCCGATGACATGTCCGCGCATATTCGCAGTGTCTTGACCGATACGGGCCTCACGGTGCCCATCAGCCACGGCAGATTGGCCCTGGGGACCTGGCAAGGCATCTTCCTTTGGGAACACCGCGCTCGGGGCCAGGTCCGCAACCTGGTCGTGACCTGCTTTGGGCTTTGACTGCACAGGGTATTGCCGGTGCCGGTCGGGTGGTAAGAAGGATAACTCACCGTAAATCATCATCTTTCACCCTGCCAGGGGGAGAGGTGATTTGGCTTTGTTTCGTAATTTTGCCTTTTGAGGCCTGGTCCCACGGAATGACCGGTGCCTCCAGCAGCGGTCGTAACCTGCCGCTGAACACTCTCGATAAACCTCACTCCTCCGCCCAAGGATCCCATTTGATCACGGGCGGCGTCTGGCGGCCAGGCTGGAAAAATGGGTTGTTAGCCCAAAGTAGTAATGTCCCCTTTGTGCAGTTTAGAAATGTCCCCTTTTGATCACCGGAGGGGACGATGCCAGAGGAGACCATCGCGTTGACGCAGCGCGCACTACACCGGCTGAAGGTCATCGAGGCGGTCACGGACCGGCGGCTGACGCAGGCAGCGGCCGGGGGGCAGCTTGGGATCACGGCACGGCAGATGAAGCGCCTGGTGGCGGCCTACCGTGCGGACGGGGCCGCGGGCCTGGTCTCCCGCCGCATCGGGCAACCGTCGAACCGCCGGATCAAGGAGCCATTGCGTGAGACGATCCGCGCCCTGCTGGTGGCGCGCTACCCGGATTTCGGGCCAACCCTGGCCCAGGAGAAGCTCCTGGAAGTACACCAGATTGAGGTATCGATTGAGACGGTGCGCCAGCTGCAGGTTGAGCTAGGGCTCTGGAAACCCAAGCGGCGCAAAGCCGCGCGGGCGTTTCAGCTGCGCGAGCGGCGGGGGCGTTTCGGGGAGTTGATCCAGATCGACGGCTCGCCGCACGCCTGGTTCGAGGGGCGCGGCCCGCGCTGCACCCTGATCGTGTTCATCGACGACGCCACCGGGCGCCTGGTGCAACTGGCATTCGCCCCCAGCGAGACCACGGCGGTTTACCTGTTCGTGCTACGGCGGCATCTGGAGCAGTACGGACGGCCCGTGGCGCTCTATTCCGACCGCCACAGCATCTTCCGCATCAACCAAGTGGAGCCCGCCAATGGCGCCACCACCACCCAATTCGGACGCGCCCTGGCAGGGCTGGAGATTGAGGCAATCCACGCCCGCACCCCGCAGGCCAAGGGGCGCGTGGAACGTGCCAACCAGACCCTCCAGGATCGTTTAGTCAAGGAGTTACGTCTGCGCGGGTGCCTATTCCACGCAAACTGGACACCCATTCCAGCGCAAGCTGGACACCCGTTCCACGCCAACCTGGACAGTCGGA
>JBGAUK010000006.1:81788-82342 GCA_044228695.1 Chromatiaceae bacterium | reverse complement strand
GTGCTGCTTGCCCAGCGCTGGATTCTGGCGCGCCTGCGCCACCAGCGCTGCTTCAGCCTCGCCGAGGTCAACACCACCATCCGCCCCCTCCTGGCGGCGCTCAACGCCCGCCCCTTTAAGAAGCTCCCCGGCTCCCGCCAGAGCGTCTTCGAGGCGCTCGACCGCCCGGCGCTGCGAGCCCTGCCGGCGATCCGCTATGAGTTCGCCCAGTGGAAGGTCGCCACCGTAGGCATCGACTACCACGTCGAGCTCGACCGGCACTACTACTCGGTGCCCTACCGCTATGCCCGCCAGAAGGTCGCGGTGCGCGCCACCGCCACCAGCGTGGAGGTCTTCCAGAAGGGCGAGCGCCTTGCCAGCCATCCCAGGAGCGCGCAGCAGGGCCGCCACACGACCCTGGAGGCCCATCTGGCCCCCGCCCATCAGGCCGTGGCGGGCTGGAACGCCCAGCGCTTCCTGGACTGGGCCGCCACCGTCGGTCCCCAGACCCAGGCCGCCATTGAGCAGGTGCTGGCCGCCCGGGTCCACCCCCAACAGGGCTACCGCACCGCGCT
>JBGAUK010000006.1:0-81778 GCA_044228695.1 Chromatiaceae bacterium | reverse complement strand
CTGGAGGCGGCCTGCCTGCGCGCCATCCAGATCCAGGCCGTCACCTACCGCAGTATCGCCTCGATCCTCAAACACGCCCTGGAGCGTCAGACGCCCACCCAGGTCCAGGCCCACCTACCCCTCGACCACGCCAATGTGCGCGGCTCCAAGTACTACCACTGACAGGACCGACCATGCTCAACCATCCCACCTACGAACGCCTGACCCAGCTGCGTCTGACCGGCATGGCCAGGGCGCTGGCCGAGCAGGCCCAGCACCCGGATATCCAGGCCCTGACCTTCGAGGAGCGCCTGGGCCTGCTGGTCGAGCGCGAGGCGGACGAACGCCACAACCGCCAGACCAGCACCCGTCTGCGCCGCGCCCGCCTCAAGCAGACCGCGGTGGCCGAGGACATCGACTACCGTCATCCCCGCGGCCTGGACCGCGCCCTGTTTCGTCGCCTGCTCGCGGGCGACTGGGTCCGCAGCCATCAGAGCATCCTCATCACCGGTCCCACCGGTGTGGGCAAAACCTATCTGGCCTGCGCCCTGGCCAATGCCGCCTGCCGTCAGGGCTACACCGCCCTGTACCAGCGCCTGCCCCGCCTGCTGGAGGAACTGGCTATCGCCCACGCCGACGGGCGCTTCCTCAAGCTTATGGCCGCCCTGGCCAAGGTCGATGTCCTGATCCTCGACGACTGGGGGTTGGCCATCCTCGATGGCGAACGCCGCCGGGACTTACTCGAACTGCTCGACGAGCGTTATCAGACCCGCTCGACCCTGGTGACCAGCCAGTTGCCGGTGGCCCACTGGCACGACGCTCTGGGCGATCCGACTCTGGCCGACGCCATCCTCGACCGCCTGGTCCACCACGCCCACCCCCTTAACCTCGCCGGGGAATCCCTGCGCAAACTTCAACCAAAGTTGACGGAGGAACCCACCCCAGCGTAAACAGCATCCACCCCGCGCGTCGCTTCGCTCCGACTGTCCAGGTTGGCGTGGAACGGGTGTCCAGCTTGCGCTGGAATGGGTGTCCAGTTTGCGTGGAATAGGCAGAACAGGGTGCGGCGCGCGTGTTAGGCGGTCGCGGGCGTGATGAAACCGTGCTTTATCAGCATCTTGATCCAGCGTGGTGCATTGCGCTGGCCCATCAGGGCTTCATAATCGACTGTACTGTCCTGGTAGGGGGTATGGCGACTGAGGATGGCGTAGATGATGCGCAGCAGCTTATGCCCGAGGGCGACGATGGCTTTCTTGTGTCCCTTGCGGATCTTCAAGGCGTTGAATTTATCCCGCAAGGCGCAGCGACGGCGGGCGGCGGCCTGGGCGAACTCGCAGAGCAAGCGTCGCACCCAGGCGTTGCCCTGGCGGGACGTGACGGGCATTGACCACCCAGGCCTGGATGCCAACCCGCTCCAACGCCGCGTAGGGACTCTTCCAGTAGATGCCGGTGCTCTCCATGACCACCACCGCCGGACCAAAGGCCTGGGCCCACGCCGCCAGCGCACGTCGATCCCGCCGGAGACGCGGGGGTAGATCGGCGTGATCTCCAGGCCCTCCCTCAAGCAAAAATACTTGTAATGTCAGTGCTGTGTGCTCAAGGGCGCTGTCCGACAACGGCCAGTCAGACAACCTGACGGCTCTTTTTAGCGTACGCTGTCCGTCCCGGCTCACACCGGGACGCCAGGCAATCGGGGTACGAGTGTCGGTCAGGGGTCGAGTTAGCGTTCAGGGTAAAGCATCCCACTAACAGTTTTCGCGACCTCTGCCTCTTGAGCAGCAGCCCCTCGATAGTGTCTTTCATCATCGGGGGTGTGCGGCAAGACCCTCATGACAGTTAGCGCACAAGACGACCGCCATTTCGGCATAGTGTGTAGATGAATGAAAAGCCGAACCTACGGCCAAAGGGCGAGCGCGGGGCATCGGGGGGGTTTGTGGTATTTGGCAGGCCTCGTACAGGCGCGCGCTGCCTCGACCTCAATGTTATCGTGTATCGTGCCGAGAAAAGATCGGCGTCTCTTGCGGGGTGAAAGTCCCCGTCGGGTAAGGGTTACTAGCCCGCTCGTGTCGCAGGTTAGTCCTGCGGCGGCGTGGCGTAAGCCGTGAACAACCCTGGTAGGGCGAGCCCCCACAGGCTGAAAACACGGCCACACCCTGCCCCCTACTCTCCCAGCCCGATCCCGGTTAATCGGCCATAGACCTTTGCCAAGGCCTCCTCATCCCCGACATTGCCGGGGAAGATAACCACCGGCAGGTCCGGGTAGCGGGGGTGATCCGCCGGGCAGCGCACCACGGAGCAACCGGGCAGGATCTGGCCCAGGACCCGGGAGGCGCCCAGGGCCAGGCCGCTGGAGAGGACATCGTTGGAGGTGATGCCCCCCTTGCTGATCAGAAAACCCAGGTCGCGGGGCAGGCCGCGCACAACCTCCATGAGGAAGGCGGAGACCTGGTCGCCAAAGGCCAGACGCGTCGCCTGATCGGCGAAGGTACGCTCGACCCGACTGGTAAAGATCACCGCCGTCAGACCCTGGTCATGCAGCTCCGCGGCCCGGGCGAGGGTCGCGGTCAGGAGGGCCTCGCCCTCGGTGGGGATGCGATCGACATCGATCTCCACCGCCCCCACTCCGGCTTGCTGGAGGAGGCACGCCAACTGGTCGGTGGTCTTCTTGACGTGGGAGCCGACGATGACGGCACCCGGCCGGCCACCGCGCACATAGGCCCGCATGGCGTCCGGCGCCACCGGTTGGGCGGGCAGACAGGCCAGGGCCGTGAGCAGACTGGCGGCGCTGCGGAAGAGGAATCGCTTGCCGGCGGCAACGCTGGCCAGCACATCGGCGGCGAAGCGATCCAGGTCGGACTGAGTCTCGGCGTCCACCACGCCGCAGGCGTTGCCGTGCAGGGCCAGGAGACGCTCCTGGACCCCGGCCCGGACCTCGGCCAGGAGGAAGCGTTCGACCTGGCGGGCGGGGATGCGGCCCTGGGTCTTTTCGGCAACGTAATCGGGCAGATAGCTGGTGCTGTAGCCGAAGACGGAATCCCGGGCGAATTCGGTCTCCGCGGTCCGCACGGGCTGGCCATTGACCATTAGATAATGGATTGAATCCCGGGTGATGCGCCCGCCTTCGAAGAAGGCCGGGGTGAGGAAGTGGGCGTCGAAGGGCCCCAACTCCTCCGCCATGACGTCGGTCTCCACCGGGTAGTGGCCGCGCAGGGTGGAGTCGGAACGGCTGACAAAAAGGGGATGCAGCGCCCGACCCTCGCCTTCCCTGGCCAGGGCGTCGGCGGCCAGGGCCAGTTTCAGGTTATGGCAGACCTCGCGGGTGACCGCCGCGGCCTGCTCCGCGCCCATGCCGCGGCTATTGGTCAAGATAAAGAGGAGGGGCGAGGCATCGGCCAGGCCCTGGCGCAGGGTCTCGACATCCCAACGGGTCAGGAGCAGGCAGCCGTGTACCGTCTGGGAACCCGTGGGGTCGTCGTCGAGGACGATGATCTTGGTGTCGGCCATGGTGCGACCCTCAACCCGCCAAGGCCTTGACCCGTTGGGTCATCCGCTCGGCGGTGATGCCGTTGAAGTCCATGATCTCCGCCGGGCTGGCGGTGGTCTCGCCGCGCTTCCAGGCGAAGGTGTCGCGCTGGGCGGCGCGGGTGCGCAGCAGCACCGGCTCCAGGGCGGCGGAGGGCCCGCCGCTCACGGCCAGCAGGACGTCGCCGTCGAAGAGGGCGTTGAAGTGGTCGTCGTCCATGAAGGCGTTATCCGGCTCGGAGACCGTCTCCCAGGAGACATCCGTGGGGCGATAGAGGCGACGGGGGTTGACCACGGCGACGATGCGCACGGCCCAGCCGGCGGCCTCGAGCTGATCCTTGGCCTCGAACACGGGCAGATAGACCATGTCGCCGGTGACGGCGAAGACCACGGTACCCTTGAAGCCGTTTTTGCCCTTCTTGCCCTTGCCGCCTTTTTTGTCGGACTTGCCGGCCTTGGTCTCGTAGAGGGTCGCCGCGCCCTTGGCCACGGCGTCGTGGGCCTGGGCCAGGCTCAGGTACACCGGCAGGGGCGACTTGGAGGCGATGATCACCATGCCCTTGTTGAAGCTATTGGTGGCGTACTCGTAGGCGGCCTGGATGCTGTTGGCGTCCGGCGGAAACAGCATATAGAGGTTGCCGTTGCGCATCTGGGCGGCGAAGTAGTTTTCGATCTCCGGACGCTGGTGGGTCCAGCCGTTGCGGCCCTGCTCCAGGGCGCCGGCGGTGAACATGCAGACGAAGGACGGCGTCTTGCGGCGCAGTTCGGCCATGGCCTGGGTCACGGTCTGGACGATGGGCCAGCCGTTGATGGCAAAGCTCTCGTAGGACAGCCAGAGGGCGCGGGAGCCGAACAGGCTCAGGCCGGCGGCAAGGCCAGCGCAGGCGTCCTCGTTGAGGGGCTCGTACACCTGACCGGTGGGCTCCTGGTTGTAGAGAGGGTCCGGCGTCGGGTGGCGGATCTTGAGGGCGTCATTGATGTTCTTCATCGCCGAGGCCTCGTTGCCGTCGGCGTTGGTGACCACGAAGCGCGGGTCCCGCTGGCCCACCCAGGCCGCCAGGGCGCCCAGGGCGGTGGCGGGCACGGCCTTGTCGCCCAGGGTGAATTCCTGGCAAGGGAAGGCAGCCAGGGGGGCCAGGTCCAGCACGAATTCCGTCACCGCCGTCTTGACGGCGGGGCCGCCACCGGCGCGCACAAAGTTCTCCCGCACCAGGGCCCAGGCGGCGGGCGGCAGGGCGCGCCGTTGCAGGCCCTCGATGATATGGGGGGCGTCCAGGGTGTCGGCCGGGTAGAGGTTGTGGGACTTGGCGCCCAGGGTATGGACTCCGGTACCCTTTAACTGCTTGAGAATGAAGGCGGTCAGCTTACCTGAGAAGGCGCTTGCCGCGGCCCGCTCGACCCCCGCCAGCACCGCTTGGGTGAAGGCCAGGCGCTGGCCCTGCGAGAAACGGCTGGAATCGACATAGGCGGTCTCCTGGCCGCTGTCGTCGAAGTCCTTGGCGTCCACCAGCACCACTTCCTCGAAGCCATGGCCCCGCCAGTAGGCGATCATCTCCTCGTTGGTCAGGCGGGAGACCATGGAGTGATGCTCCTGGCTGTAGCCATTCCAGATAAGGGTCGGCAGGAAGTTGGTGACCTGGGGGTAGGCGGTGTGGAAGTGCATCATGGCGTTGAGCACATAGGGCTCGCCCATGCCGCCGTCGCCGATGGTGACCGGAAAGAGCTTGTCCGGATGCAGCAGGGCGCCAGCCATGGCGAAGTGCTGACCCTGGCCCAGGGGGCCGGCGGGGGCCAGGAGGCCCGGGATGGCGCCGGAGAGATGGCCCAGCAGGCCATGCTTTTCGCGGAAGCGCGCCATCATGTCCATCATGGTGCGGATGCCCATCTCCTCCAGGGAGGTGTCGAGGAACATGGCGCTGTAAAAACCCGGGGCGTGGTGCCCAACCTCGGTGACAATATTGGTGTGGCCCAGCATCACCAGGGCGGCATAGGCCTCGGCGCTGGAGGCGAAGCCACCGGGGTGGCCGGAGCCCTTGGAGCCGCACACCTGCAGGGTGACATAGCGCAGGGCATCGGCCATCAGGAGGGTCTGATAGGCGGCGTCCGCGTCCACCTGGGCAATGCGACCGCTGCCCGCCCCCACCGCCGGCGCGGCGGCATGAGTGTCAAAGCCCGGCCAGGGCTCGCCAAAGTGCTGCATGCCCGCGCAGAAGTCTGGGGCGGTCTGGTCTGGGGTGGTCTCGGTGGCGGTAGCCTTCATGGGGGGACTCCTCGGGGTGACTAATGGGCTTGATCTAACCTTACACTGGGCGCTATGATTTCACAATACGTAATCGTTTTCATAATGTGAAATGAATAGCCCAACCACGAGCCAGCCCAGCACCCCCAGCCACCGCATTCAGGTCATAGACCGCCTGGCCGCCCTCCTGAATGCCCTTGCCAATAATGGCGGCAGCGCCAGTCTCAAGGTGCTCTCCGCCGAGACGGGCCTGCACCCCTCCACCGCCTTCCGCATCCTGGCGGCGGCGACGGAGAACGGCCTCATCGAGCGCAACGAGTCAGGTCACTACGGCTTTGGCGGCCAGCTCGCCGGCTGGGCCGCCTGCCGCCAGGGCGGCGAGGATCTTCGCGCCCTTGCTCGGCCAGTCATGGCCTGGTTGCGGGACCAGGTCGAGGAAACCGTCAATCTGACCGAGCGCGAGGGGGATGAAGTCGTCTATATCGAAAGGGCTACCCCCCAGCGCATGATGCGCGTCGAGCAGTTGATCGGCAGCCGGGCGCCCCTGCATGTGACGGCGGTGGGCAAGCTGATGTTGGGCAGCGCCGGCCAGGCAGCGGTCCAGGACTACGCCGCCCGCACCGGCCTGACCGCCTACACCGAGCACACCCTGACCGGCTGGGAGGAGCTCTGGCGCCAGGCCAGCCAGGACCTGGCGGCCGGTTACGCCCTCGACAACGAAGAGGCCGAGATCGGCGTCGGCTGCATCGGCGTCCTGGTGCGCGACCCGGCGGGCGAGCCCCTGGCGGGGCTGTCCATCTCCGCCCCCATCGAGCGACGCCAGGATGCGTGGATCGGCCTCATCCAAGAGGCTGCTCGCCGCATCGCGGAACGCATCGCTCAGCATCGAGGCCCGCGCTGAGGCCCGGAACGCGGGGGTGGCCAGGGCATCCCGCTATGTCATACTGGCCACCCCCTGGGCCTCTCCACCCCACCCACACCGCCACCGGTACTCCCCATGAACTACGCCCTGCGCAAACGCATCCTCGTCACCGGCGGCGCCGGCTTCCTGGGCAGCCACCTGTGCGAACGCCTCCTCGCCGACGGCCATGACGTCATCTGCGTCGATAACTTCTTCACCGGCACCAAGGACAACATCGCCCACCTGCTCGACAACCCCTACTTCGAGCTGATGCGCCACGACGTCACCTTCCCCCTCTACGTGGAGGTGGACGAGATCTACAACCTGGCCTGCCCGGCCTCGCCTATCCATTATCAATACGACCCGGTCCAGACCACCAAGACCAGCGTCCATGGGGCCATCAACATGCTCGGCCTGGCCAAACGGGTCAAGGCCAAGATCTTTCAGGCCTCCACCAGCGAGGTCTATGGCGACCCCACCATCCACCCCCAGCCAGAGCACTACTGGGGCAACGTCAACCCCATCGGCCCCCGCTCCTGCTACGACGAAGGCAAGCGCTGCGCCGAGACCCTCTTTTGCGACTACTGCCGCCAGCACGGCCTGCGCATCAAGGTAGCCCGCATCTTCAACACCTACGGCCCGCGCATGCACCCCAACGATGGCCGCGTCGTCTCCAACTTCATCATCCAGGCCCTGCGCAACCAGCCCATCACCCTCTACGGCGACGGCAGCCAGACCCGCTCCTTCTGCTATGTGGACGATCTCATCGAGGGCTTCGTCCGCCTCATGCAGAGCCCGGATGAACTCGCCGGCCCCATCAACCTGGGCAATCCCGGCGAATTCAGCATGATCGAGTTGGCCGAGACTATCCGGGAAATGACCGGCTCCCGCTCTCCCCTGATCCAGGAACCCCTGCCCCAGGATGATCCCCGCCAGCGCCAACCCGATATCGGCCTGGCCCGCCAGCACCTGGGCTGGGAGCCCAAAATCCCCCTGCGCCAGGGCCTCAAGCCCACCATCGCCTATTTCGAAGCCCTGCTCAACCGCCAGGCCAGCGATAGCCGAAAATCACTACCCAAAGGTCAGTGACCGCCCAGCCCCTCCCTAATTCAGTCGTGAATAGGTTGTAGATCCGACTCCCAGGCGCATAATATCCCGCAGTTGCCCGACCGCGACCCGTGGGCCACTACGAACGCCCAGGCGGTTTCGACCCCAGCTACCGGATCCCCGCGGATTTACCCGAACTCCCCCAATTTTTCCCAATTTTGGATTCATCGCGCGGCCTGGATAAGTATTACCGCCACGGGTCTCTTTGTTGCCATGCCCCGAAAAGACAGGGTAGGGCGGTAGCGTCCCTCCCCTATCATTCTCGGCCTTAGCCCTGCTTATCCCCGATGCCCCCCAACTCCACCCTCCCCGAAGCCGACTGGACCCAAATCATCCAGCCCCAGGATCGCCTCTTTGACCTCAAACTGCGCGAACTCTGGCATTACCGGGATCTCATCGTCCTCTTTGTCCGGCGTGACTTTGTCTCCCAATACAAGCAAACCATCCTGGGCCCGGCCTGGCACCTCATCCAGCCCCTGATGACCACCCTCATGTTCACCATCGTCTTCGGCAAGATCGCCCAGATCCCCACCGACGGCGTGCCGCCCTTTCTCTTCTACATGGCCGGCACCGTCCTCTGGGGTTATTTCTCCGCCGTCCTCACCGGCACCTCCGGCACCTTCACCGGCAACGCCGGCATCTTCGGCAAGGTCTATTTCCCGCGCCTGGCCGTCCCCCTCGCCGGCCTCCTGTCGCGCCTGATCGCCTTCGGCATCCAGTTCGTCTTCTTCCTGTGCTTTCTCGCCTACTTCATGTTAAGCGGGTCCGCCGTCGCACCCAACGCCTGGGCCCTGCTGACGCCGATCCTCCTCCTCATGATGGCCGCCCTGGGGCTGGGACTCGGCGTCATCGTCTCCTCCCTCACCACCCGCTACCGCGACCTCACCGTCGTCGTCGGCTTTGGGGTCCAGTTGCTCATGTACGCCAGCCCCGTCATCTACCCCCTCTCCGTCCTGCCCGAGCCCTATCGCACCTGGATGCTCCTCAACCCCATCGCCCCCATCATGGAGTTGTTCCGCCACGCCTATCTGGGGGCCGGCTCCGTCAGCCTCGGCCTGCTGGCCTACAGCATCGCCATCACCGCCGTCATCCTCTTCATCGGCATCGTTCTCTTCAACCGCGTCGAACGCACCTTCATGGATACGGTTTAGGGGCGATATTCGATTTTTCGGACTCCCGGGCTTGGCGGAGATCTGGCAGCGACAAGTGCTAAACTTTATATCCGACCTGAGCTGACTTGAAATCGCGAAAATGAACGCGCAAACACTGAAGGAAACCCTCAAACGTGAGCTGCCGGACTGGCTGCGGGAAGATCCTGCGTTCCGCGCCTTTGTGCTGGACCTGACACGTCGCGAATACGCGGATCGAGTTGATACCGAGGATCGGTTCACCACCCTCCTGGCTGACTTGCACCGGGATCGCGCGCGCGCCGATCAACGGTGGGAGGCCAATCAGGCTGAACTCAAGGAGATGCGCGAGGCATCCGAGCGCAACTGGCAAGAGCAGCACGCCAAATGGGAGGCCAATCAGGCTGAACTCAAGGAGATGCGTGAGGCCTCCGAGGGCAAATGGGAGGCCAATCAGGCCGAACTCAAAGAGATGCGCGAGGCCTCCGAGCGCAATTGGCAAGAGCAGCACGCCAAATGGGAGGCCAATCAGGCCGAACTCAAGGAGATGCGGGAAGCTTCCGAGCGCAAATGGGAGGCCAACCAAGCCGAGTTAAAGCGCTTGCATGAGGAAACCATGGCCATCGCGCAAAAGCACGACCGCTCCGTGGGCGCCTTGGGCTCACGCTGGGGACTGCAATCCGAGAAGGCCTTCCGGGACGCCTTGGCCGCGATTCTGGAGAAGAGTTTTGACGTACAAGTGGCCAACATCACTGAATTTGATGAGAGCGGCGAAGTCTTCGGGCGTCCCGATCAGGTTGAACTGGATGTGATCATCAAGAACGGCCTGTTGCTAATCTGCGAGTTGAAGTCTTCCATCGACAAAGCCGGGATGTATATCTTCGAGCGCAAGGCACGCTTCTACGAACGCCGTCATGCCCGCCAGGCCAATCGTCTGATCGTCATCTCGCCCATGATCGACGCGCGGGCCCGCCAAGTGGCTGAAAAGCTGGGAATCGAAACTTACGGCGACTCCACGGATATCGAGACGATTTAGCGCCGCCTTGTTCGGGGTCCAAGCCCCAGCCCCACACCGGACGGGTGATCGAGTTCACCGCCGCGCCACCTATCACCGCACCCTAAGGCGTTGATACGCAGCAGGTTAGCCGAACACCTCGCAAGCTGGGTCGGATGGATTGAGCGTGGGCGATACCCACGCGTTGCGCGGACAAAGCCGGATGTTCCGGAAAGCTTATCGCTGGCTCGTGGCGCAATGAGATGGGGTGAGTAGAGGAGGTCATTGCAGCCAGCCCCGCACCGAGTCAGAACACTGAGCCGGGGTGTCGAGGGCCGAAGTTGGTCTGGGAATCTGGAGGAGTCTGTCATGTCAACGCGCGGATGGTACGAATACTACGTGATGGACCCGACGACGAATCGCCGGACGTTGGCGATGCAGTTCTATAAATGGGGCGATGCAGTCCCCGAGCATGCCCTGGAGGAATGGCGGTTACTCACCGACCAAATCGAAAACGCCAGCGGTCTCCTGCCCGTGGTGTGGCTGGACGATCTGCTGCGTCAACAACTCGGCGAGCTGTATGCGCGACTCCCGACGCACTTCTCCGTGGCGGCTTTTCTGTTTCTCATCCAGCGTGCCGAAGAAGAGCACAGTCCGTTCCGCAACTGGGACTTCCGTGATCTCCCCAAGGAAGAGCGTCCGGACTATCGCCTCGGCTTCGCGACCGGCAAGGCTATGGCTCTGGCCGGTTTCCAACCCCAGGGGCACCCCGACCGACTTCTCGACAGGGTACTTTGCTTCATCGGGGCCGGCCACTTTGTGCGCCCCTGGCGCGAGTATGGTCTGACCTGGTCGGTGTTGAAGTGGCTGCAGTATCTGACCCAGGTGACCTTAAGAGAGGAGATGGGCTCGATTGCCGGGGATCTGCGGGCGCCGGTCTGGGATATCGCCTACCGCTACCGGTTCTTCATCTGGATCGATTCGACGACACCCTTCAAGATCACCCGCCTCGCGGTCGAGCTCTGTAATCGGCACGGCGGTGATCTGCTCGCCGAGCTGGAAGACCACCCGGACAAAGCGGCCACACAGGCCGAATATGATCGGGAGCAAGCCGATCGGCTGCTGGATCTGATGGCTGAAAACCATGTCGATCGTTTTTCTCTGAGGGAGGCGGCCGAGACATTCAAATCCGACGCGGATGCCTTCTGGGGGCCGGACTGCCATGAGCGTCCATCGTTACCGCCGGCAATTGCAGGCAAGCGCCAAGATCGTACATATCCAATCCCCTCGTAGAATCGGACACGCTTGGTTGCATCATGTGGCACCATCCTATTCCGCCAAGCTGCATTGACCAGTCAGTGACTTGAACAACCGGGCAAGCGTTCATGACCTCTGAATCCCTAATCGACATTCGCTGGCAGCAGCGCTTCGCCAATTACCGCCGCGCCTTCCAGCAACTGCAGGATGCCGCGAGCCTTGCCGCGGAACGATCCTTGACCCCACTCGAGCAACAAGGGTTCATCAAGGCCTTTGAATTCACCCATGAGCTCGCATGGAATGTCATGAAGGATTACTTCGAGTACCAGGGCAACACCGCGATCACCGGCTCGCGCGATGCCATTCGCGAAGCGTTCCGGCGCGGTCTGGTCACCGACGGCGAGACCTGGATGGAGACCATCGCGAGCCGAAATCGCTCCTCGCACACCTACGACGAGAACACCGCGCGGCAACTGATCGAGACCATCAGCAGGCGCTATCTAACCATATTCGACGATTTTCAGACGCGCATGCAGGGTCTGGCCGATGATGAAGTTGACTGACATCACCCCGGCAACCTGCGGACTGTCGCCAGCGGTGATCGAACGGATACGTACCGCGCTCGGCGCCTGCCCCGCGGTCGAACGGGCCCTGCTTTATGGCTCCAGAGCCAAAGGGATTTACCGTAATGGCTCGGATATCGATCTTGCCCTGGAGGGAGGCCACCTCGACGACACCCAACTGTCGGCACTGGAAAACCAGCTCGACGACCTGCTGCTGCCCTATCACATCGATCTTTCCCGCCTTGAAAGTATCCAGAATGAAGCGCTTCTGGAGCATATTCGGCGTGTGGGTCGGGTATTTTACGAACGATGATCTCCTCCGGCGGGTGGGCCAAGGCCCGCGGCCGGACCGCCCCCCCCCCGCGAGGCGATACGGTCCGTACCCGGGATGCATGAATGATCGTCCTCGACACCAATGTGTTGTCGGAATCTCTACCATGAACCCCCTCGGTCTGGCGGTCAGCCGATAAATTGGCTTATAGTGCGATCCAAAACGCTCGTCTACCCGAGTTCCGTGTCCCGGTTTTCCTGCGGCTTTCCTCACCTTTCCATCCCAAGAGATTTCCCTATGTCAATGACGCTGAATATCCCGGACGACATCGTCGCCGCGATCAAGTGGCCGCGTAAACAACTGGACCGTCAATTAATAGTAGAAATGGCTTTTGCCCTTTACGGGCGCGGGCTAGCCTCCATGGGCAGCCCTCGTCGCCTCGCCGCCCTTGATAAAGGATCTTTTCTTGAAGGACTCGCCGAAAGGCACATCGAGAGGCATTATGGAGAGAACGAGCTAGCGGAAGATATCGACTATGTCAACACCAGTAGTCAGTAATTCCTCGCCCATTATTCACCTGGCGAAAATCGGCCATCTCGATTTATTGCATGACCGGTTTGGCGAGATTCTCATACCGCAAGCCGTATATGAAGAATGTGTTATCGATGGCTAAGCGCGTCCCGAAGTAGCGGCGATCAAACAGGCTACCTGGTTACGTGTCGCACCCGTCGTCAACAAGGATCTAATCCGGCTACTGAGCGCCGAGGTGGACCGTGGCGAAGCCGAGGCGATAGCGTTGGCGCTGGAGCAGGTCGCGGTAAACGATCCAGCGGGGCAGCCCACCGCCTGGGACGTCCTGGACAGCCTTACCGGGAGCATCGCCTCGCCCGCGGACTGGGCGCAAGAGCATGACCATTACCTTTACGGCGGTCCGAAACGCGAAGACTCAAGGACTGGGGACTAACAGACTGCGTCTCCTTTATCGTGATGAGGGACCAACAGCTACTGCACGCGATGACGACGGATCGCCATTTTGTGCAAGCGGGATTTCGGGCGCTGATGTGTGAACCCGAGACCGAGAGTGAGTCGACCCAGTTCGGGGACAGGTGACCACCCCATGGCTCAGGTCATCGCCGATCGGTCCCCTAACCAAGAACCCGCGATGGTCCGTCTTTATCGGCCCACCCCCCCCCAGAGTCGTTACCCAACCGAGCATTCCGACTCCGCCTTTCACCCCTAGACCCGCATCGCGGCTCTCCCAGCAGTTGGCCTACATGCGCCATCCGGTCGGCAAGGTGATCCCGCCCCATGTCCACAATCCGGTGGCGCGCGAGGCCCACTACACCCAGGAGGTGCTGTTCCTCAAGAAGGGCCGGCTGCGGGCTGATTTCTACGACAGCGACCAGCGCTATCTGGAGAGCCGCATCCTGGAGGCCGGCGACGTTATGCTGCTCGCCACAAGCGGCCACGGCTTTGAGGTGCTGGAGGAGATCGAGATGATTGAGGTGAAGCCCAAGCTCTCCGGGTTGCTGGCGGCGGTCGAGGCGGGGGAAACGGTCGCGATCATGCGGCGTGGCTGCCGCGTTGCCCAACGGGTGCCGGATGCTCCCCGTATGGCCGCCGATGTCTTCAGGCCACTGTGGGCGGAGCGAGCAATGATCCCCTAAGCTAGGAGAATCCCATGGAATCCGTCATCCGCGTCGTGCCGCGCAAGAATTTTTTCCTGGAATTGTGGTTCGATACGGGAGACCATCGACTGTTTGATGCACGGCCCTATCTGGATCGCGGCGTCTTTACGCGCTTGCAGAATATAAACTTTTTTAATCAGGCGTTTGTGGCGTTGGGCACGGTGTGCTGGCCCGGCGATCTGGATATCGCCCCCGAAACGCTGTACGACCGTTCGGTCCCACTGTGAATTCTATGGCGTGATGATCGATAGCGCATTGCAAGGACCGCCGGCGAGACGGACAAGACGCGCTTCGTTGGCATCACGGCGACGCAGGCGTCGATCAAGAGCTGAGCAACCCGTCGGAGCACAGGATATGCGGTTAACGGCAAGACAAAGACAGGTGATCCGGGAGGCCGGGCTGCGCCACTTCGGCATCGAGCCCCGGCTCTTTGGCTCGCGGTTGAACGACTCGCAACGCGGCGGCGACATTGATTTGTATATCCCCGGAGACTGGCCGGCCGAGGAGGCCGTACCGCGGCGGATGCGCTTTTGCGTGGAGTTGCGACAGCGGCTCGGCGATCAAAAAATCGATGTCGTGGTCGGTGATCGGTCGCAATCCTCGATTCAAAGTCACGCGCTCCAAACGGGAGAGCCGGTATGAGAAGGCTAGCGGAGTTGCTTCAGGAGTGCGATCTGCATCTCCAGGCGCTTCAGGAAGCGATGGGGCGCTGTCCCCAACCGCTGACGGAGGCGCGCTAAAGTGGACCCCATATCTAAGACAGTTTTGTCCCGAGTTTAAGCTGGTCCGCCTTCTTCAATCGCAGCGGTTTGGCGCTGCCCCACCTGGGCCGGATGCACCCCGTAGTCCTGACCGATCTCGTTGACCGTCCTGACCCCGCGGATCGCCTCCAGGCCCACCTTGGCCTTGAAGGCCGGTGTGTAGGTCTTGCGCTGCGCTTCACCCATCTCTCTGTGACCCCTTAGATTAGGCGGCTAGCTTAAACTGCTGTCCGGTTTTCGGGGTCCACTTTACTCTTCGTGTTCGATGTCTGGTACAGCCCGGCCGTGCTGGCCCAGCGCCAGGCGGTGCGCATCAAACGCCTCGCCGCGGACACCCTGGATGCGGCGGTCGCGGCACCTTCAGCAGATCGGCAAATAGAGTTGCAGAGGCGCATCCCGGCAGGGATGGAAGCCAAAATGCCGATAAAAACTTGCCGCTCCGTCGTCCTTCGCGTCCACCAGAATACCGGCATTCCCAACGGCTTGGGCCGCGCCGCGTGCGCGATTCACGGCATCCGCCAAGAGGAGCCGACCGAGCCCTTGTCCTTGAAGATCCGAACGCGTCGCCAACCGACCAAGGCGGGTGACGGGGATCTGGCGCGGGTAAAGCTTCGCCAATGCGGAAGGCAAGGTTTCAACAACGACAAACGCCGAAGCGAGGGCGTAAAAGCCGAGGATGCTGGCCGGATGGATATCCTGGTACCCGCCACCGCACCAAGTGGTCACGACCTCATCGTCAAGCGGAACCGCGCCAAAGGTCCGGGAAATACCCTTGCTCTGATGCTGAAGCGCGGTTCGGCGGAGCCAATGATTGAGTACGGTGACGCCACAATCAAAGGCATTTCGGTCGTGGTGCCCAGTCAAGGGTTCCAGTCTGATCATTGCGGCGGTTCGCGTAGTCTTGAAGAGCGGTTGTCAGGGTCTCGTTGAGCGGGGCGGGTGCATCGAGCGCCTGCAAGAAAGCCTCGGCGTCACGCTCGGTCAACCGGATAATCCGCTCTTGCTCAATGATGCGTTCGGCCTCTCTCAAGGCCGTTTGCACGACGAACTGATTCACCGTGGCGCCGACCATGCTGGCTGCCGTTTCCAGCGTCTTCTGAATGTGCAAGGGGACGCGTGCCGTGACGCGACCACGCTCGACGGATGCTGTCGTCATCTGGTGTGGCTCTCTGGTTCCTGTCTGGCCCAAGGTTACCCCAGGAGGTGTCAATTTGTCACCAAAGGATTCAATTCCGCCTTAAGCCACAATCCCGACCTGATCGGCATAACTCGTGGCGTGCCCTTTGCCTCAGTTCCCCCCGTCGGTCATGGCGCTTAACCACCCGGCGCGCTACCACCGCCCCCACCGCCGGCCAGATCGAGGTCGGCACCGGCGTCCACCCTTGGGGTGACCTCGGACACATCGCGCGGGCCTTGCCCATCCGACAGGCTGACCCCTGCCCATGAGCCACGACCACAACTTCAAAAACCTCATCCTCGACTACCCGCACCAGGCCATCGGCTTCTTCGCCGCCGTCGAGGCCCAGGCCGTCGACGCCGGGGCACGCATCCTGCCCATCCGCGAGGAACAGCTCAAAGAGCGCCTGGGCGAACGCTTTCGCGAGCTCGACGTGCCCCTGCTAGTGGAATGGTCCGACGGCCGCCGCGCCGCCCTGCTCTTCGTCTTTGAAGAAGAGACTCAGCCCGACCGCTTCTCCATCCACCGCCTGGCCCACTACTGCCTCGACCTGGCCGAACTCTACGCCACCGACCGCGTCGTCCCCGTCGTCATCTTCCTGCGCCCCGGCGGCTTCCCGACCCGTCTGGTCCTCGGCAGCGAGACCCGCAGCTACCTCGACTTCCGCTACATCGCCTGTGCGCTCAAACAGATCCCGGCCCGCGACCACCTCCACAGCACCAACCTCGTCGCCCGCCTCAATCTGCCCAACATGGCCTACGCCCCGGAGGACAAACTGCTGGTCTACGCCCAAGCCATCCGCGGCCTGGTCACACTGGAACCGAGCCCCGAGAAGCGGCTCAAATATGTCGACTTCATCGACATCTATGCCGACCTGGATGACAATGAACGCCAGCTTTACACCGAACTCTACCCGCAAGAGGTAACCACCATGGCTGGATTTGCGCAGCGTTTTACCGATAAAGGCCGTGAAATAGGCCATGAAGAAGGCCACAAGGAAGGCCATAGGGAAGGCCATAGGGAAGGCCGTAAGGAAGGCATGCAGCTTGGCGAAGCGCGGATCCTGACCGCTCAGCTACGCCTCCGCTTTGGCGACCTGCCCGTCGCCGTCCAGCAGCGCATCGAAGCGGCCGACGCCGACACCCTGTTGCTCTGGTCCGAGCGGGTGCTCACCGCCCAGACCCTGGAAGAGGTGCTGGCGGCAACCTAAGATCCCCCTCTCCCCAGCCCTCCCCCGCCAGGGGGGAGGGAGCAAAAAGTCAGGCTCCCGCGCCCGCGTCACGCCCCCTCTTCACTCCCCTCCCCCCTCGCGGGGGAGGGGCCGGGGGAGAGGGGGCAGGCGTTAGGTGTCAGGCATTCTTCCCCCCATGTCCTTCTCAATAATCAATGCGCCCGGTAAGTTGCGCCGATTTCATCCTCGTCAACGCACCCCCGCGGGACGATAACGAGCCGCAATCCTCGCCGAGTGCATCAACACCGGCTGGATTTCTCCCAAAGGCCCCTTGGTGCACCGCTGCGAACAGGCCTGCGCCGCCCGCATGGGCCGCCAGCCCGGCTTCGCCCCAGCGATGGCGCGAAAGATCATCAGCACCCGGGGTCCAATCGACCGCACAGCACCCCTCATCAGCGTACAATCCCCCGGATCATGCCCCGCGTTCTGATCTCCACCATCACCCCCATCAGCGGGGGCGTGCCGACCATGACCCGCTTCGTCGTCGCCACGCTGCGGGACCGCGGCTACGAGCCCGTCTTGGCGCATTACGAACCTTACAGCCTCTCGCCCCAGCTCTCCGTACCCAGTTACCGCCTGGGGCGCCAGCGCGTCGGATCAGAACGGCGTCAAGCCCTGGACGACTGTGAAAGCCACGCCATCGGCGCCTGGCTGCCCGAGCTCGAATTCACCCACTACTGGCCCACGGCCGCCTGGCGCAAGGTGCTGGCCACCTGCGCCGCCCAAGTCACCGTGGGCGGCAATGCCCTGGCGGCCATGCCCTATGTGCTGACCCGGCAACCCTTCTTGGCCTGGGTGGCTACCGGCTGGGACGCGGATCGCAAAGATCGGGTCGCGCGTTTCCCCTGGCCACGCCAGCTGCTCGACCGCCTGGTCAATGGCCCCGTGCTGCGCCGCCAGGAACGACGGATACTCCGATCAGGCACCATCCTGGCCCTGAGCGATTACACCCGCCGGGCCCTGGACCACATCGCCGGCGCCCCGGTCACCGCCGCCGTCCTCCCCATGCCGGTGGACACCCACTTCTTCACGCCCCGGCCCGCGGCGCTAGTGCCAGGACGCATCGGCTTCTCCGGCCGGCTGGACGACCCCCGCAAAAATCTGGACCTGCTGCTCGCCGCCCTGGCCCAAGCCAATCAGACCGGCGCCCGGCTCACCGCCCTGCTGATCGGCAGCCAGTCCACCCCCGCGCTGGCCGCTCGGATCCAGGCCCTCGGGCTCAGTGAGGCAGTGACCTTCACCGGCTATCTCCCCCGCGCCGAGTTGCGTGATCAACTGCAAACCCTGGACATCTTCGCCCTGCCCTCCCACCAAGAGGGCTTGTGCATCGCCGCGCTGGAAGCCATGGCCTGCGGCTGTCCGGTCGTCGCCACCCGCTGCGGCGGCCCCGAGGAATTCGTCATCCCCGGCGAGACCGGCGTCACCGTCGGCTTTGCCGCGGCCGAGATGGCGGCCGCCCTCACCCGGCTCGTCGCCGACCGGCCGGACCGTCAACGCCTGGCCGACGGCGCGCGTCGGCGCGTCGCCCAAAGCTATAACCAAGCAGAAGCGGAAGCCGTCTTCTGGCAAGCCTTCCATCACACCTTTCCCCACCTGGCCCTAGTCACCTAAACCCTCATGAGCAACGCATCAGCCCCCCGCCCCGGCCACCGGAAGCCAAGCATCCTCATCACCGGAGGCGCCGGCTTCATCGGCGTCAACTCGGCGCGCTATTTCGCGGAACAAGGCTGGGACATCGCCATTCTGGACAACCTGTCCCGGCGCGGCACCGAGGACAATCTGAACTGGTTGCGCGAGCAGATCGACCTGCGCTTTGAACGGGCCGACATCCGCGACCCGGCGGCGGTGGACCGCATCCTCGCCGACCACCAGCCCGACCTGGTGCTGCACCTGGCCGCCCAAGTCGCCGTCACCACCTCGGTGACCGACCCGCGCGAAGACTTCGAGATCAACGCCCTCGGCACCTTCAACCTGCTGGAAGCGGTGCGCCGGTTCAGCCCGGACAGCTTCATCATCACCGCCTCCACCAACAAGGTGTACGGCAAGATGGCCGAGAGGGGCGTGGTCGAGCGCAACGGCCGCTACGAATACGCCGACCTGCCCGGCGGCGTGGACGAGCGGCAACCCTTAGACTTCCATTCCCCCTACGGCTGTTCCAAGGGCACGGCCGATCAATACACCCTCGACTACTCCCGCATCTACGGGCTCAAAACGACAAGCTTCCGCCAGTCCTGCATCTACGGCACCCGCCAGTTCGGCATCGAGGATCAGGGCTGGGTCGCCTGGTTCACCATCGCCGCCGTCCTGGGCAAGCCGATCACCCTCTACGGCGACGGTAAACAGATCCGCGACGTCTTGCAGGTGGACGACCTGGCCCGCGCCTACGCAGCGGCCTATCGCCACCGGGACCAAGCCAGCGGCCAAGCCTTCAACATCGGCGGTGGGCCGGGCAACACCCTATCCCTGCTGGAACTACTGAGCTATCTGGAAAGCGAACTCGGGATACAGATTCCGCTACGCTGGAGCGACTGGCGCCCCGGCGACCAGCCCGTCTTCGTCTGCAACCTAGACAAGGCCAATCGCCTGCTCGACTGGCGGCCCCACATCACGGTCCGGGCAGGTGTCCACCAACTCATTCACTGGGTGCGCGATAACCGCGCCCTCTTTGACTGGCTGCCCTAGGCCCAGGTCACTTCACAGCTCGCAACCCCGACCGCCACCCCCATGTCCGTCGTCATCCAAGTCGAAAACCTCAGCAAATACTACCGCCTCGGTCTCATCGGCGGCGGCACCCTGCGCGAGGACCTCGGACTGGTGGGCCAA
This sequence comes from Chromatiaceae bacterium, assembly GCA_044228695.1. Lineage (GTDB taxonomy): Bacteria > Pseudomonadota > Gammaproteobacteria > Chromatiales > Chromatiaceae > M0108. The sequence continues at coordinate 62,138 of JBGAUK010000006.1, read as the reverse complement.
GGCCCGCAACCGGCCCGACCCCCTGCTCAAGATCGGCGATACCGACCACGGCAACCGCGTCGGCGGCGAACTCTGGGCCCTGCGCGACGTCAGCTTCCAGAGGTCCGCTCGGGCGAGATCCTCGGCATCATCGGCCGCAACGGCGCCGGCAACAGCACCCTGCTCAAGATTCTGTCACGCATCACCGCCCCCACCCGCGGCCAAATTAAGTTCAAAGGGCGCGTCGGCAGCCTGCTGGCGGTCGGAGATACGGCGTTTCAGAAGAAGTACCCTCAGTCACGGCTTCAGCGAGCCCGGGCATCCACGTCTTCAGCCGCAGTGATGTAGCATGGGAGCTTACCGCCCGTACAGCCGGCACCTCGACGCTGCTTTGTTGGCTCCAGCAAACAACATGCAAATCTCTTCATACCCCATGCAAGTTACCGCCGATCCGGTCGTTGTCGACTTTGCGACCCGACTGAAGCAAGCTCTGGGTGCTCATTTGCGCGAACTCTGGTTGTTCGGCTCGCGTGCGCGAGGCGAAGCGCGTCCAGACTCCGATTATGACCTCCTGATTTTGGTCGACCACGATGCAAACGAACTGCGCGACCGGGTACTCGACCTGCAAGTCGAAATGCTCGACCGCCATGATGCCCTGGTAACGACGCTCCTGCACACCCAGGACGACTGGCAGCGCCAGCAAGGCTATCCGCTGGCCATCAACATCGCCCGCGAGGCGGTGCGCCTGTGACGCCCGAGTGTGATGCGCTGCTTGCGGCGGCGGAGGCGAAACTGCGAGCCGCCAACCTATTGCTTGCCGAAGGGCTTCCCAACGATGCGGCGTCGCGGGCCTACTATGCCGCTTTTCATGCCGTCAGCGCGTTGCATTTGGCGCAGGGCAATGCCTTCTCGAGTCATGCTCAATTGACAAGACATCAGCGATGCCCGCCGACTGATCGCGTCAATCCAAAATGCACTGGCTCCATGAAACCCCGCGTCCTCGAAACCACGCCCTCCATCATCCACCGGGAGATCCTCTGCGCCGCCCACGATGTTGCCAACACTGGGGCGCACGATGCGATGACGACATCGATAATCCTGGGGGATAAGATTGCGCTGAGTGCCGCGGCCACCGAGCAACTTGCCAAGGCGCTACCGCATCGATCAACCGATGAAACCCCGCATCAAACCTACGAACCCCGAACCCCGAACCCATGTCCGTCGTCATCCAAGTCGAAAACCTCAGCAAGTACTACCGCCTCGGCCTCATCGGCGGCGGCACCCTGCGCGAGGACCTCAACCGCTGGTGGGCCAAGGCCCGCGGCCGGCCCGACCCCCTGCTCAAGATCGGCGAGACCGACCACGGCAACCGCGTCGGCGGCGAGCTGTGGGCCCTGCGCGACGTCAGCTTCCAGGTCCGCGAGGGCGAGATCCTTGGCATCATCGGCCGCAACGGCGCCGGCAAGAGCACCCTGCTCAAAATCCTGTCGCGCATCACCGCCCCCACCAGCGGCCAGGTCAAGATCAAGGGCCGCGTCGGCAGCTTGCTGGAGGTCGGCACCGGCTTCCATCCCGAGCTCACCGGGCGCGAGAACATCTATCTCAACGGCGCCATCCTCGGCATGAAGAAGGCCGAGATCGACCGCAAGCTCGACGAGATCATCGACTTTGCCGAGATCGAGCAGTTTATGGATACGCCCGTCAAGCGCTATTCCTCCGGGATGTATGTGCGGCTGGCCTTTGCCGTCGCGGCGCATTTGGAGCCGGAGATTCTGATTGTGGATGAGGTTCTAGCTGTTGGCGACATCGGATTTCAAAAAAAATGCCTAGGTAAAATGGGAGATGTAGCATCGAAAGGAAAAAATGTTCTTTTTGTAAGCCACAATATCGAAGCAATAAGCAAGCTTTGTACGACAGGCATTCAATTCACCGCCGGCCAAATTTCAAGACAGGGTCATATTAAAATTGTTATAGATAATTATTTAAGCAGCCTATTAACCACAACAGGGGATTCAAGTGGTTATTACCTTAGAGATTCAAACAAAAAGGTTTCAATGATAGACATATCAAAAGTCAGACTATCCCAGGATGGTATCTCAAAATGTATATTCGACCTAAATAATCCATTAACCGTAGATATACAGTACAATATCAATTCACCCATTGAGGGAGCATATTTAGCATTTCAGGTGCGGACGATGCTTGGCCTCCCGATATTTACATCTACTAATATTGATACCGCGCGCATAGATTCAGACAATATTGACGATAAATCTCTGCTTTCTTCACCACATGTAGGTACTGCTCGTGTTTCAATCCCATCACAAGTACTTAATGTCGGTGAATATGAGATGCATGTCTCTGTATTCGCATTAGGAAGGGGATTAATTGACTTGATGACTGATATTTATTTCTCTGTATACGATTCAGGATCATTTTCATCACGCCCATTCAACACTGCGCGACAAGGAGTAGTACTACAAAAACTGGACTGGGATGTGACTGTGTGCAACCATCTCCCGGGAGAACTAGGTGCTTTCGATTGCTTGCCCACCAAAGCGGTTTGAGCGCAATCGGTAATGACCGGCCACAAGGCCGAAATCAGTCACAACGCCGGCGTGTTTCCGATCACGAAGTGCAGATGCCGTCCTCGCCCTGCATGGCCCGAATTTTACTGCCGGCAGTGGAGCATTGAATTCTCGACTGCTGCACCTGCCAAGCTGTTATTATTTCCCCAGCAGAGCCGGGTTTCCCGGAAAAACAAGATAAACTATTCATTATAGGGCAAAAAAATGGGCTGGCTCAAAGAAAAATATACAAGAAATTATTTTTTGCAGCGGGATGCCAATGGCATGCCTACAAAATATGGAGTTTACGGGATTGAGTATTGGGAAAACAACGACATTTACCCCGAAGCAAAAGCACTTATTGACGCATTATCCATAAATGGTTCAAAAATACTAGATATTGGCTTTGGGCGCGGGGAAACAATAAGATATTGTATTGCTAAAGGGGCCGCCAAGGTTGTGGGTGTGGATTTTTCTAGCGATGCTTTAGATATCGCCAAATCCATTACGCTAAAACCCATTTCCTCATGCCGATATATTCTTATTTGTGACGATATCGCTGATTTCATAAATAGGTGGCCAAAAGATGATACTTTCGATCACATCATCATGTGCGATGTAATAGAACATATTCCCAGATCCGAGGTTGGAAAACTATTACCACAACTTTTCCAATTGCTTGCACCTGGAGGAACACTTGTGATTCACACTCCATTTTACCCAGAAGATGATGACGTTTTAACTACTGGCGGCAAGTCAGTATGCAAAGACTCATCGGATGATTTTGAAGAGACTAAAGGCATGCATATCAATCGATATTCTTATCACAGTCTAGGTGTTCAGCTTGATAGGTATGGATTTAAGAGATGGGCGCCATGCATATTTCTTCGGCCTTGTAATCTTATACCGATATGGTTAGGGCCATTGAAAAGGATGCACGGGCTAGCTAGATTTCTTGGGTATAAAATAGGTTAATAAGATGCCATCTAGTCGATATGAACATATATCTGATGTAGTCGATGTGCTCATTTTTTTGGCACCATCAAGCTTATTGGATGTTGGTTGTGGCTTTGGGCGCTGGGGCTTTCTAGCAAGAGAATTTCTCGATATATTTCAAGGCAGATACTTTAAAAATGATTGGCAGACCAGGATTGATGGCATGGAGGTTTTTTCGGATTACATATGCCCGCATCATAAATATATTTATAATAATATCATTAATGCTAATTTGGAGCATGCGGCGGAAAGAATACCGAATTACGAGGTAATTATCGCGGGGGATATTATTGAACACATAGAAAAAGACTCGGCAAAAAAAACCCTCGAAGTCTTGATAAAAAGAAGTGATAAAGCGCTTATTGTATGTATACCCTTAGGCTCACTTTGGCCACAAGAAGAAGTTTTTAATAATCCGCACGAAATACATAAATCCGTATGGAGCTTGCAAGAATTGAAAGAAATGGGCGCCAAGTATATAAAATTATATTTTATCGACAAACGCCCTTACGCATTTTCCGTGTGGACTGATTTCGCTATTCCGAGCATGAGTGGTCACTTGGTTAAAAGCGAAACTCAAGACCTTAGCATAATTAAACGTTTTTTTGTTTCATTGCGAAGAAAGCAAGTAATGGTTTGACAATGCGCGCCCTACATTTTTCAAGAACTCCATTGGCAGGGGCGCCTATTCGGCTTGTGCAAGCACTACGCTCCCTCCCCGATATTCATGTCAATTTGATAGACAAGGAAAAGTGGGGCTTGTACGACCACGATATAGTTTTTTCTGATAGCCTTGAGCAATCATTTGATCTGGCAATGAAGGCTGACATCATTCATTTACACAATTACCTTGACTTAGATTCAAAAGACTTTCATCCGATCGACTTTAATTTATTAAAAAAGCGGGGCAAGGCATTTGTCCGCCAATTCCATAGTCATCCGTCGTTCATCGCTAACGAAATGAAGGTTTCAGTTAATAGTTTGTTAAATTCCGAGATGCCATCTCTAGTAGTAGCTCAGTTTCAAGAACGATTTTATCCAAATGCTCATGTTGTACCCAACATAATCCCACAGGGCTCAAACCTTTACAGCCCAAGTTCTTTGCCTGTTAAATATGATGTTTTTTTTGCCCCGACTTCAAGTAACAGTGCATGGGATGACCGATGGAACACAAAGGGTGCTTTAGAGACATTGATATTGCTTAATGAGTTGAAGGGGAAGAGGAATTTTTTTACCCCGACTTCTGACCTGATACCCTTGAATCTATTATTACAAGAAAAGGCCAGGTCGCTTATTGTCATTGATGAACTTATTACTGGAAGCTATCATTTATCAGGCTTGGAGGGTTTGAGTCTTGGCAAAGCTGTCCTATGTTTTGTAGATAGTCGAGCATCGTATGTCATGCGAGAAATATCGGGGTCAGATATTATTCCCTTCGTAAATATCCGGCTGGAAGATACTTTTGAGGTAATTTCTTATTTACTTGATCAACCAAGCGCAGCAGTGGACATCGGTCGAACAAGCCGAGAGTGGATAGAAAAGTATTGGGCTGATAGTGTTCTTGCGAAACGCTATGCGGACGTTTATGACAAACTCTTAGCCAATCCTGAATTAATAAAACGCCAGAAGTCTCTCAGAGTCGATAGCTCAGTGTTGATTTTTAATTCAATCACTCTCCCTGATCTTATTTACAAGCGAAGAGCCTTTTTGTTTTCAAGTAACAAATCGCAGCGCTTTACGTCAATAAATTTTTTCATTCGAATATTACGGAAGTTCAGATCAATTGTGAGCAAAGGTGTATGGCACAAGATGAAGGTAACAGTACAGAAGGTTTGTTGTCGCTTTGTATGAAAAAAAACCTTGCGTTTATTCCGGCGCGCGGCGGCTCCAAGGCCATTCCCCGCAAGAATACCCGCATGCTTGCGGGTATGCCCTTGATAGCCCATACCATTGAGCAAGCACAGAGCGCTCAGAGCATCGCTAGGGTTATCGTTTCCACCGATGACCCAGAGATCGGACAGGTGTCCCAACGGTACGGTGCGGAGGTCGTTTGGCGTCCGGCGGAGTTGAGTGGAGACTCGGCATCCTCTGAATCCGCGCTCCTGCACGCGCTTGACCATCTACGTGTGACGGAGCAGGTGGAGCCGGATGTGCTCGTCTTTCTGCAATGCACCTCGCCGCTCACCCTTGCGGAAGACATCGATGGAACGGTTGAGGTGCTATTCAAATCGGGTGCGGATTCCGCGCTGTCGGTGACGCCTTTTCACTACTTCCTCTGGCAGATCAATGACGATGGAGATGCGGTTGGCATCAACCACAACAAGCGGGTCAGGCCGTTGCGTCAGGACCGGCCGCCCCAGTATCGCGAGACCGGGGCCGTCTATGCGATGCGCACGGCAGGTTTCCGGCAGGCGCGTCATCGCTTTTTCGGTAAGACCACCTTTTATGTGATGCCGCCCGAGCGCTGCCTGGAAATCGACGATCCGGTGGATTTTCAGGTGGCCGAGGTGCTGATGCGCGAGCGACTGGGTGCGCAGCGTCTTGCGTGTTTGCCTGATCCGGTGCGGGCCTTGGTCATGGATTTCGATGGGGTCTTTACGGACAACCGAGTGATTCTCGATCAAGATGGACGCGAGTCGGTGGTGTGTGACCGTGGCGACGGCTGGGGTTTGGCGCGGCTGCGGGACGCCGGCATCCCGATGCTGGTGTTGTCAACCGAGCAAAACCCGATTGTCCAAGCCCGTTGCGCCAAGCTCGGCCTACCCTGTCAGCATGGACTTGATGACAAATTGGCCGTGCTCCAGGCTTGGCTTGGCGTGCGGGGCATCCCGCGCGAGGGGGTCGTCTATCTGGGCAATGACGTCAACGACCTGGCCTGTCTTTCCGAAGTTGGCTGCGGCGTGGTGGTCGCGGATGCGCATCCCGATGTGCTCCGCGCTGCACGTATCCAACTGACCAGGCCCGGTGGTCAGGGCGCCTTGCGCGAGATCGCGGACCTCATTCAGCAACGCAATATCAAGGGAGAGTAACCGATGGTCGAATCGATCAGTCTCGGCGGCCGCCTGGTCGGGCCGGGGCAACCTGCCTATGTCATCGCCGAGATCGGCATCAACCACAATGGTGACCTGAACAGTGCTAAACGGCTCATTGATGCGGCCGTGCTGGCGGGCTGCGATGCGGTGAAATTTCAGAAGCGCACCCCGGAGTTGTGCGTCCCGCCGGAGCAACGCAACATCATGCGGGAAACGCCCTGGGGGTTGATGACCTACATGGATTACCGCTACCGGGTCGAGTTTAGCGCGGACGACTACCGCCAGATTGACGCCTATTGCCGTGAGCGCGGCATCGCCTGGTTCGCTTCCTGTTGGGATCAGGACGCGGTCGAATTCATCGCGGCCTTCTCGCCCGTCTGCTACAAAATCGCTTCCGCCTCGCTCACCGACGGTGCCCTGCTGCGGCGCCACGAGGTGACCGGACGGCCGATCATCCTATCCACCGGCATGTCCACCATGGATGAAATCCGCCACGCGGTCGGACAGCTCAATCCCGAACGACTCCTGATCGCCCATAGCACGAGCAGTTATCCCTGCAAGCCGGAAGAACTCAACCTGCGCATGATCCACACCCTGCAACAGGAGTTTCCCTGTCCGATCGGCTACTCGGGCCATGAGGTGGGTCTACAGACCACCCTCGCCGCCGTGACGCTCGGCGCTTGTTTCGTCGAGCGCCACATCACGCTTGATCGCACACTCTGGGGCAGCGATCAGGCCGCATCGGTTGAACCGCATGGATTCGCTCGCCTGGTCCGCGATATCCGCGTGATCGAAAGGGCAATGGGGGATGGGGTGAAGCGGGTTTATGAGAGCGAGTTAGCCCAGCGGTTGAAACTGAGAATGCAACATGCCGTCTGATGCTCGTCTGCCGGTTGGTTATCCAGACCCGAAGGATTTTTATTTCCCGCCGAATGCGGGCGCTATCCTCGCCGAACGCGTCCAGGAAAATATTTACGCATCGTCCCATCGCGACGCCCTATATCCCTACATGGCGACATTAGAGACGCGCTTTGAAAGGGCGAACCGCTCCTGTGAAAGTTTGCCGATAATTCCTAAGCGCTTTTCTTTGTTGCGATCCGGTATTAACGTCTTTCATGGGTTGATGAAGAGTCGGCAAAGAATTACGGGCGATGTCTTAGTGATTGGAGAGTGTCATCGCGCAAGTGATCTGGGAATGATGTTCAAACTGGTGCTCGGCTTGCAGCGACTGGGCCTTCGCGTCATCTATCTGACGGATTTCCGGTCCCCCGAGTATCGATTCATGGCAAGCCGAACGGAGTTGATCTCGAGAACAAATCAGGTTCTCTTTGTTGATCCATATCGCGATCCCCGTATTTCGAAGAATGCGGAGCATTTGCTCCGTCAGGATTTCGCAAAGCTTGATGCGCTATTACCGAACGAAGTCCGCTTAAAAAAAAGTACTATAGAATGGATGCGCGGCGCAGCTTCAAATAAGGCCGCCTGGGATATTATAGCGCCACGTCTTGAGACTGACGTGATAATAGTTAGGAATCATTTTCACGCGTTATCCGCCTCAGCAGCATTGCAAGGGGTTAAGCAGGGCAAAACTGTTGTTTCTTTTCAGCATGGCATAATCTCTGTTCGTTGTTCTTTCGTTCCAATAATTGCAACCCATTTTGTGGCATTCGGGGTAACTTCTGCCAACTTATTTGAAGAGCTTGACAAAAAATTCATGGAGACAGTCAATAGTCGACCGATTTGCAGTTCTTATATCCATGGCGGGTCCTTGATCGACGATGTCATTCGCTTGAAATCCGGGTGGAGCCAAAAGACAGTATTGGTGATCGATCAAGGCACGGGCTGGGCTGGTGATTTCTATGGGATCAGCCATGAATTTGAAGCATTACTTGAGGTAACTGAACAGCTTGCCTACAAGCAAAATTCGCTGAAAAAGTTGATTGTTCGTCTACATCCCGATAGTCAGCTCCACGACCGTTGGCTTCAGTTGGCTCAGCGATACCCAGAACAAATTGAAATCTCGTGTTACCCTCGACTTCAGGATGATTTGGCTCGGGCATCGGTGGTGCTGGGTCTCTTCAGTGGCGCACAAATCACCGCCGCCGCATCGGGTATCCCTGCACTATTTCTTTGGGATACAGCTTGGTATTATACGCCTGAGCTTATGTCATTTAAGAAGCATGCCTTTTTTTCAAGTCGACATATTATCGAAAGGATTGACGAGTTGATGACTGATGGAAACCTATATGAAGAAGAGCGGCAGCGCTCTTTAATGGCATCCCAGTCATATTATACGCCCGCAACAACACAGAATTTTGATGAGCAGTTTGTACGGCACCTCGTGTCATGATGGTGGTTTTCCCCATGTCGGATGGAAAGATGTGGTGTCTCGTTGACATTGAAGAGATATATGAGCTTACAGACATTGTCGAACGTGCAATCTAACAGAGCCTTGCGCGCGGTTTTACGCGCCATTCTTCCTGGCGCGGTACGATCAAGAATCGGGCGGCTGCGCGCGATCATTGCGGAGCGCCGGGAGCGACGGGGTCTGGTGCGTATGCGGGCTCACTTCCTCCTCGGCAACGGGCAACGGGGTGGGACTGTCGAGTCGTTCCTGGGTTACTCGGTCCGCATCACCGACGGCCCCAATTTCTACATGCAGTACAAGGACGAGTTCGTCCGCCGCATCTATCATTTTGATGCCGAGCAACCGGATCCGCGCATCATCGACGGCGGCGGCAACATCGGCATGTCGGTGCTCTATTTCAAACGGGTTTATCCCGCCGCCTGCATCACCTGCTTCGAGCATGATCCGGCCATCTTCGCCATCCTGCAGGAAAACCTCAGCCGCAATGGGCTGGGCGATGTCCGACTGGTCAATGCGGGCCTGAGTGGCACCGCCGGGGAGGTTGGTTTTGTCCCGGACGGCAGCGCGGGTGGCCAGATCACGTCGGCGGACGCAGGCCTCCGGGTCCGCATGGAGCGTTTATCGGACTATCACGACGAGCCGGTGGATTTCCTGAAGCTCAATATCGAAGGCGAGGAGTTGCCGGTGCTGCAAGAGGCCGCCGCGCGGGGCAAGCTCCGTCAGGTGCGCGAGCTGGTGCTCGAATATCACGGCTGGCCAAGCGGTGAACAGCGCCTAGGCGATCTCCTCACCCTGCTGGACCGCGAGGGGTTCCGCTATCTGGTGCATGACTTCGATGCCGAGACCTGCGGTGCGAACAAACCACCGTTCCGGCTGACGCCGCGCACGACCTGGTTCTGTCTGGTCTATGCGCGGCGCTGGGGCGCAGGCCAGGAGGCGTTGGTGGGAAGAGCGCCCGTCGGTGCCGGAGATGGCCGTGCCTGACACCCATGTGACTGCATCCATCCGCCGCCTCTTGCGCCCACTTATTCCAACCGGGCTGCGTCGGCGTCTGCGGGCCTGGTGGGCTGGCGCGGAGCCCCTTCGCTGGGGGGAGCTGCGCCGCCTGACGCCCGTGAGCAGGGTCTTCGGGTTGGATCGCGGCCGGCCCATCGACCGCTATTACATCGAGCGGTTCCTGGAACAGCACGGCCCGGAGATCTCCGGGCGGGTGCTGGAGATTGGGGACGCGACCTATACCCGCCGCTTCGGCGGCGCCCGGGTGAGCCATTCGGACGTTCTGCACGCGGTGCCGGGCAACCCGGAGGCGAACCTGGTCGGGGATCTGGCGACCGGCGCGGGCCTCCCGACGGCGGCCTTCGATTGTCTGATCCTCACCCAGACCTTGCACACTATCTACGATATCTGGGCGGCCATTGCCCACAGCCATGCCGCCCTCAAGCCGGGCGGAGTGCTGCTGGCGACCCTGCCCGGCATCAGTCAGATCAGTCGCTACGACGCCGACCGCTGGGGCGATTTCTGGCGCTTCACACCGGCGGCGGTGATGGGGTTGTTCGCGGACGTGTTCGGCCCGGCGCAGGTGCAGGTCGAGGCCCATGGCAACGTCCTGGTCGCCTGCGCCTTTCTGCAGGGACTGGCGGTGGAGGATCTGACCACGGCGGAGCTGGATGCCCAGGATGCCGATTACCCTCTGCTGATCACGGTCCGCGCCGTGCGGGGGACCCAATGATGCGCGGACTCGGACGCCTGCGCCGCTGGGGCGAACGGCTAGGCCTGCTGCCGCCGGCGATCATCCTGGCTTACCATCGGGTCGCCGACCTGGAGTCTGATCCGCAATTGCTGGCGGTATCGCCTCGCCATTTCGCCGAGCACCTCGAAGTCCTGCGGCGTGCCTACCGGCCCTTGAGCCTGCGCGCGCTGCGCCGGCGCCTGCTGCTGAACCGCTGGCGACCAGGCACCCTGGTGCTCACCTTCGACGACGGCTATGCCGACAACCTGCTGCAGGCCAAGCCGTTGCTGGAGGCCGCGGGGGTGCCCGCGACCGTCTTCGTGACCGCCGGGATGCTGGATTCATCGCGCGAGTATTGGTGGGACGCCTTGGAGCAGGTCCTGCTGCGCACGGCGCCACTGCCCACCGAGCTGAAGCTCGACATCGCCGGCAAGGCTGTTCACTGGACATTAGGCACGCCGTGGGCAAGTCAGCCCACGGCCTCCGACTGGCATGTCCTGCGCAAGGATCTGCCGCCAGACCCTCGGCAGGCGCTTTATCTGGAGCTGGCCGATCGCCTGCGCCCCATGCCGTATGCCGAGCAGGAGGCCCTGCTGGACCGCCTTTACGCTTGGGCGGGGCTGCCGCGTACCGCCCGGCCGTCTCATCGCGCCCTGACCACGGGGGAGGTGCGGCACCTGGCGGACGGCGGGCTCATCGAGGTGGGGGCACACAGCCTCACCCACCCGGTCCTGTCCAGTCAGTCACCTGCGGTCCAGCGCCATGAGATTACCGAGAGCAAGCGGCGGCTCGAGGCTGTGCTCGGGGCGCCCGTCAGCAGTCTGGCCTATCCCTTCGGCGGGCGTGACCACTACAACTCCGCGACCCGCGACTTGGTGCAGGAGGCCGGTTTTGCCTGCGCCTGCGCAAACTTTCCGGGCAAGATCCAGATCGGGACTGATCCCTACCAACTGCCGCGATTCCTGGTGCGGGATTGGAATGGTGAAGAGCTCGCGCGGCGGCTGGAGCGCTGGTTTGCCGACTGAGGACCGACCCTTAGGTATCCTGCAGGTCAGCACGCTTGACTGGGGCGGCGGGGCCGAGCAGGTGGCCTGGAATCTCCACCAGGCCTACCGCGCCCGCGGCCATGATGCCTGGCTGGCAGTGGGCCGCAAGCAGTCGACGGATGCCCAGGTTCTGCCCATCGGACAGCCCGCCCTGCCGCGGCGCGGCAGTTGGTCCTGGTGGTGTCAAGGCCTGCGCAACCGGCTGCAACCCTGGGATGGCCGTTTGCGGGGCATCGGCCGCCTGCGCCGGGAGTTGCGCGACCTGGCCGACGGCTGGCCGGGTCTGGCGCGCCGCTATGGGCTGGAGGATTTTCACCATCCCGCCAGTCGCGCCTTGCTCAACCTGCCGCCGGAGCAGCCGGACATCGTCCATGCGCATAACCTACACGGCGGCTATTTCGACCTGCGGTGTCTGGCACCGCTGAGCCACCAGGTGCCGGTGGTCCTGACCCTGCACGATGCCTGGCTGTTGAGCGGTAACTGCGCCCATTCATTCGATTGCGAGCGCTGGCGCAGCGGCTGCGGCCGGTGCCCCGATATCGGCATCTATCCGGGTCTGCCGCGCGATGCCACGGCGTGGAACTGGCGACGCAAACGCTGGATTTACGCCCGCAGCCGCGTCGTCGTGGCCACCCCATGCCACTGGCTGGCGGAGCGGGTGATGAAGTCGATCCTGGCCCCTGCCGTGATCGAGTGCCGGGTGATCCCGAACGGGGTGCCGACCGACCTCTTTCGGCCCGCCAATCGGGCGGATGCCCGCGCGGCCCTGGGCCTCCCGCGCCACGAGCCCGTGCTGTTGTTCGCGGCCAACGGCATCCGGGCCAATCGGTTCAAGGACTATGCTACCTTGCGCGCGGCGATCGTTTGCTTGGCGCAGACTGCGAAGGCACCGATGCGCCTAATCGCTTTGGGCGAGGCCGCACCGGCCGAGCAGATCGGTAAGCTGCATCTGGAATTCGTCCCCCACACCAGGGACCAGCGGCTGGTAGCACGCTACTACCAGGCCGCCGATCTCTATCTGCATGCGGCCCGCGCCGATACCTTTCCAAACACCATCCTGGAGGCCCTGGCCTGCGGGACGCCGGTCATCGCCACGGCGGTGGGCGGCATCCCCGAGCAGATCGACGCGGATGTCGACGGTCTCCTGGTGCCCGTCGGCGACGCCCAGGCCCTGGCCGAGGCGATTCGTGCCTTGGTGGCGGATTCGGCGCGCCGCGCCCGCATGAGTGCCGCCGCGACCGAAATCGCCCGGTCACGCTTTGGCTTGGAAGTGCAGACAGACCGCTATCTGGATTGGTACCGTGAGATTCTGGGGCGATGGGAGAACAACCGTCTCTTGAGTACCCAGTGATCGAGGGCGAAGTTGATGCTGGTGGCCTGGATATATCATCAAACACAACGATGTTTGGCTTATTGGCGCGGCGGAGTCCAGGCAATGCGCTCAGGACCTTCCCAGTGCAGGCGCGGGTCGCTACGACGGGCATTTACGGCACATATAGGCAGGAGTACACACGTTTAGGGATATCTGTGGTCAGATCAGCTGACTCTTCAGGGAACAAAGTCGATCCAGCAGCGTTGCATGCTGCCAAAGTGATCGCGCAGTTGCACGAAATCGCGAGGCAGAGCGACTGCGCCATCAACACTGATAGGTCCTTTCTGCCTGCCGAGAGCAATGCCGGTTTTGCCCCCAGCCGGCTTGGGCGGAACGGAAGTCGACCTGATGTCGTAGAGAGTACTCCGTGTTGAATTCGGTCTCGATCCTGTCGATGCGCTCCGTTTCGGATCACTATTCGTTGGCGGTAAGCGACGACTTTGAAGAGGCGCTGAAGAGGCTTCTCGATGCGAAGATCCGGCGGATCGACTATTCGCCCGCGAAATTCGCTTGGGCACGGCGACTCCGGCTACCCAGCCTTGAGCGCCGCTTAAGGCATGCGGGTCTGGCGCGGAATGTCTTCGTTTGCGCGATGTGGCTCGACAAGCAATACCGCTATCTGCTGCAGGACGCTCGGCGGCGCAAATGGGTCTATCTGTTCGATACCTGGGAACCGCACTGGGATTACATTGAAGGGGAGGCAAGGTGCTGGAGGAATGTGGCCGAGGTCTACTTCTCATCCCTTCAAACTGCCGAGTACATGAGGGGGCGGCTGGACATCCCGGTGAGCTGGCTACCGCAGGCATCCGGGATCGCGGCGACGCAGTGCTGGCGCCAGCAAGCAAAGGAGCCGATCGTCTACAACATCGGCCGCCCGAATTCGGTCCTGGAGGCATTTTTTCGGGATTGGTGCGCGCGAAGGGGATTTCGCTATGTCACCCAGGGCCCCGTGGATGCCGCCCTGCTAAGCTCACGAGAGGCCTTCGAGGCGCTGCTGGGGCGCGCCCGTGTGGTGGTGGTCCACCCGCGTAACATCGACTCTCCGGAGGTTACGGGGTCGGTTTCGATGATCACCGCCCGCTTCTACGAGGCCTATCGGTGCGGTGCGGTGGTCTGCGGCTTCAAGCCCTCCAGCGGCGAGTTCGAGCGAGTGTTTGCTGGTTATCCGTTCGTCGAGTACCGGAGCCCCGTGCAGTTTTCGGAGGCGCTGGAAGAGGCGCTGGCGGACGAGCGGCCCTGGCAGCATGCCCGGGAACATGCCTTGATGAATCATAACTGGACCGCCAGACTGGGGCCGGTCGCATCGGATATCCGGGAATACCTGGGTAATGCCGAGCGATCTGTGATTTCATGAAGATCCTATTCGTCGCCAAGAGCTTTCCGATCCATGGCGGGGTGGAGAGCTGGCTCGATGACCTTATCGAGGGCCTAAGCGCACGTGGGCACGAGGTGGTGGTCGTGCTGACCCAAGGTTTCCGGTTCCATGACCCGGAACGATACCGGACGGCCCATCCGGTACTCGGCCGCTGCCGGGTACGGACGGCGGAGGCGATCCCGGGACTGGCAGTTCGGCGGCAGCGAGCGTTACGTGAGGCCATTGCCGCCGAGGCACCCGATGTGGTTGTGCCGGTCATGGTCCACGACACCTTCGCAGCGGCAGCTGCGCTTCGGGCGGCAGGGCGGGGTGGCTTTGCACTGATTTACCCGGTCCATGAGGATGGCGTTTGGGCGTTTCGGGCAGTACGGGACCATGCCGATCAGATCGACGCAGTGATCTGCGTCAGCCGGCTGATGCAGTGGTATATCCTGATGCATGGCGGACTGGAACGGAACCAAGTCGCCCACATCCGCTGCGGTGCGCGTGCAGCGAGGGGGTGGCCGGAGGGGCGCAGATCCAAGGGGCGGCCCTTGGTGGTCGGCTATTGCGGAAAGGTAACGACACGCCAAAAGCGTGTGTTGGATCTATTGGGGTTCGTGGAACAGGCAAGCGCGCTGGGCTTGGCGCTATGCATCCGGATCGCAGGCGAAGGGGATGCGACGGAGCGCTTGATGGACGGCCTACGGTGCCAAGGGGTGGAGGCCGAGTTTCTCGGACAGTTGACCAAGGATCGACTCTACGGCGACTTCTATCCCTCACTCGACGCGCTGGTGATTTTTTCGGAATGTGAGACCGGCCCGATTGTCGCCTGGGAGGCGATGGCTCACGGCGTGCTCGTGGTCTCCAGCGAATACCGGGGGCAGCGGCTGGAGCGGGTGTTGATCGATGGGGAGTGCGCAATCACCTTTCCGGTTGGCCGGCCGGAGATCGGAGCAGCCAAGCTGGCGCAGCAGTCCGGCGATATCACGCGAATTGCTGAGCGGGGGCACGAGATCGCCGAGCGCGACCTGACCATCGAAAGGATGGTGTTGGACACTGAGCGGCTATTCTATGAAGTGCGGGGACGTCCACCCCGCAAGGTCGCTGGGCAAAATAGCGCGGACGAGGGACGGGTGGCTGTACGGGAATGGTTAGAGGATCGTCTGCGGGGGCTGCTCGGCAAGCCGATCCATCACGGGCATGCACATGGCGAGTGGCCCTGGTTCGCCGCAGGCCATGTGAGCGAGGCGGAGGTGGCGGAGTTTTCGGCTGCCCTGGCGGCTTTCGAAAAGGAGGAGGCCTGAAAACACGTGGGCGTCAACTCGGAAAAGGCGGCTTCGCGCTATCCCGGCCTGGATGGGCTGCGGGCGATCGCGATCCTGCTCGTGTTCTTCTATCACCTCACACCGGGGCGTGATTCCAACCAGGGCGGCCTGGGGAGGTCTTCAAGACCGCCGCTGTCAAGATCGCCCTTCCGTTGGCGAGTTCGGCCTATCCGGTCACCACGGTCGTCAGCCCTGTTCCAGTACTGGCTCTATCTCTTCAACTTTCTGGCCGGGGCGCTGGATCTGGGGGGCTCACATACCGTTTCATCGAGGCACCGATGATCCAAATGGCCCACGGTGCCGGTCGTGTACGCCGGTTGGCGGAAGGTTGAGGCTGGTTCGTCGTTTGAGATCGAGCATGCTCAAGGAGATCGTCCGGGAGGGGTGGACCACCCTGCTCCGCGCGGTGCCGCCCAAGGTCTCGTTGGAGCTGGGAGGAGTCTCCTTCCGGTCAAAGCCGAGGCCGGTCGATTGCATCGTGATTCGCGCCGAAGAAGAGGTGGAGACCCCCGCACCCGCGTGCCTGATTGGGACACCTGCCACCGAGGCGCCTCGCCGGTATACCGCCCCCACTGAGTTCGTGGCGCGCATCGCGGGGGGCTATATCTCGAAGCTGACGGGGGTGACCGATCGAGATGGGTATCGACTGGCAGGGGTCTCCTGCCTGACGCCCCATCAGCTCGGCGAGCTGGAGCGGTACCGGGCGCCGTTGAGCTGGGTTCGGCCGCGCCTGCTCGATGGCGTGACCCTGGCACTCTCCACCGGACAGGAGAGCAACTACTTCCACTGGCTGTTAGAGGTGGTGTGCCGGTTCGGACTCGCCGAATCGCTGGGCGAGCCGTTCGACCGGGTCTATGTCGAGGACCGCTACCCCTTTCAACGCGACTCCCTGGAGCGGCTGGGCATCCCGCCCTCGCGCATCGTTTCATCCCATCAGCATCCGATAGTGCGTTGCGAGCAGGTACTGGCGTCAAGCTGCCTGGAGGCGTTCTGGACTCCTCGCGATTGGATGGTCGACTACCTCCGGGCGAGATTCTGGACCTGTGAGGTATCGGATCAACGGAGGCGCCTTTATATCAGCCGTGAGCGATCGCGGTTCCGGCGCACGCGCAACGAGGCGCCGGTCACGCGCCTCCTCGCCTCCCACGGCTTCGAGAAGGTGGTACTGGAGGAGCTGGATTTCGGCGAGCAGATTGCCCTGTTCCGTAGCGCCGCAGCGGTGGTGGGGACCCATGGCGCGGGACTCGTGAACCTCGTCTTCGCCAAGCCGGGGACCAAGGTCATCGAAATTATGCCGCCCCGATATTGTCACTGGGTCTACCATCACTTGGCGGCCCGCGCGGGGTGCGAATATCGCTGTGTCATGGGCGAGGGCGCGACCGATCCATCGTCCTGGGAGCATCAGAAGGAGGATATCGAGGTAGATGTCGCCAAGCTTGATGAGGCTCTGGGAAGTGCTGGCCTGTGACGGCTTCAACACGGACCCACCGGATTGCTGTAGTGGCGGACCACTTCCCTCCGCTCAAGTTGTCTGCGGAGGCACGCATCACCAATTTGGTGGTGGTAGCTAAATACGGTGCAGGGTTAAGCAACATACTTTACATGAGCCTCGGGTTAGTGATGGAGGTTCATACAGACGGGATTTTTTGGGATCATTTCGAGAAAATTGCTATAACTGGTGGGCTGGAATAGCGTTCCTATATGGCTGAGCGCGTTAGGGCTGGATGGTACCTCACCAGAGAACAGAGTCATCAAGTTAGAAATGAAGCAAAGCGTTTTTCGACGGTTGGCCTCACCTGAATGAGGCTATTAATTTGCAACATCTCACGCTCCCTCCAGGGTGGCGTCGAGAATATCGTGGCGGACCTGGTGCGTAAGCTTCCCTCCAGGGGTATCGATCCGGTGGTGGGCCTAACCAAGGGGGCCCGGTACAACGACCCCGAACCCTACCAGAAGGCATTCCCCGATCTACCGGTCGTGATTATCGACGAGAGCGGCAAGGGGACCCGACAGGCGCGCATCGAGGCTCTGGAGAGGTCTATCCTGAAGGTGCAGCCGGATGTAGTGTTGATTGCACGGGTCTACGATGCCTACGAGGCGGTCACCCGCATCAAGCACCGCCACGGCTGGCCGCGCCTGGCGGTGACCATTCAGGCCTACGAGCCCCATTACCTCTACGACGCCCGACTCTACCGCAACCACATCGACCTCTGCGTCACCTCCGGTGAGTTGGTTCGGCAGGGGGTGATCCATTGGTCGGGACTGGCGGCGGATCGGGTGGTGAACATCCCCGGTGGGGTCGCCGCCCCCAAGGTGTCGCGCATTCCTCGGGCCGTGGGCGAGCCGATCCGTATTGGCTACGTCGGACGCTTAGACCCTGGCCAGAAGCGGGCGCTGGATTTCATCGGTTTCGTGCAGCGGCTCAATGCGCGAGGGCTCCCCTACACCCTCGACCTCGTGGGTTCCGGCCCCGCCGAGGAGGGGATCCGAGCGGCCCTGGCCGATGATATCCGGCAGGGGCGTGTGCGTATGCACGGCTGGGTCGGGGTCGAAGACCTCTACCAACGCATCTATCCACGCCTGGACCTCTTCGCTCACTTCGCCCACACTGAAGGAGTAACCATCGCACCCCGCGAGGCGATGGCCCACGGCGTGGTGCCAGTGATCTCCCGGTTTGTCGGACTCGCGGCGGAGGGGCAGTTCCTCGATGGCGCGAACGCCCTCACCTTTCCGGTTGGCGATCTCGACGCCGCCGTCAGTTGCGTGATGCGCTTGGTCGAGGAGCCGGCCACCTTCGAGCGGCTTTCAGCGGCCGCTGCCCGCTCGCAGGGCGGCAGGTACAGCGAGGAAGGCGCCATCGACGCCTGGGCCGATGCCTTCAAGCAGTGCCTGGAGCGACCGGTCGCCACCGGGCAGTTGCCGCGCATCCGCCATCCCGACGATGGCCGCCTGGCACGGATTGGGTTATCACCGTGGCTTGCGCAGCGGGCGCGGGATGTGCTTGGTAGGCGCTACCCTCACGACAGTGGGGCCAACGAATGGCCCACCGGCAGTGCCATGATGGATAGCGTCTCGGCAGGAGAGATTTCGGCCGTCGTAGATCAGCTGGAAAATGATGAGTCTTGAGGCCCTCAGCGCGCAATGAACCATGGGTATGGAAATCGTGCGACCAACCCCTTTGCTGCCATCAAATCGGTGGTCCAATACCGGCTTTGCCGACACCGGCCGTACCGCCCCCGCGCCGACAGCGCGCTCTCGTGTGACCTGACGGTCGGCGCCACCACCTACCAGCCGCGCTACGACGAATGTTTGGTTCCGCTGCTCCGCAACGGGCTGCCCAACTCCCTCGACAGTCCTTGGGTGGTAGCGATTAACGGCATCTCGCCAAACGTGCCCCCCTACCAATTCCTTCGGCACGAGTGGCTGAAGCCAGAAGAGACGTCGTTCGAGGGCGAGCGGATCTGGGACAAGTACTCGATGGTCAATCGTGGCCGCTTCGTCGAGAAGTGGGCGGTCTCCGACGGACGGGGCGAAGGTCTCTACCTCCCCCAGATAGAGAAGAGCATAAGGCCGGCGACCGACTCGCTCGACGTTCGTCCGCATGCGCGCGGCCTGAACGCCGGCGCGGGCGGCGCCGGTTACCGCTGGGTCGACCTGCCGTCATGATTGAACCGGGCGCGTTCCGACCGCTGGTTGGCGCACTGCTGATGGACTGGCCGCGCTACCAGTGGGCAATGCATGCGCGGGACCCACATTGGGTCAGGCTCTGCAACCGCCACGAGCGGCTGGAGCGGGCGCCGGATGGCCCAGGTGTCCGCTGCGACTGGCCGTGGACCTCGCCACTCTACGCCCCGCAGGTATTGCCGAGTCTGGGCCTGGACCTACTGCGGCGAGCCGAACAGGAGCACTCTTTCCAATGCGCCGCCTTCCCGCCGCCGAGCGACGAACCGCCGCAGATCTCGTTCATCATCGGTCACCGTGGGCAGGCACGCCTGCCCCAGCTCTTGGTCACGTTGGGCAGCCTCGCTGCCCAGCGCAGGGTGCGCATCGAGGCGATCGTGGTGGAGCAGTCGGCCACGCCGGAGATCTCACAGGCCCTGCCCGCCTGGGTATCTTATGTGCATACCCGACTGCCACATCCGGCGATGCCTTATTGCCGCGCTTGGGCCTTCAACGTCGGTGGGCGCATGGCCCGTGCGCCCATCCTCTGCCTGCACGACAATGATTTGCCGATCCCGGAGGACTACGCCCTGGCGCACCTCGGCTACTTCTCGCGCGGCTATCAGGTGGTCAACCTGAAACGGTTTATCTTCTATCTCGATCCGCCTACCAGCGACGCACTGTTCGCACCCTGCACGCCGGGGGCCGTCGGCGCGGAGGATGGGGGGATTTGGGGACACGATCATTGTCGGATGGTGGCGCCGGAGAAGATCCTGCAGAACGCCCTCGGGGGTGGCAGCCTGGTAATCGAAAAGGCGGCTTACCTCGATATCGGCGGTTTCGACGAGAGTTTCGTCGGTTGGGGCGGTGAAGACAACGAGCTGTGGGAGCGCGTTTCGACGCTCCGGCTCTACCCCTACGGCTATCTGCCCATGCTGCACCTGTGGCACCCGGCGCAGCCCGACAAGGGGCAGGACAGCGGACGCGGCCGGTTGACCTCCGTCCAGTTCGACGCGCGCATGGCACTGCCGGTGGCGCAACGCATCGATGAGTTGCGTGCCCGTGCCTTCGGCGATCCACATTCCCCAACACCAGTCTGGACCCCGCCAGCCGCATGAGCCTTCGACGCTATGCTATCGTCTGTCCGGACCTCGTTCATCGCGGGGCGGTCGCCAATGTTGCTATCAACCATGCCCGCCTGCTCAGCGCTCAGGCCGAGGTAAGCCTGATCTCCAATGGCTTCCCGCCTGACCTCCCGACGCCGATCCGGGCCGAGCGCTGCGCCACCCATCATTTCCATTGGCTGCGCCGGTTCGGCCACGTCCCGCGCGAGCTGGCCTTTGCGCACGGGGCGCTTGGGGTATTGAAGCGCATCGCGGACGAGGCCGGGCTCGACGGCGTGATGTGTCATGGCCATGTGGTGGCCGCCCTTTGCGCGGCTCGGCTCAAGGCCGGAAGGGGAATTCCCTATGCCTTGGTGACCCACGGTGACATCTTCGATCGCCCATTAGGCACCTACGATCGTCGGTTGACCGCCCTCTACAAGAGGGTCACGCCATCCGCCTATCGCCAGGCCGACCTGATCCTCGCACTCTCTCCCCGCATGCAGGAGTTGGCCGCGCGCTGGGCAGGTCCCGCTACGCGTATCGAGGTGTTGCCAAACGGGATTGACCTAGAGGAGATCGGGCGGCCAGCGGGGCAGGCGCCGATGCTATTCCACGGGAGAGGGCTCAAGTTGCTCTACGTGGGGCGCCTGTCGGTGGAGAAAGGGGCCGCATACCTCATTGAAGCGATGACGCTTTTGCGGGACCGGGGCGTAGCGGTGGAGCTGTGTCTGGTCGGGGACGGCCCGCTTCGCAGTGAGTTAGAGACGTTGGCCGGGCGGCTGGCGCTCGATAACGTGCGCTTTGCAGGCCGCCGTCCCCGGCACGAGCTCGGGGCCTGTTACCGCCAGGCCGATCTGGTCTGCGTCCCTTCCCTGAGCGATTCTTTGCCCACCGTAGTGCTGGAGGCGATGGCTGCCGGACGTCCGGTGGTGGGGAGCCGCGTGGGCGGCATCCCTTTTATGGTGGAGGATGGCTGTACCGGAATCATCGTTGAGCCCGGCAGCGCAAAGGCATTAGCCGAGGCACTGTCACAGCTCGCCGAGAGCCCGGAGTGCCTGCACAGGATGGGGGAGGCCGCGGCCGATAGAGCACGGCGGGTCTTTTCTTGGCTGGCGATTACCGCCAAGCTGCAGGTGCTGTTGGCAGCGCTTCCAACAGTCGGTGGTGCTTCCCGATGAGGCGGAGTTTGGGCCAAGGTCGCTTCAAGCCTTGGGGGCGTCACTTGATGTTGGAGGATAGAATAAAATCGAACGAGTCTGCACGAGAAATAGATCGAGAGACCATTGCTTTCAATGTGTTACGAGCCGTGTTTCGTCCCCGAAAGAGGCAGGAAGTGGCTGGCGTAACAAGCGGATGATGAAAGCGCGGGTCGCCCTGGCCTCCCAACCGTCCACTTCGTCCGGGACCCTGAGCATCGCCGGCCTCGATTCACTGCGAATCATCCTGGCGCTGATCGTCGCCTTCTCCCACGGGTTCGGAATCGATTTCCGGATCTTTATGGACAAGGGGGAGATGCTTGGTTCGACGGTCGGGTCTGCGGCATGGTTAGTTGCCGGGAACCTATATAATGGACAGGCTGCGGTGATCGTCTTTTTCTTGATCTCCGGGTTCGTCATCCATTACCCCTATGCCAAAGGCCGCCCCTTCGAACCTTTCAGTTTTCTGACCGGGCGACTCTTGCGTATCGGCCTGCCGCTGGCGGTGGTGCTGGTGATCGCCGGCCTGGCCTTCGAAGTCCGGCCGCTGGCCTACACGGGCATCTGGAGCCTGGGCTGCGAGCTGATCTACTACCTCCTATACCCACTGCTGCGTCGTTTGCGCGAGCTCACAGGCTCGTGGACGAGGCTCTATCTGCTTGCTTTGGTGGTGGCGGCCCTTGTGCTAGGGAGCGTCGGCTTGCCGGAGGTTTCGGAGCCAGGACGGTTGCAGGATTTCCCGATCTTCGGCCATGGACTCACCTGGCTGACCGGTCTCCCCATCTGGATACTGGGGTGCCACGCCGCAGAGTCAGACTGGGGACGCCTCAAGGGAGCGCGGACTCTGGTTCGGCTCTGGGTGATGCGCGTGGGGGTATTGGGTCTCTCCGTCCTATTTGGTATCTTGAAGTTTCATGGTGACCGAATCTTCGGGGTGGACGTCCCCAACTGGCTATCCCTTCATCTGTTTGCGGTGGCCGCCTATTTCTGGATGAGGTGGGAGATTCAGTGGCACTTCAAACATCCGCCGAGCAACATTCTGGAGTGGGGGGGCGTGTGGAGCTATTCGCTCTATATCGTCCATCCTCTGCTGCATTACGCGCTGCTGAGGGGCGGTCAGGAAGTGGCGGAGCCCACTACGCTCCTTGCGGGGTTGGCAAGTGCGACTTGGGTCGTTGTAGCGGCCTATATCTTCTATCGTTTGATCGAGTTGCCGAGCCACTGCCTTGCCAAGTCGGCGGCGATCGAAGTCCAGGGTTGGTTTCGTGCCCGGCTGGGCGGGGAGCAGGCCCTGTGAACACCGGGAGATCAAGCCCGGTGATCTTTCCAACCCCTTGATTTTAAGGTGTCCTATGTGAGTGATTCGGCCGTATTGACCATAGCTGTCTGCACCTACAACCGAAGCGAGGGGCTGGCCCAGACCCTAGAGAAGATCGTGGCCGCCCAGCCGCCGAGAGCACTGGAGGTGGAGATCCTGGTCATCAACAACAATTCCACCGACGACACCGAGGCGGTCATCGCACACTTTCAGGTGACAGACTCCCGGGTGCGGGGGGTATTCGAGAGGAAGCAGGGGCTCTCGAACGCCCGCAACGCCGCGATCGTAGAGGCTCGCGGCGCCTACATCGCCTTTACGGATGACGACGTGCTCGTGGACGAACGATGGCTTTGCGACCTGGCGCGGGTGATCGCCGAGGAGTCCCCCGGCTGTGTCGGCGGTAAGGTGCTGCCGGTGTGGGAGGAGGGTAAGCCAGACTGGCTTGGGCCGGAGTTCTATCCGATGCTGGCGCTGCTCGACTTTCATGTTGATCGCGTGGCGCTCGACATCCCCAAACTCTGGGGCGCGAATCTCTGCATTGACAAGGCGATGGCAGTAACGCTCGGCGGCTTCAGTACCAGGACCGGCCGATCGGCCACCATGCTCTGCTCGGGGGAGGACACCGAGTTCGTGATCCGGGCGATCGCCGCGGGTTATCGGGTAATCTATGACCCCAAACCGACGGTATGGCATCGTATCGGTGCGGATCGTGTCAAAAAGGGCTATTTCCGCAAGTGGTGGTTCGACAATGCCCGCTGCCAGGGGCACACCGGGCGGGGAGAGGGCCTCGGAAGGTCATTGCGTGGACTCGTCCGGTGGACCCTCAGTCCACGAACCTGGTTCGGTAACGAGAAGACCCGTCTGCTGAATCAGCTGGACTGGATGAAGAGCGCCGGCGGGGTGATTGGCAGTATCGAGGGGCGCCTAGGGCGAGGCGTCCACAAGTGAGTCCGCATCGGCTTGCCATCATCATCGTCTCCTTCGAGCGCGGGGAGCTGACGCAACGCTGTATCGAATCACTGCGCAGAGAGGCGAGGATCGACTACCACATTTTCCTCACCGACAACGGCAGTCACGGCGAGGTAACGCGCGCCCTGCTTGACCAATGGGAGCGCGATCCGGACATCACGCTGACGCGGCTGCCGGAAAACTCTGGCCCCTCCACCGGCCGCAACCATGGGCTGCGGCGAATCGACGACAGCTTCTCCCACATCGCACTGCTCGACAACGACATCGTGGCGTTGGGGGGTTGGGATCAGGCCGCGATCCAGGCGCTGGACGGGCAGTTCGATCTGATCCAGCCCAAGCTACTGGAGGCGGATCTCCAGCGGGTCGAGCGCGGCCCCAACGAGGAGCGTCCCGGCGGGATGGATGCCAATCCCCACTTCATCGGCCGCGGCGCACCGCGCTACGCGCCGGAGGTCAGTCGCTGCGGCCCCTGCGACATCGTGGGTTCTGGCATCATGCGCCGTGAGGTCTATGAGCGGGTGGGGCAGTTCGATAACCGCCTCCAGATCGGCGAGGACTTCGACTACTCCTTTCGGGCCCGTTCGTTGGGCTTTCGGCTCGGGTACGTGCCGGAGTGCGAGTTGATCCATGACCACGGGTTCGAGATCGGCTACGACCAGGAGCGGGCGCGGTTGGAGAAGTACCTGCGGGCGCACCTAATCCTGTGGCAGAAGCACCGCAAGGCACTGCTCTCCCCGGCCTATCTCTGCTGGTACTCCTGGCTCCACTTTCACGACGAGCCGATGTATTTGCCGCCGGGAAGCCGCTTGCGTAACTTGCCCCAGCGGCTGCGTAGGCGTTGGGGACGATGGCGTTGCATGAGTCGCCATGAAAACTTCTGGCAAGATCGTTCGGCGGCTGAGTTGGCAACAGCAGAATTAGCCTTGCGCCTACCGCGGGCTGATAGGGAAACAGTCTAAGTGCGGCCATGGGATACTGTCTTTGAGTGTACTTTATGGCGACAACCTCATACAAGGTGT
The DNA here is from genome assembly GCA_044228695.1 of Chromatiaceae bacterium. Lineage (GTDB taxonomy): Bacteria > Pseudomonadota > Gammaproteobacteria > Chromatiales > Chromatiaceae > M0108. The sequence goes on along the minus strand of JBGAUK010000006.1, from coordinate 37,099 downwards.
TGCGACTTTGCGGTGGGAAGCGGAAAGGGTCGTTACCGTGAAGCACGGAGGATCGGCGGCACACTCGTGCAAAGCCTGACCGGTCGCCCCCCACTGACCATTGATATCGTTGGGATTAATTGCTAAATGCAAGGCTTGATCTCCACTATTATCCCGGTATTCAATCGCCCGGAACTGTTGCAGGATGCCGTTGACTCGGTACTGGCTCAGACCTATCGCCCCATCGAGGTGGTGGTGGTCGATGACGGCTCCACCGATGAGGCCACGCCGGCATTGATTCGCGCGCTAGAGGCTGCGCATCCCGGGGTGGTGATCGGCGTTCGCCGGGAAAACGGCGGCCCAGGTGCAGCCCGCGAGTCCGGTCGTCAAGTTGCCCGCGGTGAATTCATCCAGTATCTCGACAGCGACGACCTACTGCGCCCGGAGAAGTTTGCCGTGCAGATGGCGGCTCTACGCGCTCATCCGGAGTGCGACATCGCCTATGGCAAGACCCATCATAGCGGGGTGGGCGACGAGCTCAAGCCAGTGGCCTTTAAGCGCACCGGCGAGCGCATCGATACGCTTTTTCCTGCCCATCTGCGCTCGCGCTGGTGGTCCACCTCGACCCCTCTGTATCGGCGTTCCCTCACCGACCGGATCGGTCCCTGGCTGCCCCTCTGGAACGAGGAGGACTGGGAGTACGAGGCCCGGGCCGGCCGGCTCGACGCACGGCTAGTCTATTGTGATGCCTTCGGCTCGGTGACCCGCTGGCACGACGAGCGGCTGCATCATGATGGGGAGACCGATCCGGTCAAGCTCGCCAGCCGTGCCGAGGCCCACATTCTGATTCTTCGCCACGCGGCAGATGCTGGTATCGGGCCCGATGTTCCGGAGATGCAGCACTTCGCGCGGGATCTGTTTCGTCTCTGCCGGGCCTGCGGCGCGGTGGGCCTCGGGGATGAGTCGCGGCGGCTTTTCGCCGCTGCCGCCGAGGCCTCCGGGCCAGTGCGTGGCAAGGGCTTCGACTTTCGAATCTACTGTGCAGCCGCGGCGCTCCTCGGATGGGCGCGGGTGGCCCGCCTAGCGCTACGGGTGCAGGGGCTGCGCGGCCGATGTAAGCGTGTGCCCGGCCGCAACGGCATGGTGGCAAGTCTGCCGCGCCTGGGCCACGGGCGTCATCAAATCAGCGAGAAGGGGGTTGTCGGTGAGGCGTTGCTTCAGGGTAGCGAGTCGATTGGAGATCATGGTAGGCAGGACAGGTAACAGATTTATAATGGAAACAGGGCTACATCTCATGCCCCAGTCATACCCGTTCGTTCACTCCTCTCCAGCGAGTTGATGCGCCGATCTTGCCCTGGAGCTACCCGATTGGATTTCTCGGCAGTACTGCATCGACCGGCCGCTGTACCTGCTCACGGTCCAGCAGGGCGACGCCAGGTTCATCGACGCGGTGACCCCGGCCTACCGCCAGTGCGTGTTGCTCAGATATATCTGCTATTCAGGTCACCGAAGGCGCTCGGGTCAATGACTTTTTGGCTATGGATGTCTAGTGGCTTTCGTGATTTACGAGCGGGGAATATCGATTGATCGAATCGGTCGAAATATCCGTGGTGATGGCGGTATTCAATGGCGGTGAATCTCTTCGCCCGTCACTGGATTCCATACTTTCGCAAGATGGTGTTATATTTGAGTTGATCATCGTCAATGATGGATCAACAGACCAAACTGCTGAACTCTTGACTCGACTGGCCTCCCAAGATGAGCGAGTGCGGGTATTGAATCAAAGCAATACGGGCATTACAAAGGCGCTGATTAATGGATGTCGCATGGCCAGGGGAAGATATATCGCGCGCCAAGATGCTGGCGATCGATCCCTCCCTGGCCGATTAAGGTTGCAAGTTGATTTATTAAATCAACGACCGGATGTTGTGATGACGGCCTGCGGCACTCGATTTATCGGTCCGCGTGGCGAGTTTATGTCAGAGAGCAATTGTAGTGGATTTGAATTACATCGATACTTGCAGGATGATGATCCCAAGGGTTTGCGTGGGCCGTCACATCATGGTGCGACAATGTTCAGAAAGGATGTGTATCAGGCGATTGATGGATACCGCGGGGCGTTTCGCGTGGCTCAAGATATTGATCTATGGGTAAGAATGGCTGACTTTGGCATCTGCTGGGGTATTTCGGATATTGGATACGAAGCGGTTTGGAATATTGGATCAATTAGCCAACGCCATCAGCAAAGGCAGGCTCAGGCCCTTGAAATCATAGTCAATAGCCGCAAGAAGAGAAAAACCGGGCAAAGTGATCTTCAGATTGTTAGCGATTTCGAAAATGCGGCGTCCATAGTTGCCCAGCATGATAATCATCAGATTGGGGCAGGGTACTATTTTTTGGGGTCATGTATAGGTAGTCATAACCTCGCGGCATCTGCGAGATACTTTATATTAGCCCTTACTTATGATCCATTACATTGGCGCGCATGGGCTCGAACTGCTCAAACTGTGCCTATAGCTTTTTATTACCGATTGAAGTCAATCATCCAAGGGAAGTGATACATATGAAGGCGCCAGTTTACGAGGGAGATTGGTCTCCCGAGGTGAAGTCTCTATTTCGGCATGACATGCAGGAGATATGGGATCCTCATATAGCTCCGCAGGTGTGGAATCAATACCGGCGCCAGCTAGAGCGCTATATTGAGATAGCTGGCGCTACCCCAAGAAAGATATTAGATGTCGGCTGCGCACAGGCGACATTGGCTCTGAAACTTGCGGAACTTGGACATGAGGTGACGGCGTTGGATATAAGGCCTGAGTTTATTGAGTATGCAAAAACAAGATATACCCATGGCAACATCACGTTTCTCTCTTTGAATGTTTTAGAGGCCTCTATTCCAGGGGAATACGATCTTATTTTTGCCAATCAAATTATTGAGCACCTTGTATATCCTGGATCTCTAGTTGCTAAGCTTTGCTCTGTTTTGCGTCCCGGTGGACGCATCGTTGTTACAACCCCAAATGGTGATTATGTACGAAATGATCTTCCGGCATTCACAGAACTCGGTGATCCGTCGCAGTGGCAGCACCTGCAGTTTACCGCTGACAGTGACGGACATTTCTATGCCTACAAGAAAGATGAGTTGATCAAGGTATTTGCTGAATGTGGATTGGGGGATATAAATAGTTATTATTTTGAAAGCCCAGTCATTTCTGGAAATATGAAAATCAGGTATCTTCATGGGTTTATACCATATCGTATTTTGAAGATTCTTGATAATACGATACTTAAATCTCTATTTTTGGCGAAATATCTTGGAGCGCAAATTATGATTTCTGGCAAATACCCAGGTCCCGCAAAGCCCCCGCACATGTTTTGCTTGGACAGGCGGCACGCCAAGGGATAACCAAAACCATGGAACCGCTGCCTGATCTTACGCATCTGAGCGCTGCCGAGAAAGATGCCGTGCTTTGGGCGTTGTGGGTGCGCGTCTCCACGCTGACGGAACGGCAAAGTCGTCTGGCGAAAATCAACCGCAACTCTAGAAAGCCACCCCCATCGGACGTCCTGAACCAACCCCAGCCGCAGTCGTTGCGCACCCGGGGCGGGGAGTCGACGGGCGGCCAACCGGGCCACAACGGACTGCCGATGTTCGACACTACGGTTGCTGGCGATCCAATCCGTAGCGCAGATGCTGCTGGCGCCGACCGTTGGCGCCATGGGCGCTGCGCTCATCGCTGCCAGCCTCGACGTTTTCTGCGCCCTACGAACCTATCTTGCCTCCATCCTCCAACAGGCCGTAAATTTCTTCGGCGCCCTCCCCCCGACCTTCCAATGCGCCCCCCAGCCGCGCTTCGCGTAAAGCGATGGGCGGGGCTGGGGGGGTTGACTAAGTAGTAACGCCTTGCGATGAGTCCCCAAGCCCTATCCAGTTTGCGGCATGAGATCACGGTCGCCATTCCAACCTTCGGCCGCGATCAGGTGTTAATCGACACCCTGTGCGCGGTACTGGCCCTCGACCCACCTCCAGCGGAAATCCTGGTTTTGGATCAGACGCCAGTACACACAACCGCGGTTGTGGACCTGCTTGGCAGCTGGAACATGGGAGGCCGCATTCGCTGGCTACGCCTGCCGAAACCCTCGATTCCGCAAGCCATGAATCAGGGGCTGCTGGCTGCCAGTACTGACATCATCTTATTCCTCGACGACGACATCCGGCCAGAGCCGGACCTGCTGTCTGCACATCTCTCAGCCCATCAGGATGGCGCAACTGCCCTGGTCGCCGGCCGGGTGATCCAGCCTTGGCAGGAGGGGGTGGATTTTGACGCAGCCACCGAATTCCATTTCGCCAGCCTTCGGCCAGGCTGGATGGACGAGTTCATAGGTTGCAACTTTTCAATCCGCCGCGATGTGGCGTTGGCTCTCGGGGGCTTCGACGAGAACTTTGTCAGGGTTGCCTACCGTTTCGAGGCTGAGTTTGCGTATCGGCTGCGCCGGGCCGGCCATCGCATCTACTTCGAGCCGAAGGCCTGTCTCCACCACCTCAAGGTCACCACGGGGGGCACCCGCAGCTTCGGTGAGCATCTGACCACCTTCAAGCCCGACCATGCTGTGGGGGCCTACTATTACTGCTTGCGGACCTGGACGGGATGGAGGGGCCTGGTCAGGTTTCTTGGGCTGGTGCCACAGTCAGTCGCGACCCGCCACCACTTGCGCCAGCCTTGGTGGATACCGGTTACCCTGCTGGCCCAACTGCTTGCTATGGCCTGGGCACTCGGTCTTGCCTGGCGTGGACCCCGTTCCCTGCCAATCCCTGCATCGGTCACACGGCGCTGACCACCCGCTTGTGAGAGGTCAACCGTGAGTGCCAACACCACCACCCGCATCGCCATTGTCGCCACCCATCCTATCCAATATCAGATCCCCTGGTTCCAGCACCTGGCCAAGCAGCCCGAGCTGGAATTGAGGGTCTTCTACGGCATGCTGCCGGATGCGGCGCAGCAGGGGGTCGGCTTCGGGGTCGGCTTCCAATGGGATATTCCCCTACTAGAAGATTACCGCTGGAAGTTGCTGCAGAATGTCGCCCAGCCCCCTTCGCTCGACACTTTCGGCGGCTGTGACACCCCGGAAATCGGGCGGGTCTTGCGCGACTGGCGGCCCGATGCGGTAATCCTGACTGGCTGGTATTCCCGGATGCTGGTGCAAGCCTGGTGGGCCTGCGTGCGACTAGGCATTCCTCGCATCGTTCGGGGTGATTCAAACAACCTGAAACAACGGACTTGGTGGAAAAGGTTCTTGCACCGCCAGTTGTTAACTCGGTTTGATGCCGTTTTAGCGGTAGGGCAGGCCAACCGTGCTTTCTACTTGGAAAATGGCGTATCGCCTGAGCGGATCTTCGATACTCCACACTTTATAGACAACCAGCGCTTTATGACGGCCGCCGCCGGTCTTCACGAACGGCGCCTGGACTTGCGTCGCGACTGGGGCATCCCGGCTGATGCAACCTGCTTTCTCTTTTCCGGCAAGCTGATCCCGAAGAAACATCCCCTTGATGCTCTAAGAGCCTTGGGCCTGGCTGTCCAGCAGGGCACGCAGGCGCACCTACTCATTGCAGGAGCCGGTGAGCTATTGGCGGCGGCCCGGGAGCTGGCTGAACGCGAGCGGTTGCCCGTCACCTTCGCCGGGTTTCTGAACCAGACGGAACTGGCCCAGGCCTATGTCGCCGCGGATTGTCTGGTCCTGCCGTCGGATCATGGCGAAACCTGGGGCCTGGTGGTGAACGAGGCCATGGCTTGCGGGCTGCCGGCCATCGTGAGCGACCAAGTCGGTTGCGGGGCGGATTTGATCCTTGCCGGTAAAACCGGGGCCATCTTTCCCATGGGTAATGTCCCGGCGCTGGCCAATTTGTTGCGGGAATTCGCTTCCGATACCGCTCGCCTGCGGGCTATGGGCGAGCGGGCTCGGCAACGGGTGCTGGCGGATTACTCGGTGGAGCGCGCGGTTGTTGGGACCTTAGAGGCCTTGCGGCAGCTAGCCTCAAAAGCCGGATGAGTAACCCGATCTATTTTCCTTTTAGTCTGCAGAGTAACCAGATGGCCTTCGTGACGCAGCGGCATTTGACGACGCATTCTGATGATTCCAAGCGTGGGCCTGACGCCCGGAACTGACCAAGATCCTGACGCCATGACTCCGATCACTATTTTCATAGCGGTCATCGCCGCGGCGCTCATCCTTCATGACTGGCGCAAGGCGCTGCCGGTGCTCTTCCTCATCGGCGTTTTGCAGGATGTCCTGCGTAAATTGACTCCAGGCGCGCCCGCCTATTTCATTCTGGGGATCGGTTCGATGTTCGTGCTGATCTTTATCGTCGCCTACGCGCAGGGATCGGTGCGGGGGCTGCGCCCGCTCTATCTGCATGATGCCCGGCTGCGAACGGCCTGGGGTCTCTTCATCCTGGTGGTGGTGCTGCAGGCCGGTCACACCCTGGTCCGTTGGGGCAATCCGATGATCGCGGTGCTGGGCCTAGTCTTCTATCTTGGGCCGATCCTAGCGCTCTTGATCGGGTTTGCCTATGCCCGTTCTGAGCAACGGATCATCCATCTCCTGACCGTTTATGTTCTGATCATGGTCCCCTCGGCGCTGACCGTCTATCTCTCCGCCGAATATGGCGACCAATGGCCGGTGCTGCGCGATGTGGGCACCTTCACGGGTACCCAACTTGTCATCTCGTTCGGCGGCGCCTCGATGGCCTCCTATCCGGGCATCTTCAGGGTCGGCGAACTGGCGGCCTGGCATGCCGCAACCTCCATCGCCTTTTTGTCGATCTTGGTCATCCGCAAACCTTCGCTCCTGTCTATGATCGTAGCGGGTCTCCTCGGGAGCCTGCTGGTGGGTGTGATTATCCTGACGGGACGGCGCAAAATGTTGATGACACTAACGGTGTTCTTTTCCTTTCAATGGGTACTGATTCTTCTGCTCCGCAAGGGATTGACCCGGGCAAACGGCATTCTCCTGCTGCTCGCGGTAGTGGGAACCCTCGCATTCAGTCTCCTGGGACACGAAGAAGGAATCGGAGAAACCTCGGCCTATTCTGAACGCGGGCTATCGGTGTTGGAATCGACCGATGATCGGCTGGACACCACGCTCAATCTGGTGCAATCAGCCTGGTACCGTTCCGGCGGTATCGGCGTGGGCGCCGGGGTAGCGGGACAGGGCGCGCGCTTTGCGGGCGGGAGTGGCGCGCAGGCGGTCGGCGGTTCAGCAGAGGCAGGGCTCGGCATGATCATTGTGGAGCTAGGCCTGGCAGGCCTGGTGGCCATGATCTGGCTGCTCTATTGCCTGACGACGCGGATGTGGGCAGGGTTACGGATGCTGGCGCGGATCAACGAGCGCTGGATGATTTACGGTGCATCCTTTGCCGCTTTTTTGATCGCGAACCTGGCGACCTTTGGCGTAGCGGTTCAGCTCTATAGTGATTATGTTGTGCTGATCTTGTTGGGGCTGGTGGCCGGAATGCTGTTCGCACTGGTGAGCGCGGGGATTGAACTGTACTACGCTCAGGGGCGTTTGCGTTGGGAACAAAGGATGGGAACGGTGGATTGGGCGGGAGCCCCGGCGGCGAGGCCTACGACACCAGACCTTCAGGGCGATCCGTTTGCAGGGGGACGGACCATAAACAGTTATTCCCAATTGGTCTCACCCTTAATCAGGCTAGCCACTCGGAACAGCCATCTAAGCGCCTATGTCAACGAATTTTGCTTGAGCATTAACGGGGGACCGAAAGGCAGCTTGATTACTTCAATCCCAAGGTGAAAATCCGCGTTACCCAATTGCTGCGCTGTCCGGTGTCTGGCTTTTACAGCATTGAGCTTCTGTATGCGGATGTCCGGGAGGGTTTTGAGAAGGTGCGGCGCTTCAATCTGGCCGAGATCGCTGCCCAGTATGCCGCGCTATACCGGGCGATGCAGGCGCGGGCAGCGCTTGGGTCAAGGGGGCGGGCATGAGGGCCGCCATACTGGGGATGGCCCGATGTGTGGTCTAGCGACGATCCTGGCCTATCACCCCGAGGCCCCGCCGGTCGACGAGGCTGAATTGCTGCGGATGCGCGAGCGGATGCTGGCGCGCGGTCCGGATGGGGCGGGCCTCTGGATATCGGACGAGCGCCGGGTCGGATTGGCCCATCGGCGGCTGGCCATCATTGACCTGTCCACCCTGGGCGCGCAGCCGATGGCCAGCCAGGATGGGCGGTTCCACATCGTCTTCAATGGCGAGATCTACAACTATCAGGCCCTGCGCGACGAGCTGGAGGGGGGGGGCTATCGGTTTCGGTCCCACTCGGATACCGAGGTGCTGTTGGCGCTCTTTGGCGCGCTGGGCCCGGCGATGCTGGGTCGCTTGCGGGGCATGTTCGCCTTTGCTATCTGGGATGCCTGGGAGAAGTCGCTGTTTGTGGCGCGTGATGCCTATGGCATCAAGCCCCTCTACTACGCCGACGATGGCCGCACCCTGCGGGTGGCCTCCCAGGTGCAGGCTCTGCGGGCGGGGGGAATGGTGGGGGGGGAGACGGATCTGGCGGGGCTGGCGGGGTTTTATTTGCTTGGTACCCTGCCGGAGCCCTTTACCGCCCTGCGGTCCGTGCGGGCCCTGCCGGCCGGGTGCTGGCTGCGGGTGCGGGAGGGGCGGGTAGAGGGTCCGGTGTGCTGGCAGGGGCTGGCGGAGTTGTGGCGCGCGGCGGCGGAGACCCGGGTCACCGGCCCGGCCGGAGGGTTGGCGGAGGAGATCGCGGCGGCGCTGGGTGACGCGGTGCGTCACCATCTGGTGGCCGATGTCCCGGTCGGGGCCTTCCTGTCCGCCGGCATCGATTCCGGCGCCTTGGTGGGGCTGATGGCGGAGGCGGGACAGATGCCGCAAACGCTGACGGTGGCCTTCGATGACTACCAGGGTCTGCCCCAGGACGAGACGCCGCTGGCGGCGACGGTAGCGGCCCACTATGGCGCGACCCATCGGGTGCATCGGATCAGTGCGGCGCGCTTTCGGGACGATTGGCCGCGCATTCGGGCGGCGATGGATCAGCCCAGCAGCGATGGGGTGAACACCTGGTATGCCAGCGAGGCGGCGCGCCTGGCGGGGTTGAAGGTGGCGGTCTCCGGCCTGGGCGGCGACGAGTTGTTTGGGGGCTACCCGGCCTTCCATGATCTGCCGCGCTGGACACGCTGGCTGGGCTCCCCGGCGCGCATACCCGGTCTGGGGCTAGCCCTGCGCCGCCTGGGCCAATCCCTTTCGTCCCATCATCCTTCGCCTTTCACCTTTCTCCTTTCCCCTTTCACCCGACACCTTTCTCCCAAGGCGCTGAGCCTGCTGGAGTTTGGTGGCACCTGGCCCGGCGCCTGGTTGTTGCGGCGCGGTCTCTTCATGCCCTGGGAACTTCCGGCCCTGATGGGGGAGGAGGCGGCACGGGAGGGGCTGGAACGGCTGCGGCCTTTCGGGCTGATCGACGCGGCCATGACGCCCGATCCGGGTACGGACTTCGGGCGGGTGGCGGCCCTGGAGGCGGGGCTATATATGCGCAACCAGTTGTTGCGGGACGCGGACTGGGCGGGCATGGCGCACGGCATCGAGATCCGGGTGCCGCTGGTGGATACCACGCTGTTGAGCCGGGTCGCGCCCTTGTTGCTGGCATCCGGCCAGCCCCGGGCGATTGGCAAGCAGGCGCTGGCCATGGCGCCACGGCGGCCCTTGCCGGCGCTGATCCGCCAGCGCCCTAAGACTGGCTTCACGGTGCCTTTCGCCGATTGGCTCGGCCAGGTGGAGGGGCTGGATGTGTGGCGGCGGGTACCGCAACTGGCGCGGCCGGGTTGTCATTGGTCGCGACGCCTGGTCTATGCCTTGGCCCAGGATGCTACCCTGTGGGCGGGGTCAGGGTGATCCGGGTCCTGCATGGCGTTCCCAGCCTGCATCCTGGGCAGGGTGGACCCTCGCGCACCGTGGTCGCGCTCACGGATGCCCTGGCGGGTGGCGGGGGGGTGTCGGTCAGCCTGATGAGTCAGGGCGCCCTCGATGAGCCCCTCGTCTCCTCTGCCGAACCCGGCGTGGATCGAAGGATCGCCACCAGTCGCTCGCGATTGGCGCTGGCCTTGGGGCTGCCTTTGCGGCGCGAACTGGGAACCATCGGTGCCGCCACCCGGCCGGTACTGATTCATAGTCATGGGGTCTGGCACCCCGCCAACTACTGGATGGCGCGGGCGGCACGAACCTGGGGGGTGCCGCTGATCATCCATCCTCGGGGCATGCTCGAACCCTGGGCACTGAGTCAGAAGGCCTTGAAGAAGCGGCTGGCGCTGATGCTGTTTCAGCGGCGGGATTTGGCGGGGGCGCGGGCCTTCGTCGCGACCGCGGAGATGGAGTACGCCCAGTTGCGCCGCCAAGGGCTGCGGCAGCCGGTGGCGGTGATCCCCAACGGGGTGTTCTTACCGGTCGCCCATGGCACAGAGGCGATGGCGCTGGCGGACCCACGGGGGCCCGAAGGCCAGCGGGGGCAGCGGCTGGTGCCGGAGGTGCCGCCGCGCCACCGGGAGCGGGTTGCGCTGTTTTTGTCGCGGGTGCATCCCAAAAAGGGCCTGCCGGAGTTGGTGCGGGCCTGGGGCCAGGTGGCCCCGGTGGGCTGGCGGTTGCGCATCGCCGGGCCGGACGAGGGTGGCCATTGGGGCGAGGTGGCGCGGCTGGTGGGGCACCTGGGCTTGGAGGCCGTCGTCGATTATGTCGGCCCGGTGGAGGCCGAGCGGCGGGCGGCGCTGTACCGGGAGGCGGACCTCTTTGTGTTGCCGACCTTCAGCGAGAATTTTGGCGTGGTGGTGGCCGAGGCCCTGGCCGCCGGGGTGCCGGTGATCACGACCCGCGGCGCGCCTTGGGCGGATCTGGAGACCCATGGCTGCGGCTGGTGGATCGAGACCGGCGTGGCGCCCCTGGTGCTGGTGTTGCGGGAGGCCCTGGCGCTGAGTGATGACGAGCGCCGGGCCATGGGCGAGCGCGGCCTGGCCTATGTGCAACGCTACGACTGGAACGCCATCGCGGTGGAGACCCTGGCGCTTTATCGCTGGGTGTTGGGCCAGGGCGATCGACCTGGCTGCGTGCGGCTGGATTGAGCCGGTCAGGCGGCTTGCCTGGTAAGGGGTAACCCATTAAGCTCAAATCGTGATCAATAGCTTTCGCCATAAAGGGCTTTAAGCCTTTTTCGCGTCGGGTAGCAAAGCCGGCATTCAGCCACACCATGCGGCTAAGCTCAGGCGACTACTGGGCCAATTGAACGAGTCCAGCCGCCCAGAACACATGGACGTGCCTGGATGGAAGTTCCACCCCTTGTCCGGGGACCTGGCCGGCCATTGGTCTGTTTGGGTCAATGGCAATTGGCGCCTGACCTTCAGGTTCGAGGGTGAGGACGCGATTCTTGTTGATTATCAGGACTATCATTAATTAGAGGGATTGCCATGGCTCAAATGTTCAATCCACCGCACCCTGGCGAGACCTTACGTGAGGATATTCTGCCTGAGTTGGGTCTGACGGTTGCTGCCGCGGCCCGACAATTGGGGGTTTCCAGGGGCCGTCTCTCCCGCGTCTTGAGTTGCCAGGTACCTATTTCCCCCGACCTGGCCCTGCGTCTTGAGCAGTGGCTTATCAACCCACCGGCCGATGTCTGGCTACGGATGCAGGTGGCCTACGACCTTTGGGAGACCCGCCAAAACGGCAAGCCACCCCGGGTGGAGCCGGCACGCCTGAAAGCGGCTTGAAGGATTCTCGAGGCGGTTGAAGGCGCAGCCATACTTGATGCCTTTTGCAGGGCCTGGCGACGCACTTTCTTGATTAGGCATGCTCCACGATGACCGTCATTCTTGGCTTTAACGCCTTCCACGCCGACTCTGCCGCTTGCCTGGTGGTGGATGGGCAACTGGTGGGCGCGGTGGCGGAGGAGCGGCTGGGTGAGCGCCAAAAGCACTGCCCGGCTTTTCCGGCCCATGCGATCCGCCGGCTGCTGGCGGACGCGGGGCTGCGGCTACGGGATGTGACCCATGTTGCCCTGGCCCGTGACCCCACGGCCAACCGGGCGGCCAAGCTGGCCTACGTCGCCCGCCATCCTTTCAAGGCCGCCGGGGCCGTCGTCGAGCATCTGCACCGCAATCGGCGTACCCAGGGCACCTTGGAGCAATTGGCCGAGGTCTGCGGCGAAGACCCGGCGCGGGTCCATTTTGAGACCGTCGGGGTGGAGCATTACCTGGCCCATATCGCCAGCGCCTATTATCTGTCGCCCTTCGAGAGCTTGACCGCTGGCTTGTCCTACGATGCCTCGGGTGATTTTGCCAGCCTGATGGCGGCGCGCTGCGAGGGCACGCGCATCCAGGTGTTGGATCGGGTCACCCTCCCCCATAGCCTGGGTTTTTTCTATACCGCCTTGTGCCAGTTCATCGGCTTTGATGAATTCGGTGAGGAATACAAGGTGATGGGCTTGGCGCCCTATGGCGAGGACCGCCACGGTGACCTGATGCGGGAGCTGGTGCGCCTGGACGACCGGCACTGGTATCGGCTGGGGCTGGGGTATTTTGGTATGCACGAGGGGGGCGAGAGCGGGGCGGTGGACGAGACCCGGCGGATTCTGATGGGCCGCTTCTATACCGACCGGCTGAGCGCGGCGCTGGGGACGCCGCGCCGGCGGGACGAGCCGCTGACCCAGCGCGAAATGGACATCGCCCGCTCGACCCAGGTGCGCTTTGAGGAGGCGGCCCTCCACTGCCTGACGCGCCTGCAGGGGTTGGTGCCGACCACGCGGCTGGCCATGGCCGGCGGCTGCGCCCTGAATGGCGTGGCCAATGCGCGCATCCAGCGCGAGACGCTGTTCAAAGTGCATTATCTCCAGGCGGCGGCGTCCGACGATGGCACCTGCCTGGGGGCGGCCTATTGGTGCTGGCACAATGTCCTGGGGCGGAAGGAGCGTTTCCAGATGCGGCATGCCTTCTGGGGGCCGGGCTACTCGGACGAGCGGGTCCGGGCGGTGGCGGAGGGCAGCGGGTTTAAGGTGCGCGTCTGCGTGGATGACGCTGAGCTGGTAGAGATGGCGGCGGGTCTGATCGCCGCCGGCCTGGTCACCGGCTGGTATCAGGGCCGTAGCGAATGGGGTCCGCGGGCCCTGGGCAACCGTTCCATCCTCGCCAACCCGGCCATCCCGACCATGAAGGAGACCCTGAACACCAAGATCAAGCGCCGCGAGTCCTTCAGACCCTTTGCGCCGAGCGTGCTGCGGGAACTGGTGCCTACCTATTTCGAGCAGACGGTGGACAGCCCCTTTATGCAGCATGTGGTCAAGATCCGCCCTGAGTGGCGCGAGCGTCTGCCGGCGGTGACCCATGTGGACGGCACCGGGCGTCTGCAGACGGTGGATGCGGCCAGCAATCCGCTCTATTACCAGTTGATCGAGGCCTTCCGCCGCCAGACCGGGATCGGCATGGTGCTCAATACCAGCTTCAATGAGAACGAACCCATCGTGGATACGCCGGAGCAGGCGCTGGATTGCTTCCGGCGGACGGATATGGATGCTCTGTGTTTGGGGCGGTTTGTGCTCACCAAAACGGCCCGGGGGTCTTGAATCCCGATGGCTGAAGTGACCGGGGTGCCGATCGCGGGCTACCGCTACGCCAACGCTGGTGCTGGCCATCATCACGCCTACCTGCTGCCAAAGATCTTTCGGACGCTGGAGGCTCTCGATCTGCCGGCAGGCGAGCAACGCCTGTTCGAACTGGGCTGCGGCAACGGCAGTGTGGCCAATACGCTGAGTCAAAGGGGCTGGGATGTCACCGGCGTCGACCCGTCAGTGGAGGGCATCGCCCAGGCGCGTGCGGCCTATCCGGGGCTGAAACTTGATGAGGGCTCGGCCTATGATGACCTGGCCGCCCAGTATGGCCAGTTCCCAGTCGTGCTGAGCCTGGAGGTGGTCGAGCATGTCTATGCTCCACGGGACTATGCGCGGACCGTGTTTAACCTATTGCACGGAGAGGGGGTGGCGATCATCTCCACGCCCTATCACGGCTATTGGAAGAACCTGGCCCTGGCCGTGACCGGGCGGTTGGACGCGCACTTTACGGCCCTATGGGATCACGGTCACATCAAGTTCTGGTCGATGAAGACATTGGGTGACTTGCTGCGCGAGGCGGGGTTCGTGGATATCCGTTTGGAGCGGGTGGGGCGGGTGCCGGCGCTGGCAAAGGCGATGATTGCAGTGGCGCGGAAGCCGTAGCTTCTGGTTTGGAAGTTATATGAATCGCGATCCCTATCTAGATTTTCTACGGGCGCTGGCGATCATTATGGTATTGATTCACCATGTTTCCCAACAGTGGCCGGCGCATCTGCCTTGGTTGATACAGTACACTCATCATGGTGCGATTGGAGTAGATCTTTTTTTCGCTCTGAGCGGTTTTTTGGTTGGAGGAATTTTTTGGCGGGAGGCTCAAGAATATAGTAGCGTGAATCTTTGGCGTTTTTGGTCTCGCCGCTGGCTACGTACCGTCCCGCCTTACCTTGCGGGCCTAGCGTTAGCCTGGGGCGCTGTTTTTATATTCCGTGACCAGAAGTTCGATGCTGGGTATCTCCTTTTTTTACAGAATTATTATGAGAGTATACCGTTCTTTCTGGTAAGTTGGTCGCTTTGCGTTGAGGAGCATTTCTACTTATTTATTCCACTGGCATTCTTCTTCCTTGCCAAAAGCAAATTCAGTGTCATGCCAGCACTCATTGCAATGGTAATGCTCCCAACCCTATTTCGTTTCCTCGAATTCGACCAGGCGTCGAGTGCTTTTGGATATTACGTTACCGCTTCTCACCTGAACGCTGATGGGTTATTGCTTGGCTTTACAGTATCGTATCTCCGATATTTCAGAAACTGGAAGATTACACCCCAAATCCGTTGGTATAGCGGTTTTGCCTTCTTGTCCATGATAATTATATTATTGTTCTTCGATGTGTCGTTACTAGCGGACTATATCTTTGGGCGATTTCTGGTCGCTTTTACTTTTATCACTCTTCTTTTGGTTGGAGTTGATGCCAGAAATACTAAAATTTTGGGTTCGCCCCTGATTGCTTTCGTGGCAATAACTTCCTATTCAGTTTATCTGACCCATGCGCTTGTTATTCATCTGACGACTTATCTTTTCGGATCTCTAGCCATAGGTCATGCAAGGTTGTATTTCGCGATTCAGCTAACCTGCATTTTCTTTATCGGGTGGCTATTTTTTCGCATATTCGAACTGGGTGCGCTCAGGTTACGGGACCGCCTGGTGCCGCAATTAAAAATGTCTGACAATTATCGTGTTCCGCAAAAAAGTTGATAGATGCCGTGCGGATTCCCTGATAATGAGTTTATCTATTTTGCTGCTAACCCTCAACGAGGAAGCTAATTTACCGGTCTGTCTGGCCGCTCTCGGCTGGTGCGATGATGTCGTTGTGATCGACTCTTTCAGTCAGGACGGTACCCTTGTCCTAGCCGAAAGCCTGGGTGCGCGTGTCTATCAGCGGGCATTCGACAACTTCGCCGGGCAACGCAACTATGCCCTTGACCAGATCCAATTCAAACATGAATGGATCTTACATCTGGATGCGGACGAGATCGTCACCCCGGCGCTGCAGGCTGAGATGCTGGCGGCGATCGGGGATGGCCGCTACGATGCCTGGCGCATTCCCTCGAAGATGATGTTCTTCGGCCGGTGGCTGCGTCATGCGGGTCTGTACCCCAGCTATCAGGTCCGGTTGGGACATCGGCAACGGTGCCGCTTCAAGCAGGTCGGTCACGGCCAGCGCGAGGATCTGGCGCCGGAGCGCGTCGGCACCCTGCGGGAGCCCTATCTGCACTATTCCTTTGCCAAGGGGCTGACGGACTGGGTCGACAAGCACAACCGCTACGCGAGCGCCGAGGCGGCGGAGGCGGTGCGGTTGCTGGGGGCCGGTGGTGGTCGGGATTGGCCGGGTTTGTGGGCGCGGGAGCCGACGCGGCGGCGGCGGGCGCTCAAGGCCCTGGCCATCCGCCTGCCCTGGCGGCCCCTGCTGCGGTTTCTCTACATGTATGTGCTGCGCTGGGGCTTTATGGACGGGCGCGCGGGCCTGACTTATTGCCGGCTACTGGCTATTTACGAGTATCTGATCGTGCTCAAGACGCGGGAGTTGCTGGCGCAACCGCCCTCCCCGCCCGCGCGCTAACGAACCCGGTGAGGACCGGCTGCGCGCTGCCCCTGATCGACGCGGGAAAATATGACTTGCCGGCCCTTGAAAAGGGCTAAATTACCAAACGAACCCATTTCAGCTTTGAACAGGGTTGCCCGGCCGGCGCCTTGATTGAGGAGGGGCGGTGACGCGACCCAGGCCCAGGACGCCGTCTATCGGTGGCTGCTAGCGGCCCCCTGGTGCGGGTCGATTGAGGCGTTGTTGGCGGTCGTTTGACTGGCTGGCACTGGTTGAGCTGTAATAACGCTGTTATTACGTTTTGGGAAGACTGTCATGCGTACCACCTTGAGAAAGATCGGCAACTCCAGGGGTGTCATCATCCCGGCGGCGCTCCTGAGCGCATGCGGCTTCGCCGATACCGTGGAGCTGAGTCTGGAGGGTTCGCGCCTGGTCATCGCGCCGGTCAAGACGCCCCGCCGTGACTGGTTCCGGGGTTACGATGTCGCTCAGGACGGCGATGTGTGGTGCGACCTGCCGCCGGATGCGGATGCGGGCGACTGGGAATGGTAAAGGCTGATCAGCGCATTCGCCGGGGGGATGTCTATTGGGTCAATCTTGACCCGACCATCGGTACCGAAATCAACAAGACCCGCCCCGGTTTGGTGGTCTCTCCGGATGACATGAACGCCATCCTACCGCGGGTGATCATCGCGCCGATCACCCGCAAGGGTCAGCCATTGGGTTGCCGGCCCGTGCTGTCGTTCCCTGGCCAGGAGGCGCGGATCCTGCTTGACCAATTGCGCACGGTGGATAAGCGCCGTTTGACGACGAAGATGGGCGAGATCGATCCCGCCCTCTGGCATGAGGTGCTGCTGGAGATGCTGGGATAAGTATAAGTGCCGGCCTTTCCTCCCATCACACTTCCCCTGTCACCCGACACCTTTCCCTCAAGGCGCTGAGCCTGCTGGAGTTTAGTGGCACCTGGCCCGGCAGATGGCAGCGGGTTCCCCAATTGGCGCGGCCAGCGTTAATCTCCCGGGTCTTGACATGCGCCCATGAGCGCACAATTGGGGCCAGTTCAGTGGCGTTAGTGACTTCGCCTTCCGCTCATTTGGCGCTTAGCTCGCCCAGCAACTCGGGATGTCGATCCAGCAGCTTGAGCAACCTGACCAAGGCCAGTGGCGGTTTGGTCTTGCCATTCTCGTAACGCGAGAAGGCATTGACACCGCCGCCGAAAAGCTCGGCTGCTTCGCGCTGGCCAAGATGGAGTTTCTTGCGCACGGCAGCGATAAAGCTGGGATCGACGATAGCGGCATTCACCTGCTGGTTGAACGCCCGCATCTCGCGCATGACGCGATCGGTTTCGGCCATGTCGGTGATGGATTCACCGCACGCCGGACAGAAGTCGGCCGTCACGGTCGGGATGAGGGTGGTCTCGCCCTTGTAGGTGTAGGGCATATCGCGCGTGTCGTGGATCAGTTCCGCCGCGCCACAGACTGGACATTTCATGGTCATAGCCCCTTGAAGGATACAATCAGCAGGTCGTCGATGACCGTTAGCTTCAGGTACACATCACCCCACTGGGTGCTTGGGCGATAGACGTCCTGCCACACCCGATAATCCGCGTGCGTGGTCATACTCTTGTAGAAATCGGCTGGCATGAGCGCCATAACCACGGCCAGCATATCGGAGAGCGAAAAGCCCAGCTCACTGGCACCCACGCGTGCTGCATACGTGGACCGAACCTTGCATGCTTCGACCAAGGATTTGACCACAGCCAGCTTGCAATGCGGTGTTCGTTTCTCCTTGGTCGGAATCTAACCTACTTGGTTATCTCCGGCAAGTGGGTTGACAGTGGGTTGAAAGCAATGTTGGCAACTCACCGAGCTGGCCGACGCTCTTGTGCGCGCCCTGGCGGACCTGCTGGCGGGGGTGCCGGCGCGGCACTCAACCTAGCCACGGATCGGGCTGGTCGGTGCGGGCGGTGGTGGCGCCGTCGATGGGGGGCGGTGCCGGTGCGGCTGGCCTCGCGGCGGGCGGGCGATCTGAACAGGGTTGCCCGGCCGGCGCCTTAATTCAGGAGGGCGTCCACACTGTCGGCGGTCAGGATGCGCTCGGACCAGCGGAGCAGGGTCTCGGTATCCGCCGTTGATACCAGTCGTTACACGGCCGGACTCGGGGGGCCGAATTTGAGCAGGATTAACCGCGGCAAGACCGCGGCCTCGCCTTCCACGCTGGCGTGAGGGTGTGCTGCCAGCTTTGGGCATGACGAAGGCGATTCCCCGCGATCCCAGGACGTACCGCCGGGGGGAATTTGATCGCGGTGGACTGGGGCCAGGGACTTCGCGGCGCCTTCACCAGATCGGCAAATAGAGTTGGAGCGGCGCATCCGTGCAGGGATGGAAGCCGAAATGCCGATAAAAACGTGCTGCAATGTCGTCCTTCGCGTCGACCAGGATACCGGCACTCCCGACAGCTTGGGCCGCGCCGCGTGCCCGATTCAGGGCATCCGCCAGGAGGAGTCGACCGAGCCCTTGTCCTTGAAGATCAGACCGCGTCGCTAAACGGCCAAGGCGCGTGACCGGGATCTGGCGCGGGTAACGCTTTGCCAAAGCGGAAGGCAAGCTTTCAACAACGACAAACGCGGAGGCGAGGGCATAAAAGCCGAGGATGCTGGACGGATGGAGTTCCTGGTACCCGCTGTTGTACCAGGCGGTGATGACCTGGTTGTCTAGGGGAACCGCGACAAAGGTCCGGGAAATGCCCTTGCTCTGATGCTGTAGCGCAGTGCGGCGAAGCCAGTGATTGAGTGCGGTCACGCCACAATCAAAGGCGTTGCGGTCGTGGTGACCAGTCAATGGTTCCAGTCTGATCATTGCGTTGGGTCATGTAGTCGCGAAGAGCGGTGGTCAGGGTTTCGGTGAGCGGGGCGGGGGCATCGAGCGCCTGCAAGAAAGCTTCGGCGTCACGTTCGGTCAGCCGGATAATCCGCTCCTGCTCAATGATGCGTTCGGCCTCTCTCAATGCGGTTTGTACCACGAACTGATTCACCGTGGCTCCGACCATGCTGGCGGCCGTCTCCAGCGTTTTCTGAACCTGCAGGGGGACGCGTGCCGTGACGCGACCACGCTCGACGGATGCTGTTGTCATCTGGTGTGGCTCTAAGGTTCCTGTCAGGCCCCAGGTTACCGCGGGAGGTGTCATTTTGCCACCAATGGATTTAAATTCCGCCTTGGGCCCTTCCGCGGGACGGGATTTTTTCGCGGCCAGGAGGATGTATCATGGGGTGCGGCGATGTCGTCCATGGTCTAAAAGGTTAGCGGCTGTGATCCGGGGTGGCAAGAAGCGTTAACTGTCGCGAACAAGGGGCAGGTCCCTAGCAGCAGCCAGGCGCGATCGGCAGCCTCGCCCTCGCCGGTCATTTCAAATTACTCACTTGGTTTTCCGCGTCCATGCGTATCACCCCAGTTCAAGTGCACTTGATCACGCACAGCATCCAGGAACACCTCGGCAGCTCGGCCCGTATCTGGCTCTTTGGGTCGCGACTGGATGACCGTAAACGCGAACGCGGTGGCGACCTTGATCTCTATGTGGAAGCGGACCCGCAACCTATCCTCAAGGCCGTGCGTTGCAAGGTCGAGTTGGAAGAGCAACTCGACCTTCCGGTGGACCTGATCGTCCGCGGCCGTGATGATGCCTCCCCGATTGCCCTGATTGCCAAGCTCGAAGGTCGGCCGCTATGAGCGGCAAGCGGCACGCCGTTTCGGTCCGCTGCCCGACTGGGCACGGCGGCGGATCGAGGCGGCCCCTGTCGCGCAATTGGACGCTTGGCTCGACGGCATCTTCGATGCAGAGAGTCTGGTGGCCCTGATCGGGCCCGAGGCCAATTAATGGTCTAGCCCCATAGCGCCGCATCAGCCACCAGGAAACCGGGCCAAGGCCCGGTTTTTTTTGTCTGGTGGCCGGCCTGCTGGGGTGCGAAAAAGGCCAAAATTACGAAACGAAGCCATTTCAGTTCTGAACAAGGGGCAGTCACCGCCCGGCCCGGCCCGGGCAAAATCGGGCGCCGGAGCCCCAATCTGCCCAGCGGGTTGCCATCCTCGGTGGCGCCGGCAGGACAGATTCCTTCATTCGGAGTTGCCCCGGATGACCTACGACCCGCAAACTTCGTCTTTCCCAATCGCGGCCTACCCCTGACATGCTCTATTTGACCAAGGTGCTGACCCTCCTCGTCCTGCCGCTGGGTTGGGTGTTGCTGATGGGGGCCGCGGCCCTGATCTTGCTGGCCCGGGGACGACGGCGGTGGGCCGGTGCTCTGGTGGCGGGCCTGTTGGTGTTGCTGTGGGTCTGCGCCATGCCTTGGACGGCCTATCAGCTATCGGCCAGGCTCGAGGCGGGGTTTCCGCCGGTGCCCCTGGCGCAAACGCCGGTGGCGGATGTGGCGGTGGTGTTGGGGGGCGCGGTCGGTCCCATCGGCGATCCGCCGACGGAGAATCTGACGGGTTCCTCTAACCGCGTCCTGCGCGCGGCCCGCCTGTTTCGGGCCGGCAAGGTCCGGCATGTGCTGGCGGTCGGCGGCAACCTGGATTGGATGAATGCCGGGGCGCCGGAGGCGGAACTGATCCGCGACTTGCTGGTGGAGTGGGGCTTGCCCCGGGAGGCCATCGTCACCGAGCCTACTAGCCGAAATACCCGGGAAAATGCCCAGAAGGCAGCGGCCATCATCCGCGAGCAGGGCTGGGAGCGGGTGCTGCTGGTGACCTCCGCGACGCACATGCAGCGCGCGGTTGGGGCCTTCCAGGCGGAGGGCATCGCGGTGATCCCCTCGCCGACCGATTTCGCCAGCCGTGAGCCGCTCGCGCTCGACCCCCTGGACTTCTTGCCGGATGCGCAGGCGTTATGGGGGGTGAGCAAGGCGCTGCGCGAGGTCCTGGGGCGCTGGGTCTCGGGGTGGCGTGGTGTGGTCTCCGGATGAGCGCGCGGGCTTGACCTCTTGCCGGCTGTTAGCGATCTACGAATATTTGATCCTGCTGAAGACCCGGCAACTGTTCGCTGGACTGGGGCGCTTCCCGCCGGGTCGCGATTGGGAGAATGAGGTTTGATGGATAACATCCTGGTTACCGGCGGGGCCGGCTACATCGGTAGCCATGCCTGCAAGGCGCTCTTTCATGCCGGGTATCAGCCGGTTGCCTGCGACAATCTGGTCTTTGGGCATCCCGAGGCGGTGCGGTGGGGGCCTTTGGAGCGGGGTGACATCGCGGACCGGCCCTGGCTCGATGCCCTCATCGAGCGCTACCGGCCCCTGGCGGTGATGCACTTCGCGGCCTTTGCCTATGTGGGCGAGTCGGTTCAGGACCCGGGGAAGTATTACCGCAACAATGTGGCGGGCACCCTGACGCTGCTGGAGGCGGCGCGGGATCATGGCATCCGCTATTTCATCTTTTCCAGTAGCTGCGCGACCTATGGCCTGCCCGAGCGGATGCCGATCGCCGAGGACTGCCAGCAGGTGCCCATCAACCCCTATGGGGCTTCGAAGCTGATGATCGAGCGGATGCTGGCGGATTTCGGGCAGGCTCATGGGCTGAGGTCGATCTGCCTGCGCTATTTCAACGCCGCCGGGGCCGATGCCGAGGGGGAGATCGGCGAGGACCATGACCCGGAGACCCATCTCATCCCGCTGGCGATCCGGGCGGCGCAAGGGGGCGCGCCCCCGCTGGCGATCATGGGTACCGATTACCCGACGATGGATGGCACGGCGGTGCGGGACTATATCCATGTGACGGATCTGGCGGCCGCGCATCTGCGGGCTTTGGACGACCTGGTGGCGGGGGGGGCTAGCGCGGTCCTCAATCTGGGGACCGGGCAGGGCTATTCGGTGCGGCAGGTGGTGAGGGCGATCGAGGCGGCCAGCGGGCGGCCGGTGCCGGTGCGGGAGGCCCCGCGCCGGGCCGGAGACCCGCCGGTGCTGATCGCCGACCCGCGGCGGGCCATGCAGCGCCTGCACTGGCGGCCCCAGCATTCGGGGTTGTCCCAGATGGTGGAGACGGCCTGGCGGTGGCATCTGGAACAGACACGCTGACTTTGCCGATCCCGCTGACCAGCCAGCGGCGGCGGTCTCGGTCTTGCGGTCTCCCAGGGGTTGACAGAATGCTGGTTAGGCCTAGGCTGGCGGTTTCGACTTTCGGGAGAGCGGCGATGGGTATCATAAACAGCAGGGTTCTGCTCCTGGTCTTGGCGGCCCTGCCGCCCTTGCTCGGTGCCTGTGTGATGGTGATGCCCCCGAGCGGACCCGGCAGCGAACCGGGCAAGATCCCACCACGCCTTGAGCGGGGCAAGGACAACAAGGGTCTGGTGTGGAGCAACCCCGCCGCCTTTGGACCCGTACCCATCGAACTCCAGTCGAAAGGGAATGACGTCTGCCACTTCAATCGGTTCGAACGGGCCACGGGATATCACCCCGATGCGCGGGAACTGGACGGAACCGTCATCCAGGGCGGTGGTTATTTTTGCGTCGGCACCTGGAAAGAGCCTCGTCCCGGTGACGAGCCCAGCCAGGTGGCCCCGCGCCTGGAGCGTTCGGGCGAGAGTGGCCTGATGTGGGATAACCCCGCCGCCTTCGGCCCGGTGCCAGTTGCACTCCAGGCCAAGGGCAATGGCATTTGCCGGGAGGTGGGGTTCGAACGCGCCACGGGCTATCACCCCCGGGCGCGGGAGCTGGATGGGACTATTATTAAAGGTGGAGGCTACTTCTGCATCGGCGCGGTTAAGTGACCCGGCTGAATATGATTTTTTGGAGTTATGGAGATGTCTAGGAAACACAACGTTACCCTGGTGATCGGGACGGCGGCCAGCCTGACCTTCGGGCTGGGGCAGGCCTGTGCCGCGGAGGCCTTAGGCCTGCTGGGCGAGGTCAGGGGCCTGACGATCATCTCCCAGGGTCCGCGCTACGTGGCGGGGCGGGAGGGCATGCCCCTGCGGGCAGGGGATCGGCTGATGGCGCTGGAGGGGGGCGAGGCCCTGCTCTGGTTTGCGGATACCTGCCAATATCGCCTCGGGGACGATCTCATCCTGGATGTGGGCGCTCAGAGTCCCTGCGCCTTGGGCCACGGTGGCGAGTATCGACCCGAGCTGCGGGATGCGGTGCATCTGCCGGTGACTGCCGAGCAAAGCCCCGCGGGGGCGGTGCCCTTGTGGCCGGCCGCGCTTCGCATGGAAGGTGACGACCGCAAGGCCGGCGCCAGGGCCGGCGCGGGAGCCGGGGCGGGAGGCCGCTCAGGGGCGGGCGCGGGAGCCGGATCAGGCGCGGGAGCGGGGGCTGGCGCGGGAGCAGGGGCTGGCGCGGGAGCCGGGGCGGGGGCTGGCATGGGTTTGGGCGCAAGCATCGGGGGGCTGTCGCTGACGGCCACCACGGCCCTGGCGGTAGTGGGCGTGGGTGCCCTGGCGGCCGTGGCCGCCGAGACCAAGAAGAGCGGGGGCGACGAGCCGCAGCCCCTCAGTCAGTAGCGAGGGACGAATTCCTCCTCGGCGGCATTTTGAGCGCGGGCCCGCGCCCGATCCGCCGCCTCCTGTTGTTTCTCCAGGGCTTCCAGCCGCGCACGCAAATAGAGGACCTCCAGCTCCAGTTCGGCCTGACGCCGCGGAACTTGGGCGAGGTCCTCCATCCCTGCCGCCGACCATCCGCCCGGCTGGCGGGCCAGCCGATCCCCGGCTGCCCCGGGGGCGGGATCACCCTGGCCAGGGGCTAAGCCTTCGGCCCCTCCGGCCGCCTGGGTTGGTTTCGATCCCTCAAGCGACTGATTCTCTTGCTCCCTCCCCCCCTGCGGGGGAGGGCCGGGGAGAGGGGTCCCAAAGTTTACGCCGGGAAACCCGGGACCCGGCCAAGCCCCTTGGCCGTCGTCGCGACCCTGGAAGTGGTTGAGGGCAAATCCGGCAAGGACGAGGACCAGGGCGAGGCCCGCAAGGCCCAGGGCCAGGTGGGTCTGATGCCGCAACCCATGGAGCAGCGGGTCGGGCCACCCGGCGCGCGCGGGGGGAGCGAAAGGCCGTGGCGCGCCCGGCGGTGACTCGCCAGGGGTAGGGCGGGCCTGGCGGGTCTCGGCCTGGGGCCCCTTGCCTTGACGGGGCCAGACGCGGGGCCCCGCGGGGAGGTTGCCGGCGATCCGGTTGACGGTCATCTCCAGCGCCAGACGCCCGGCCTCGGCATCCGGTTCGGCGAGAAAGGTATCCAAGACCCCGACGAGGCGCTCGGTATCCGCCGTGATGCGGGCGAGCTGGGCCTGCACATCGGCCGTCGGGCGCGCGCTCTGGGCTCCAGGTGGCCCCGTGGGCGCGAGCCCGCGCAGGGTCGCGCCGGTGAGGTCCAGATAGTGGTTGATGACTCTCGCCAGGACTGTCAGGGAGGCGATGCCCTGAGCCTCATGGGGCATGGCGAACAAGAGCTTGGGCAGCCGGGCCTGCAGGGCCTGGAGACTCTCGGCGGCCCGACGCCATTCGGTCGGTTCGATCTCGGGACCGGCGGGGATGAGGGGGAGAATGAGGGGTGTGCTCATGCCAGGCTCCGGGTGCGGCTCATCCCGCGTCGAAGGGATTGCGTGGCCGCGGCGTCAGGGGGGACGTGGCCGGGGCCGGTGGCGGTGGCGTTTGGGCCAGGGGGTCTGACAGTGGTATCGGCATTGATCGGGTGCGTCGTTCCCGCCTTTGCCTGCGCGGTATCACCGGCAGGCGGCCGGGCGGGGAAAAGAAGAGGCCGGCCAGGAAGGCGAAATAGGCCAGATTGGCCGGGGTGTGGAGATTGTAGTCGCTGAAGCCATGACCGAGGATGAGGGCCAGGCCGATGCCGGCACCGATTTGGAGGGAGCGAAAGCCCGACCATTCCTCCCCAGCCAGGAGCCGGGACCACTGGCGCGCATACAGGACGAGGAAGATGAGGAGCAGGATCAGCGCCCAGATGCCCATCTCGTACAAGGCCTCCAGATAGTCGTTATGGGCGTGATTGATGAACCACTGCCCCAGGGCGACGGGCTGGTGGATGGGAAAGGCGTCCGGGTAGGTGCCGGGCCCGCTGCCCAGGGGCAGGAGGGTGCCCGCGCCGTCGAAGGTGGCGGCGGCGAGGGGCCAGCGGGCATCCGAGACCATATCGCCCACCGCGAACCGATCGAGGACAGGAGCGAGCCCCAGGGCCGCGGCGAAGCCGATGGCCAGGGTCAACAGGCGCCCCACCAGCCCGAAGGCACCACTGCCGCCGATGTGGGTGGCAAAGAGGAGCGCGATCAGGATCATCCCGACCATGGCCATGGCGATGCCGGTGCGGGAGCGGGTGACGACGATGCCCACCACGAAGACCAGGGCCAGCAGGCCAAAGGCCAGGCTGGGCCGTCCGCCGGCCTTGAGGATAGCGATCGCCTTATCACGCCAACCTCGGCCACGCTGGCGTTGCTCGGGCCCGTGCCCGAAGTAGAAGAGAAAGAGGGCCAGGGCCAGGGGGAAGACCATCTCCAGCATGCCGGCGAGGTGGTTGCGGTTGCGAAAGGTGCCGGAGGCGGCGCCGCCCCGAGGTACCCATTCGGCGAGGCTGTAATCCACGCCGCTGGTGGCGGTCGCGAATTGGAAGAGTCCGATCACCACCTGCAGCACGGCGACCCCGAAGAGGAGGTACACCAGGGTCAGGGCGCCCCGCTCCCGGAGCGAGCGGGTCCCGAGATAGACGCCGATGGGCAGCAGGCCGAGGAGCCAGGCGGATTCGGTGGCGAAGGGGTGCAGGGAGAGGGGGCGGGCCGTCGCCAGGGCCTCCGCCGAGACCGTGGCCAGGGCCGCGTCATAAGCCGCGCGGCCGGGCACATAGGCCAGGACCCAGGCCGGCCAGGGGATGAGATAGAGGAGTGGCGCCAGGAAGAGGGCGCCGAGCAGGAGGCTCTCCCCAGTGCGGAAGGCGGCGCGCTCCGGGCGCCAGAGCGACAGGCCGATCAGGATGAGCCCCAGCCATTGCAACAGGAGACGGGGCCAGGGGTCGAGTCCACCGTTGAAAAAGGGGGCGACAAGGATCAGGAGGGCGAGGGTGCTCAGCCCGAGGCGTGTCCCCTCGTCCGCCCAGGGGCCCCAATCCCAGCGGCCGACGGGATGCGAACTTGTGCCGGTATGCAACTTGGCGGCTCCAAATAGATGGCGTAGGGCGCGTCGTGTCGAGAGGGGATGGTGCTGAATTGGGTATTAGGGGCCGATTCGGCTCTGGACTAGTCTGGCGGTTGGTGCCATCCTGCCATCCCTGTAACCTTTCAGTGTAGCCTTAGTGCGCTTCCCAGCATGACCTCGCTCTTTATCATACCTGTTCAGCCGCTCCGGCTTGGTCTTTGCGTGATTTTTTTCGCCCTGGCGCTGATGCTGCTGCCCGGCTGCGAGACGCACCCTGGGTCTGGACAGTGGAATCAGCCGGGGGCTAGCCAGGAACAAGCCTTCGAGGTCATGGGCCAGACCGCCCATCCACCGCCCCCCGGCGCCGAACTGATGCCGGCCATCATAGGCCCCCCGCCCGATCCCAGTGTCCAGGACCTCATCTACCGCATCGGGCCCTATGACGAACTGAAGGTGGATGTCTTCGGGGTGCCGGAGCTCTCGACCGAGGCGCAGGTGAATCTGCAAGGCCTGATCGCCCTGCCCCTGCTTGGACCGGTCACTGTCAACGGCCTGACACCCGGCGAGGCGGAGGAGGAGATCAAGCGCCAGCTCGCCAGCCGCTATCTGCGCGACCCCCGGGTAATCGTCTATGTCAAGAACTCGGCCAGCCTGAATGTGACCATCTCGGGGGCCGTGGGCGGCCAAGGGCTGCAGCCGATCCGGGGGCGCAAGACCCTGACGGACATCCTGGCCCAGGCCGGGGGAGTCACGCCCCTTGGCAAGAAGAACCAGGTGGTGCTGTACCGTCGCGAGGGCCCCGACGGCGTGGGCGGCGAGGGCAAGATACACGCCTATGTGATCGATTATCAGCAGATCCTGGATGGCCGGATGCGTGACCCCCTGGTGGTGGGAAACGATCACATTTATGTCCCCTCCTCGGGACTGGCGATCTTCTTCAGCCCCCTGGTCAATATCCTGCAAACCTGGGCGCTGCCCGCGGCACGCGGGGGCTATTAGTCAGCGTCATGCCTCACCGCGCCACCGATCACAACCTGCCCTATCCCCTTCCCCCCAACGGTGGCCATGCCTTTACGCGCGCCTCCGATATGGCGATGCCACCCTTCGGGGGGGGGGGCATGGAGGACGAGAAGCCCCTGGACCTGCGACGCTATGTGGGCATCCTGCTGCATCGCAAGTGGCTGCTGGTCTTTTCGGTGCTCCTGGCCCTCATCGTGGGCCTGGTGCTGACCATCCGGGAGACACCCATCTACCGCGCCACCGCCGTGGTGGAGGCCAGACCCCCGGCCGCCAGTCCCTATGGCTATAACGATTACTCGACCTATGCCATCGGCCAGAATTTTCAGGGCGATCAGATTCAACTCTTGAAGAGCGCCGCGCTCGCGGAGCGTGTCGCCCGGGACTTTCGGGTCGAGATGCCCGCGGCCCAGGGCAATAGCGCAGGGAGCGCGGGCGGCTTCTTCGCTGAGCTGGCCGCGCAATTCAACGCCTGGCTCGTACGCGAGGAACCTGCCGGCCCGGCGACCGAGCCGGTACCCAGCGTGGCGGATGATCCCCAGGCCGCCAACCAGGCGACCATCGAGCGGGCGATCCGCGGTGGTTTGCAGGTGGTCCCGGTGCCCCAGGCCAACCTGCTGAGCCTTTCCCTGGATGACGAGAACCCGCGCCGCGCCGCCGCCCTGGTGAATGCCGTGGCCAAAACCTACGTCACCATGAACTCGGAGCGACGCTTTCAAAACACCAACAAGGCCCATGACTTTTACGACACCCAGGTGCGCAAGACCCGGGCCGAACTCGAGGACCTGGAACGCCGGCTGATTGCCTATGCCCGGGGTAAGGACCTGGTGAATCTGGATAACCTGCTGGAAACCCACGAACAGGAGTTCAGCCAACTCAAATCCCAGATCTTCGAGGTGGAGCAGCGGCTGTTCCAGGCCGAGGCGAAATTCCGGGCCATGCAGGCGGCTGGCGGCACGGGTGGCGAGGATTTTCTCAAGAGCGAGGTGATCCAGCAGTTGAAGACCCGCCGGGCCCAGCTCGATGACGAATATCAACTGAATCTGAAGGTGTTCCTGCCCGAATACCCCAAGATGGTGCAACTGCACGGTCAGATCGAGGCCATCGAGAGGCAGATCCAGGAGGAGTCGCGGGCGATCGCGAAAAGCATCGAGATCGCCTACGAGGCGACCCGGCGGGAGCATGAGTCCCTGGCGCAACGGGTGGCGGAGGGGCGCAAGGCGCTCCTGGAGATGCGGGATCAGACCGCCGACTACAACGCCCTCAAGCGTGAACAATCGGCGCTGCAGGCAGTCTATGACGGCCTCATGAAACGGATCAAGGAGGCGGGCATCGTCGCCGATGTCAGCGTCAACAATGTGTCGATTCTGGACGTCGCCAGTGTCCCCTCCCAGCCTTACACCCCCAACTTGCAGGCGAATCTGACCAAGGCCCTCGGCCTGGGCCTGGTGGTGGGCGTCCTGCTCATCGTCCTGATCGAGAACCTGGATGATTCGGTCAAATCGGCGGAGGAGGCGGAGAAGTTGCTGGGAGTGCCGCTCCTGGGAGGTTATCCCCTGGTGGGGCCCCTAATGCGCCAGGACAAGGCGGACAGCGCGGCTATTTTGGAACTGCTGCGTGACCCCAAGTCACCCCTGGCGGAGGCCGCCCGGTCTCTGCGCGCCACCCTCCTGTTCGCCTCGGCGGAGGGGGCGCCCAAGATCCTGCACTTCACCAGCGCGGCCCCCAACGAAGGTAAGTCGGTCGCCTGTTTCTGCACGGCCCTGGCCTTCGCCAAGAGTGGCGCCACGGTGCTCTGTATCGATGCCGATCTGCGCAATCCTTCCCTGCATCGCATCTTTGATGTCCCGAACAGCCTGGGATTGAGTAATTATCTCGTCTCGGATATCCAGCCCGCGGAGATCGCCCTGGCCACCGACGTGGAGGGGATGTACGTCATCACCAGCGGACACTTGCCGCCGAATCCCGTGGAGTTGCTGTCGAGCCAGAAGATGTTGGATCTGCTGCACCTGGCGGCGGAGCGCTTTGACTTTGTCTTCGTGGATAGCCCGCCCATTCTGGGTCTCGCCGATGCCCCCCTGCTCTCGGCCATCGCGGGGGCTACCCTCTTCGTACTGGAGCCCGGCAAGACCCGCAAGATCGCCCTGCGGGACAGTATGAAGCGGCTGCGCGGTAGCCATGCGCATGTGATTGGGGCGGTGTTGCAGAAGATGGACCGGCGCGGCACCGGCTATGGCTACGGTTACCAGTACAACTATCAGTACATGTATGGCTATGGGCAATCCGCTGCCCGGGATCTGGAGCCGGCCTAGCCAGCACCATGACCCCCGGATTTCTGCCCTTGCGCCAAGCCCTGCTGCTGGGGGTGCTGGCCTTCCTGGCCTGGCGGATCACGGCCTTGGGGGTCGCGAGCATCCAGGTCGCGGCGCTGGACAGTCGGGGCGAGGCGGCTGCACGACGGGCGCTCGACTGGTATCCCGGCCAGTCCGAGGCCCTGTATCGCCTGGGTGTCAGCCTGCTCCGGGAGGATGTCGGGCGGGCCGAGGTCCTGCTCCAAGAGGCTTATCTTGCCAATCCGACCGATCCCGCCCCCCTGCAGGTGCTCGCGGGGGTGGCCTTGGCCCGGGAGGACAGCCAGCGGGCGGACCTGCTGATCCAGCAGGTGGATGCCTTGCGCCCCGTGAACCCCCAGACCCAGAGGGACTTGGGCCGCTATTGGCTGGAGCGGGGGCGGGGCGACCTGGCCTTTCATCACTGGTCGCGGGCCATCCAGGCCAATCCTGGCTTGGCGCCCGGCCTCTTCGAGACCTTCCGCGCCCTGCTGAAGGACCCGGGGATGGGCGAGGCCTTTCAGGCGATCACCCGCAACCCACCCGCCTGGTGGTTGGATTTCTTCGCGGACACGGCGACGCGCGGTAAGGAGGTAGAGACGCTGCGGCTGCTCTACCAACTGCGGCGCGAATCGGTCGATTTCCCCTTGACCCTGGCCGAACGTCAGCATTATCTCCAGCGACTGCTGCGCGAGGGGCTCTATCAGGATGCCTATCTGGCCTGGGTGAACAGCCTGAATGCCGCCCAACGGCAACAGCTTGGCTACCTCTTCAATGGCGGTTTCGAGGTGCCCCTGACGGGGCTGGGTTTTGACTGGCAGATCGCCAAGAGTGATCGCGTGGAGATCGGCCGCGCGGCCTTCGAGGGGGATAACCGGCAGGCGCTGCGGGTGCGCTTCCGGCTGATGCGCACCCCCTTTGAACATCTGTCTCAGCCCTTGTTACTGAGCCCAGGGACCTACGAGGTGGCGGGGGCTTACCGGGGCCTGGAGTTGATGACCGACGAGGGTTTTCGCTGGGTAGCGCGTTGCCGCGTCCCGGACCAAACCCTGCTCGGGGAGAGCGAGCGCATCTTCAGCGCCGAGACCTGGAACTCCTTCCGCTTTCAGATCGAGGTACCCGAGTCCTGCGTCTATCAGGAACTCCGGCTGGTCTCGGCCGCGGGACCGACAGCGGAAACCTCGACCGATGGCGAGCTATGGTTCGATGAGCTGTCGCTCCAGCGCATTGACGGCCTGTCACCCCAGGCCCGGGCACGGATCGAGGCGGCGAGATGGGAGGAGCAGGGCCCCAAACCCGGGGCCATTCATCGGTAAGCGGCCCGCTCGCCGGGCCCTTGCGACCGCGGCGAGGTCTGGCCGGTTGGACTACCAGTGGTATTTGGCGTGGGACTGGCCCGCCAGGGCGGGATGGGAGGGATAGGCCACCTGTAACCCCACGGCGGGCTTGCGGAAGAACTGTGGGATCTTGGAAAAATTCTTGATAGCCAAGGTCACCAGCCCGCCCACCCGATTCGCCCGCAGCGCCCGGTAATCCTCCCAGGACTTACGCAGGATGCTGAATAGCGAGCGGTTACTGACGCCGCCCAACCGCATGTGGACCATGACATTGGGCAGGTAGACGACCTTGCCCTTGAGCTGTCTTAGCAGCCGCAGCATGAGGTCATAATCGGCCGCGATCTGGTAGGCCCGGTCGAAGCCCCCGATGCGGTCAAAGACCTCGTGGCGCAGATAAAGGGTGGGGTGGGGTGGCATCCAGCCCATGCGCAGCAAGGGTAACGAATAGGGGCAAGACCGCCAGTAGCGGATCACCTGACCCGGATCCCGCCGCTTCACATAGATGAGATCGCCGTAAACGGCCTCGACGTTGGGATCGGCAAAGGCGGCGGCGACGCGCCGAAGAACATGGGGATCGGCATAGAGATCGTCGCTGTTCAGAAAGCCGATCACATCGCCGGTTGCCCGCGCCAGGCCCTTGTTGAGGGCATCGTAAATGCCCTGGTCGGGCTCGCTGATCACCAGATCCAGGTGGGCGCGGCTCGCCTCCAGCTCCGCCAGGGTCCCATCCGTGCTGCCCCCATCGATGATGATGTGCTCGCGATGAACGTATGACTGCCGGTACACGGAGGCCAGGCACTCAGACAAGGTGTCCACGGAGTTCTTGGTCGCGGTCACGACGGTAATCCGAATAGGCGGCGCTGTCACGCCGTGGTTCTGGTGTGAACGCCCAGAGGACCCAGGCAACCGATGCCCAGTGCGCGGTTGCTGGCGATCACTGTTGAGCCTAACGGCACTCAACCGATTAGTAATCATGGGGGGAATCCAGGCAGGATGATGGGGCAGACGTCTTTGGTAATAAGTATGGCTGATAACACCCCCAATGGAAACCAACTTCAGCAAAAACTTATATAACAACATCCGTTCATCTTCGGTTCAGCCCTGGTTGCCCCCATCCAGATGGCGCTGGAGCCAGAGTTCCAGCAAAGCCAGATGCCATAACTTATTGCCGCGGATACGAGTGTGATGCATGTCCGGAGCGGCGAGGAGCTGGTCCACATAGGCCCTTTGGTAGAT
The DNA here is from genome assembly GCA_044228695.1 of Chromatiaceae bacterium. Lineage (GTDB taxonomy): Bacteria > Pseudomonadota > Gammaproteobacteria > Chromatiales > Chromatiaceae > M0108. Next base: position 4,878 of record JBGAUK010000006.1, on the reverse strand, counting down.
GCCCCGTTCACGGCAGGCGCGGGAGTTGACCAGGTCCCGCATCATGGCGAGAAAGTCGCCCCGCACGAACTTGAGGGCGGGCATGGGGAAGTAGCCCTTGGGCCGGTCGATGATGGCATCCGGCAGCAGACCCCGGGCCAGGGCCTTGAGGGGGAACTTGCCGCCTTCGCGCAGCCTGATCTCGGCGGGGCAGCGGGTCGCCAGCTCGACGAGCTCGTGATCAAGGAAGGGGACCCGCGCCTCCAGGCCCCAGGCCATGGTCATGTTGTCCACGCGCTTGACGGGATCATCGACGATGAGGGTGGTGACATCCAGGCGCAGGACGGCGTCCACTAACTCCTCGGCGCCCGTCTGGTCCAGGAGATCGGCGACGAGGAGGCCGGTGTGGTCCGGTCCGGCGAAGGCCGGGGCCGCCAGACGCAGGAACTCGGCGTGATCCCGGTCGAAGTAGTGCCGGCGGAAAGTCTCCAGCCAGGCGCCCCGGTCCGCCCCGGCCAGGCGCGGATACCAGAAATAGCCACCGAAGACCTCGTCCGCCCCCTGGCCGGACTGGACGACCTTGATCTCCCGTGACACCTGCTCGCCCAACAGATAGAAGGCGACGGCGTCCTGGCCGAACATGGGCTCGGTCATGGCATCCACCGCCTCTGGCAGGCGGCGCAGGACCTCGGCGTTGGGGACATGGAATTTGTGGTGCCGGGTGGCGTAGCGCGCCACCACCGGGTCCGAGTACTCGAACTCGCTGCCGGCCTCCTCCGGGGTGTCCTCGAAACCCACCGAGAAGGTGCGAATCTCCGCCGTCCCCAGCTCCGCCAGCAGGGCCACCAGCAGGCTCGAATCCAGGCCGCCGGAGAGCAGCACCCCCACCGGCACGTCGGCCACCTCCTCGCGACGGCGCACGGCCTGGCGCAGGGCGGCGCCAATGGCCGCCACCCAGTCGCCAGCGCTAGGGACGGGGTCCGGTCGGATGCCCGCAAGGCTCCAGTAAGAGCGCTCGGTGGTGGTGCCGTCGGCGTCGAGGCGCAGCCAGTGGGCCGGGGCCAGCTTGCGGATGCCGGTCAGGATGGTGCGTGGCGCCGGCACCACGGCATGGAGGGTGAAGAGGTGATGCAGGGCGATGGGATCGATGGCGGTGTCCACCCCACCCGCCGCCAGCAGGGCTTGGCTGCTGGAGGCAAACCGGAACCGGCGGGCATCGCGGGTCCAGTAGAGGGGCTTGACGCCAAAGCGGTCGCGGGCAAGAAAGAGGACACGTCGCCCCAGGTCCCAGAGGGCGAAGGCAAACATGCCGTGCAGGCGCTCGACGCAGCCCTCGCCCCAGGCATGCCAGGCCTTGAGGATGACCTCGGTGTCGCCGTCCGAAAAGAAGCGGTAGCCCAGGGCCGTCAGTTCCTGGCGCAACTCGCGATAGTTGTAGATGGCCCCGTTGAACACCAGGGCCAGGCCCAGTTCCGGGTCCACCATGGGCTGATTGGAACGGATGGAGAGGTCGATGATGGCCAGGCGGCGATGGCCGAAGCCCAGGCCACCGTCGCTCCAGCTCCCGCCATGATCCGGCCCACGGCGCCGGATCTGGTCCATCATGCGATTAACCGCCCCCAGGTCCGCCGGGGCGCCGTCGAAGCGCAACTCACCGCAAATGCCGCACATGGATCACCGCCTCCCGGTTAAAAAACGCCTCAATGGGCAAATGTCGGCTTCCGGGTCGGGTGGCGCCTGGCGGGGGACGCCGTGAATCCGTCCCTGGAGGCTTGACGACCGCATCCCTGCGGTCGACACCCCCGCCAGCCGTCACCCGACCCTCCTCTGCTTGGCGGCAGGGCTAGCGTGCCAGTTGCTCGCGCTTGCCGAGGTCCTGCTCGCGCTGGCGGACCCGGCGCTGATAGCTGGCCTGGTTTTTGGTGCAGACGAGGGTGTAGGGCCGGCCGCGCTTGTTGGTCGCCAGGTCCAGGTCGCACTGGGCGCGCTGGATGGAATGGGCGACATGCTGGCGGTCACCCTCATTGGCCTTGAACTGCCAGACCGGCTCGTCCGGGGCTGCCAGGAAGCGGCTCAAGGCGCGGCAGTGGGCGCACTGACAGGCGATGGCCCCGGTGCGCATCCAGTCCGGCGGCGGTTCCAGGGGCAAGGCAATGCGCGCCTCCAGGTGCGCCAGGGCCGACTCACGCAAGACCTTGACCGCGGCGGATTCAGTCTCCCCGCGGGTAGCGTTGAGCAGCACGGCCGCCGGCACCAGCAGGCGGTCCAGGTCATACAGGGCCGGCTGGGCCAGGAAGCGTGCCACCGCCTGATCGGCCAGGTCGGCGTCGATGACCCCCAGGACGGTGATCAGCTCGGCAAGCTGGGGGGGCGTCAGCGGTTCCGGTCGATTCGGGTAATGGTAGTCAGAGGGCGTGACCGGAGGGGCGGCGGGGCGACCATCGGGCAAAGCCTGCAACAACAGCCTGGCCGGGGCCTGTAACTGCTGGAGCAATTCCGGCGATGGTCGATCAGCCCCCTCTCCCCATCCCTCCCCCACCAGGGGGGAGGGAGCCAGCGAATCAGCGGCTTGCGCTACCGCCCCCCCCCCTGCCGCCGGCGGGGGCTGAACGCCGACTTCCGGCCTAGACTCCGCCGCGCAGCGGGCGAGCAGATTGGCGCAGGCCCCTGGTCGCCGGACGGCATGGGCGCCGATGATCTGGCAGATCAGCCCGGCCGCGGGCTCGGGCGCGAGGCGGCGGAAGAGGGCGACCAGGGCCGGGTTGTCCCCTTCCCCATAGGCGCCTCCCGCCACGCGTTCGGTGGTGAACTCGACGGCGCCCTCCACATCACCCATCCGCAGCAGGGCGTCGAGCAGACTCGCCGACTCCCCACCGCCGCTGGCGTGCCTGGTCCGCCAGGAGTCCTGGGGCCACTGGGCGCGGATGGCGCTGGCCAGGCGCTGGGCCTCCCGCCAACCGGCGTCACCGGCGTAGGCGCCGGCCGCCTCCCAGCGCTGGACCAGGTCGCCCAGTGCAGGGATGCTGACCCTCAGCCCGCCGGCGGCCAGGACGGCGCCGCGCCGGGTCACCGGCCAGAGGATGAAGGCGGCACGCTGATAGAAACGCTCGAAGGAGGCCCCCGCGTTGCCCGTGGCCTCGGAGAATTCGACCTCGGCAGCCTCCAGGTCTGCCAGGGCCTCGGCGGGCGAGAGCTCCTCCTCGGTGAAAGGCAGTGCCGCCATCTCGGACAGGCTGCCGTCCGCCAGGCGCCAGTCATGAAGGGTCCAGGCGCTGTAACTGACCTCCCCGATCTCGAACTCCGGATCGCGCCAGTGGCCGCCACCGCTGTATTCGGCCCAGCCGGTCTCGTTGACGCTGAGCAGAGCCAGGTAGAGATCGCAGTTGGCCGCGGCCGCCGCCGGGATCAGCACCTGGGCCGCCGCCGCATCCTGGCCCTTGAGGGCCGCAAAGCCGATCTCGGCCTCGGTGTAGGCGTGTTCCAGGGGATAGATCAGCTTGTCGGGCAGTGACCCGGAGCGGTCCCAGTCAGCCAGCAGGCGGGTGAGCTGGGTTTGCTGGTCGCCATAATCCGGTGCTTGGGGCAAGGGGCCCTCGCCGACGCGGATCAGGTTGTAGATCAGCGCCAGCCGGTAACCGGAGGCGATGGGCAGCACCTCGTGGAGGCAATCGGCATAGAAGGCGGCGAAGGCCGCCTCGGAGGGCTCGTCCCGGTGCAGATCGACCCGCGCTTCCTCACCCCGGTGGCGGATGATCAGCTCGCCGCCGCTGTAGTCGCAAGGCAGGACCACCACCAGGGTGGCGAACATGCCCGGGGCCTTTTCGGTGTCGCGATGGGAGACGAAAAAGCTGCCGGTGTCATAGATCAGCAGCTTGTAGAGCTGGGCCTCGATGGCCCCCGCCACCGCCAGCCCCACCCGCACCCGCTCGACCACACTCGCCAGGTCCTCCGCCCACTTCCGGCCCGTCAGTTTTACCTTGGCGGCATCCACCTGCCAGGTGCGACGGACGCTGGTGTCCACCAGGGTGTCGCTGCCTCGACCATAGGGCGCCGGCTCGGCTCCGGCCACCAGGGCCTCGGCCTGAGCGGGCAGCAAGGGCAGGGCGATGGGCCCGACCCCCGCGACCTCCAGACGCGGCGGGTGGATGTCGAAGGACCCGGCAACATGGAAGCCGCCGGGGCGTTGGACGCTGGCCAGGGCGGCGGCGAAGGCTTGGGGGTAGTCGGTCATGGGGGTGTCAGGGTGATGGGGGTTGTCAGTCTTGGGTGGAGGGTGGGCGAAGGAATGACAGTCGAGCGGTCCACCAGACGGCTGGCCCTGGGATGAGCGCTGGGGCTGACACCCGGGAGCGCGCTGGATCTGGGTCCCTGGAACTTCATCAAATTTAGGCCCAGATCCGGGTTCCAATTATGCGTCTGACCGATGGAATAGCAAGCTGTGGACCGATTCGCGCCAATCGGGAAATGCCGGTCTCACTGGGACCTGGCTTCAGAATCCAGGGGGAATTCCAAGCTGGAGCTTGAGCTTTGTCCCGGTGGGACCTATCTTGGGCCCGGTAACCAGCCTTTCTAATCTAAACCCGTGACTTGAGGAATACGCCCATGACCCACGAACTCCCCGCCCTGCCCTACGCCATGGATGCCCTGGCGCCCACCCTCTCCCAGGAGACGATGGAGTACCACTACGGCAAGCATCACCAGACCTATGTCACCAACCTCAACAACCTGATCCCGGGCACCGAGTTCGAGGCCATGAGCCTGGAAGACATCATCATGAAGTCCTCCGGCGGCGTCTTCAACAATGCCGCTCAGGTCTGGAATCATACCTTTTACTGGAATTGCCTGAGCCCCAACGGCGGTGGCGCGCCCACGGGCGCCCTGGTCGCGGCCATCGATGCC
>JBGAUK010000069.1:0-18790 GCA_044228695.1 Chromatiaceae bacterium | reverse complement strand
ATCGATGGTGATATCGGTCAGGGCGTACTTTGAGGTCGAGCGGAGCAGGCGCTGATTCGGGATGCCGAGCATTTCCTGCTCGACGGGGACGGCCAGGCGGGTTTCGACCTCCTCCGGCGTCATGCCGGGGGCCTTGAGGATGATCTTGACCTGGGTCGTGGAGACATCGGGAAAGGCGTCGATGGGCAGACCCAGGAAGGCCTGAATACCCGCCGCGACCAGCAGGACGGTCAGGACCATCAGCAAGAGGCGCTGGGTCAGGGAAAAGCGAATCAGGGCGGCAAGCATTATTCTCCCCCGGCGCCGGACAGCATGGCCTTGAGGCCGGAGACGCCTTTCAATACCACCCGGTCGCCCACCTGGAGGCCCGAGACCCGGAGGCCTTCGCCGCTCTGGCCCATGACCTTGACCGGCCGGGCCTCGAAGCTGGAGCCCTTGTCATCGCTGGCGATCTGCACGAAGGCGTAGGTCTGGCCCCCTTGACGCACCACGGCGGCGGCGGGCAGGCGCTGGTCCTGGGCGCTAGCCTGGGCGATCTCCACCTCGACCGACTGCCCCGGCGTCAGTTGTTCGGCGCCCTCGCCAACCAGGGCCCGCAGCAGCCGGGTTTGACTGGCCGTATCGATACTGGGCCCGATGGCGATCACGCGACCCTGGATGTCGCTGTTGGCGATCCGGACGGGGGTCCCTAGCTTAAGCCCCTCGAAAATCGTGGTCGGGGCCTGGATTTCCAGCCAGAGCGGCGAGAGTTGGGCGATCCGGTAAATCACCGCCGAGGCCTCGACCCGCTGGCCCAGGGCCGCTCCCTGTTCGAGCACAACCCCATCCATGGGTGCGGTCAGGGCCAGGGGGCCGGCGCCTTTACCCGACACGCCGGCCAGTTCCAGGTGCTGCTGACTCTCGCTGGCCCGAGCGGCGGCTTGGCTGGCGGCGGCACGGGTGGCCTGGAGACGGGCCTCGGCAATCAGGCCTTCCGCGTACAGCTGCTCGTCGCGTTTGAGGTTTTGCTGCTGGAGGCTGGATTGACTGGAGGACTCCATGGCGTCGCGCTGCAAGGTCAGGGCCTCCGGGCTGGAGAGGCGCGCGACGACCTCGCCTCGCTTGACGGGGGCACCCGTGGCCACGGTCAGCCGCTCGACCAGGCCCGAGACCGGGGCGGAGACGAGGCGTATCTGATCGGTGGGTACCACCACTCGGGCGGGCAACCGGCTGGGGCGCGCCTCCAGGGTCTCGCCGATGACCAGGGTTTCGATACCCAGGGATCGGATTTGCGACGCTTGCAGGAGCAGTGGCTCGCCCGCTGACCAGGCCAGTGTCGTCGGAAGCCAGAGGAGGAGGAGCCGGAGCGGGTGGATCTTGGACATCATGAGAATCCGTTAAGGGACATGCGGCGGTGGGGGCGGATATTACCAAGTTCCGCCTTAAGGCCAGCTTAAGGGAGTATTAGGCCGCTGGTCCGGGGTAGGGCCGGGAGCGGGCAGGTCCGGCGCTCAAATTCGGGTCCGGGTCCATCGGTGGGGCCCCTAACGATCCAGCGTCTGGTCCGCTTGGGACAGGGGGTCCTCGATGGGCTCCAGATGGGTCAGGACGTGGGCATGGGGTAGGGCGGCGCGCATCTCGGCCTCGATATGCTCCACCAGATCGTGCCCCTCTTTGACCGTCCAGCGGCCTGGCACCAGGACATGCACCGAGATGAAGACGCGGGCGCCGGCCTGACGGGTCCAGAGGGCATGGAAATCGATGCCCTGGCGCCGGTGAGTCTCCATAACCGCGGCCAGGGCCGCTTGCTGGTCCGTCGCGAGGGCCGCGTCCATGAGGCCAGCGGCGGAGCGACTCACCAGCCGCACCCCGGTCCAGATGATGTTCGCCGCCACCAGGAGGGCGAGGAGGGGGTCCAGCCACAGCCAGCCGGTCAGCCAGACGGCGGCGACCCCCATGATCACCCCAACGGAGGTCCAGACATCGGTGAGCAGGTGATGGGCGTCCGCTTCGAGGGTGATGGAACGGTGCTCGCGGCCGGCGCGCAGCAGGACGAGGGCCGTCAGCAGGTTGATGACGGAGGCAATCACCGAGATGCCCAGACCTACCCCAACCTGCTCTAGCGCCTGGGGTTGGAGAAGTCGCTCCACGGCGGCCCAGCCGATGCCGATGGCCGCGACCAGGATCAGTAACCCCTCGAAGCCACTGGAAAAATATTCCGCCTTGCCATGGCCATAGAAATGATCGTCGTCCGCGGGCTGGGCCGCGATCGTCAGCATCCACAAGGCCATCAGGGCCCCGGCCAGGTTGACCAGGGATTCGATGGCATCGGACAGCAGCCCCACCGATCCGGTGAGCCACCAGGCCCCGCTCTTGAGCAGGATGGTCGCCAGGGCCGCGGCGATCGAGAGCCAGGCGAAGCGTCTGAGATCAGGTTGGGACATGAAGTGAATACCGGAAGGTGGGTGGTGGTGAGGGGCCCGGTGGCGAGCCCTCGCGAGGCTAAAGCGGGATCAGTCAGCCGTTAGCCGCCGTCAATCATCATCATGCTTTTTCTTCCGCTCATGGTCTTTACCCCCCTCCTGGCCCTTGCCACGAATATCGTCCTTGTTGGCGGTGCGATGGCACTCGACACAGTTTCTGAAGTCGCGAATTCCCTCCTCGATGTGCTCGCGCCGAATCTTTTCGGGGTTATGCTCATGGCAGCCGTAACAGCTATAGCGACTGTAATCATTGCGCTCATGGCAAGTGGCGCAGGGGGCCTGATGGTCGCGGTCGAGGAGGAAATACTGATCGTGGTCGTAGGTTGCGGGAGTCCACTGTTCCTGGCTATGGCACTGGGCGCAGTTGCCGGTGATGTCCCGATGGATCGAGTCCGTGGGTGCGCGGTGGCAGGTCTGACACTCATTACGCGCTGCGACCCGCAGCAAGTCATGTTTGAATCTTCCCGCGTGGCGATAGCGCTTCACCCCAGCGTGATCGCTATGGCAGGCCATGCAGTCATCCTTGATGAGTTGCTGGTGGAAGGGTGTCGAAGTCAAGGGTTTGGCGATGGGTAGCGCCGCCGTGGTCAGCCGGCCAATGTCCGCTGGCTTGTGACAGGTCACGCAGCGCTCGGCCGTGGCCCCCCCGAAGGGCGCATGGCAGGCAAAGCAGTCCTCCTCCAGATCCTGGTGGCCAACGATCAGCTTGCCGGGTCCTACCATCAGGTTTGGATAGGTGAAGGTGAGGATCGTCAGCACGATCAGGTTGGCGGCCAGTACGAATTTGACGGCGCGGTTCATAGCCAACCCCAGAACAGAAAGATGCTGAATATGTGACCCAGGGACAGGATCGTGAATACCGAGAAGATCGGGATGTGGACCTTCCGCCATTGGGTCATGGTATTCAGGGTCACGGCATCCCAGAAGACCGCCTGCTCCACCTCGGGACGGGAGAGCCCCCGTAACTGGTACTGCTCACGCTGCTCCTGGACATGCTGGCGAGAGCGGCCGAGGAGCAGCTTGCCAACCATGCCGCTGATCACATTGATGCCCATGGCCACGGTCGCCAACCAGGGCAGCAGGGCATTGAAATGAATGCCGGCATGGATCAGCACCAGCAGAGTCCCGAGCCAACTGGCGACTTCGTGCAAGCGTAAGAGGGATTTAGGGTTACCCGTCGCGATGACCTTGCGTTTGCGCAACGAATAGACCAGGGAGGCGATGATCAGGAGGGTGCCGGGAATGCCCAGATAACGGCCGACCCAGACGAGGTCCAGGCGATGTAGTAGAAAGTCGCCGGCCAGGGTACCCGCCGCCAGCAGGGCGACGAGCAGGGTAAAGGGCAGAATGTGCTGGCTCCACAAGGACCGCGGGGAAATGATCATTTATGCCTCCAGCGTGACGCTGGTTTTGGGTGTGCAGACACACATCAGGCAGGTGCCTGGCTCGGGATCGAAGTCGGGAGCCTGGCGATAGGACACGGCACCGGATGCGATCCGGGTCTGGCAACTGCCGCAGCCGCCGGCCCGGCAGCCGGAATTGATCGAAATACCATTGGCTTCGGCAAGTTCGAGCAAGTTGGCCGTTCCGGCCTGCCAGGCCAGTTGTCGGCCGGACTTGGCAAAGTTCACCATGATGTCGCTTGCGATTTCCTGAGCCAGGTTGTCTGCTCCCGTTAGGGAATCCGGTTGTTGGCGCTTGATCGAGGCCGGGCCAAAGGCCTCGAAGTGGATACGCGCGGCAGGTACGCCCCAGTCATCCAGGGCCGGAATTAGCGTCTCCATCAGGGGCGTGGGGCCGCAAACGTAAAAGTGATAGGGCCTGAGTCGTAATTCCTGGCGGAAGAGGGGGATGTCCATGCGCCCCTGGTGCTGGTAATCCCGGCCGACCTGATCATCGGGCAGCGGCTGGCTGAAGCAGAGACGAAGGTGGAAGTTGGGATGGGCGGTTGCCAGGGCCTCCAGGTGGGCCTTCATGATCAGCTCGCGGCTATTGCGCACGCCATAATAGAGCCAAATCTCGCGTCCCTGCTGCTCGGCCAGGCTCCAGTTGAGCATGCTGAGCAGGGGTGTGATGCCGATGCCGCCAGCGACCAGAACCACGGGGGCATCGCCGCGATCGAGGTAGAAGTGGCCGGCCGGCGCCCGTACCTGCAACAAATCGCCCACCTCGATGTGATCATGAAGGTAAGTCGAGGAGCGACCGGGAAGCCATGGGCTTGCTGGCGGCGCGGGGACGCGCTTAATCGAGATCCGGAAGTAATCCGGGGTGGGTGCGTCGGACAGGGAGTAACAACGCACGATCGGTCCCAGGCCCCCGGTGGCGGCGGGAACTTCCAGGCGGAAGGTCAGGAATTGCCCAGGGAAGAAGCTGGGCAGGGGCTGCCCGTCCTCGGGTTCGAGATAAAAGGAACGAATCGACTCTGCTTGATCCTCGATGACCTTGCGCACCACCCGGAAGGGCCGAAAGCCAACCCAGGATTCATGGCCAGGTTGCCGAGCCACCAGAGGCTCGCTCCAGGCGGGGGCCCCGGCGGCGGCCACCAACCCGGATTTCAGGGCCATGAACTCTCGCCAGTGCCGCCAAAACGCCACGCCGAGGAAGGTCCCCAATTGCAGGGTGATGCCGAACACAATCCAGAGCAGGAGACGGAGTGAAGTCATGGCCAGTTTCGCGACGATCAGCTTGCGGTGAGGAGAAAGAGACGCAGCTCGGCGTCTTACCGAGTCCTGGATTGTGCGCGGCTATCCTTAAGGCCTGCTTAAAGCCTGGGATGATCGGTAGCGATGGCAGTATCCCGGGGACCGACGACCGACGGCGGGGCGGTTCGGCGGATAGGGTCTGGTCGCAATGCCTGGTGATGATCGGGTTATGGCGTGAGACCGAGTGTGAGCCAGGCCTCAAGCCCGCCACCCGCCCGCGGCTGAAGTTGGATCCGCCAACCATTGGCCTCCGTCAATTGCCGCACGATCGCGAGCCCCAGCCCAGCTCCCCCATTAATGGGGCTGCGCGAGGCATCGCCGCGGTGGAAGGGTTGGAACATGGCCTCCATCTTGTCAGCCGGAATGCCGGGGCCCCGGTCGAGTACGCCGATGCGCACGGCGGTTTGCGTAGCTTCCAGCAGCAAGTCGATGGGCTGGCCACCGCCGTAGCGAAGGGCATTGTCCAGCAGATTTTCCAGCACGCGGCGCAGGGCCAGGGGCGGCAAGTGCAGCGACCGGCGTTCGGGAGGCGGGTCGTAGCGCACCCTGCCGGCGGGATAATCCTTCGCTAATTGATTAAGCCAGTCACCCAGGTCGAGATCCACCCCCGCCTCGCTCTCCAGGCCCCGAGCAAGGTCCAGCACCTTACCGATGAGTTGGTCCATTTCCCCGATGTCCTGTTCCAGGCGGGCAATCAGTCTGGGCGAGGGCTGTTCCGCCAGCAGGGCCAGGGCCAGACGCATGCGCGCCAGGGGGGTGCGCAGGTCATGGGAGACGCCGGCCATGAGGGTGGTGCGAACCGCGAGGAGTTCCCGCACCTGCCGCGCCATCCGGTTGAAGTGGGCCGCGAGCGCGGCCAGTTCGCGTGGCCCCGTCTCGGGAAGCGGGTCCGGAATTTCACCACGGCCGATGGCGGAGGTGGCCGTTTCCAGGCGAGCCAGGGGGCCGGAGATACGCCGTGCCAGCCAGGTCGCGGTAAAAATGGCTAGCAGCAGACCCGCCCCCAGGGTGATGAGCAGGGTCCGCAAGGGTTGGGTCCCGACACGCCGCGCGGGGAAGCCGACGGCGATGCTGCCCTCGCCCGAGGGCAGGGTCGCCCATAACCAGGCCTCGCCATCCCGGGTCTCCTGGGACAGGTGTTGTCGGTTTCCGGTCTTATGGGCTAGGGCGGTTTCAAGGGCATAGATATAGAATCCATGCCAATCATCCGCGCCAGGGGTGGGCCCCTGCGTGGTGGGACCTGGGTCACGCAGAGATAGCCAATGGGCGCGAGCAAGTTCCACCTCGAAATCCGCCCGGGTGGCCGGCGGTAATTCGCTCCAGGTCTGGGCCGAGAGCAGCATGAGGCCCGCCAGGTCGTCGGCGGAACGCCGGGCCATGGGCGCCATCAGCAAGCTGCCCCCGGCGATGGCCACCGTTAAGAGGAAGACGCTGAAGACCAGGGCCAGCAGCCGGGCGTTTTGGCGGGCCAGGCTCGGCTTCGGCGAGGCCCCCTGGGTCATGTCTGTTCGCCGCGGGGATTGAACAGGTAGCCCTGGCCACGGACGGTGCGGATGTAGGCGGGGGTGCCGGGATTGGCCTCGATCTTACGCCGCAGGCGGGTGACGCGGATATCGATACTGCGGTCGAAGGGATCGCGGTCGAAGCCCTTGAGCAGGTCAACCAGGTGGTCGCGGGAGAGGACGCGATTGGGACGTTCCACCAGCAGGCACAGCAGATCGAATTCCGCCCCGGTCAGGTGCTCCTCCTTGCCGTCTCGCAAGAGGCGGCGCGCCGCTAAATCGAGGACGAAGGGGCCAAACTGGCGCTGCTCGGCGGGGGCGGGGGGCGGGGTGCCGTCGGCGGGGCTGGGGTCGGACCTGGCGCGGCGCACCAGGGCGTGGAGCCGAGCCAACAACTCGCGGGGACTGAAGGGTTTGGCCAGGTAATCGTCGGCACCGACTTCAAGACCGACGACACGGTCGATTTCTTCGCCCCGTGCCGACAACATCAGGATGGGCACCCGCGAGTGCGTGCGCAATTCCCTCACCAGGCTCAAGCCGTCTTCGCCCGGCAGCATCAGGTCGAGTACGATGGCATCGGGCATCTTTTGGGCGCAAGCGCGCCGCATGGCCGCCCCATCGCAAACGGTTTCCACGATCAGTCCATTGAGGGTAAGGTATTCGGCAAGCAGGTCCCGCAGGGCGGGATCGTCGTCGACGACCAGGATGCGGTCCGCATTGAGGCTATTCATTTTTTGAGTATATCGCGCGCCTCTCCTCCTTCACAGGGGCGGAAAGATACGGATACAAATGGAAACGTTCCGATGCCAAGGGGACATGGGCTTGATACGCGGATCTGGAAAAATATATCCACCGACAAACGCATAGGCATGGGTGCTGTGTTCTTAGGCTGCCGTTTTCCAACACTCTTCCTGCTGGCGACCCTGGCGGTACCCGGTTGGGCGCAGCCGGTCGCGGGCGATCCAGGGGGGGGTAACGCATCGATCCGGCCGCTGAACCTCTCGATCCCAGCCTATGCCATGGGGTCTTTTTCATCCGGATCCCCGTCATCGGGCACCTCGGACCCGCCAAGAGATCTCGCGGATCTGCCTGACTTGGGCACCCGCTCTAGGGGCCCTGGGCCGGGTCAGTCCGGCAGGCTGCCTTACGGGAGCGGTTATGAAGCGCGCCAACGTCAACAATCAGGGGGCGAGGGCGGTGGCTTTGGCGGTGGCCAGGGAAGTGGGAAGGGGGCTGGCAGCGGCGGGGGTGGTCACGGCAGTGGTGGCGCGCAGGGCATGGGGGGGCGTCGGTAGGCATTCCCGCCTCCCCAACAGCGTGGTCATCCTTATCGCGGGCCTGAAGGCCCAAGGCTATACCCTACTTTGAGTTTTCGGTGTTCCGGGCCGGGTGGCGTCGGGCGGGGGACGCCGTGAATACGTCCCTGTAGGCTTGGCGACAGCATCCCTGCTGTCGACACCCCCGCCCGCCGCCACCCGACCCTCCCGCTAGGTGCCGAAGCGGGACCAGCGCTGGATATATTCTGATCCAGCCTCCTGTGGCATTTCTCCGGCATGGCTTTTTCTGGTTCCCCTTGGGGGCAATCTCGGGGGCGGTGATCAGAATTCTGGCCACCGCGCCTGGATGAGGGCGGACGCATCGGCGGTTCCGCCCTGGCCGCTCCAGGTGAATCCCGTCACCAGCCTTGGGGGCCGTATCCGCCCCCATAGCCCGGCCTGTTGCCTCCGCGCATCATTTGCGCGTGCAGAGCGCTCTGTTCCGGCGTCAGGATCGCATCCACTTGCCCCCTCGTGGCATACCGCATGGCTTGGCGGCTATTCTGCCGTCCCTCCAGGATGTCCCTGACCTGGCCCTGCTGCTGGGGACTCAACCCCAGCATTTGGGTCATGCGCTGGACTCTAAAATCGATCCCGGCGGGTCCTCCGCCACCGCCAGGACCGCGACCGCCGCCGCCCATGCAGGGCGCGCCTGACATCATGCCGCGGCCTCCAGGCCCCGGTCCGGGACCATAGCCGCCAAGGGGTTGCGCCACGGCCGTGGTCGCGATCGCCATCAGGATGATGGCGCTGGCAAACGTTGATTTTTTCATGATCCTGCTCCGTTGGTTAGATCAAAGGCCTCCTTGCTCCGAGCCGGGCGGCGGGATGGGGCTGGATGCCACCCGACCCCGGCTGGGAGCCTGGCGCCTTACCGTCGGGAATAAGGATGTGCCATTACCGAGGGTCGTTTGTGTAGTAAGGATGGAAAATCGGTGCATCCTTGCTACCTCTTCCGGGGGAAGGACTGGCCGTGACGGCGTTTCGAGTCCGAGGGGGAGAATCGGGGCCAATGCGGGGAGAACTGGGTGCGGAGATTTATTATAATCGTCAGTGTCTTAAGCCTTGAAGAGGCGCACCCGCCTGGGCGGGAATGCGCCTCCTATGCGACCCAAGAGGTTATTTGCCCCGTTCCATGGGGCTGTCGATGATGGCGTCCACGATTTCCTGGTCGAGATGTTGGGCCTCATATACCACACCCTGACGCTCGATCGTGCTGGCGAAGGCGCGCAGGTGATTGCGAGAGCCGCGCAGCAGGTTCCCATAGACCTGGGCCAGGTCGGCGTGGTTCGTGGCGGCGATGGCGTTGTCGAGGTCCTCGATATCCACCTCCTCGATCAGGCCACCCACCCTGAGCGCTTCCAGGTAGGAGGTCTCACCCCGGTCCATCAGCCCATCGTAAAGGTCCTGGAGTTCCGCATTCCGGAAGGTGCCAATCTCGGCCATGGCCGGATCTGGCAGGCGATACTTGTCCAGCTTGGCCTTGATCGCATCCATGTGCTGCTGCTCGGATTTGGCGATATTGGCAAAGGGGGGCAGGGCCCAGCGCGCCGCCATATTCAAATAGACATCCCGGGCCATTTTTTCCTCCTCGCGCATGAAGGTCAGGGTTGCCGCCTCATCGACGCTTAGGGGTTGGACGCGCACCCCCCGACCCCCTTGGGGACCGGCCGCCAGGGCATCGGTACCCAGGAACCCCATAGGTCCCGCCAATGCCGCCACCAGGGTCATGACAAAAAGTTTCTTATTGATATTCATTGAGTTGAATCTCTCTAGGTAATGGGGGTTGAGTATTTGGGCTTTACACGTCGCCGCTTTCTGGCCATCTGGACCCCGACGGGACCTGCTCCCGCCTTGGGCTTGCGGTCTCTGGGTGGCGACTGGTTCCTCGGATTATTGGGTGATAGCGGGCCCGGACGGTGTCCTGGTTCGGGTTTGTAGCCGATCCCGACCACGGATCGACACCTCGCCGGCATTGGCATTCACATCGCGGCTTTGGGAGCCAAATTGACCGCCCTGACCTTGCCCCTGACCTTGACCTTGACCCTGCCGTTGGCCGCCACCCGGGCCGCCCATGCCACCACCCGTGCCATCGGGGGCATGTTGCATCTGGCCCTGGCCACCGCCCTGGCCGTTGCACATGCCGCCGCCATTTCCCGGCCCCCGTGCCTGGGCCGCGCCAGTGGCGATAAGGCTGGTCGTTGCCAGGGCCAGGACGAGGAGATTGAGTGCTTTCATGCTGTTGTTCCTATTGAAGAATGGGATGGTTTCACCGACCTGCCACCTCGCGGTGACGCTTGTCGCTTCGGTGATCCTATTCTTCCCTTCGAGGGTATCGGGGCGATGTCGCTATGGCATCCAAGCGTTTCCCTTTGTTTCAGTTAGTTTCCAGGCTGGGTCAATACGGCCGTGGGGCCTGAATCCGGCCTGTCCGTTGAGGAATGCCTGGATCATGGCCGGCTGGCCAAAATAGTTGCCTCCGGGTCGGCGAAACTTGGCGTTGGTTCAGCTAGGGTTCAGGCACCGCGCGCTAGGATGCTTGCCAACGGTGAAGGCATCGGGCCCCACCGAACCCCAGAGGAGAATGATCATGAGCACGAAAACGACAACGATGGGCTGGATGACGGTAGCTTTACTGGCTGGGGCCTTGGCCCTGCCCTGCCTGGCCCAGGCCGACCGAGGCGGTGGCTACGACCGTGACGGAGGTTACGGATACGGCAATCAGTGGGAACACCGTGAGAACAGAGGCCATCGGCGGCACCACGATCATGGTCACCATGGTCACCGTGGCCACTGGGACCGGGACAGGCGGGCAGTGGTGGTCCGGGAACCCGTATATGTGGAGCCCCGCCCGGTCTATGCCCCCCGGTGGGCTCCTCCCGCCAGCGGGGTCACGTTCATTTTGCGCAGTGACTGGTAAGGGATAATTTTTGGGTGGCTGGGCGTCGCGAGGCCATTTGGCTGTGATAGATTTGCGGGTGTCCGTCCTGCCCAGTATGTGAGATTCCTCCATGCCGCCTAGCCGTTTCCCTCTGGTCCTGTTAACTCTGGTCGCTCTGGCGGGGCCCGGTTCCACCTTTGCGGCCTCGCTGGGACTGGGACTCGCGGGCCAGGGCGGGGGGGCTGCTTCCGCCGCCCAGGCGGCGGAGCAGGTCCGCCGCCAAACGGGCGGAAAGGTCCTCTCGGTACGGGAGAAGGGCGGGGGTTACGAGGTCAAGGTGCTGACGCCCTCGGGTGAGGTGCGCAGCGTCTTCATCCCCGCGAGCGGGCGCTAGGACGCCAGATACCCAGACCCATGCGCATCCTGGTGATCGAGGACGAGGTGGCCCTGCGCGGCCAGCTCATGGCGCGCCTGACCGCTGAGGGCTACCGGTGCGAGGCGACGGGGGATGGCGCCGAGGGGCTCTATCTGGCCAGCGAGTATCCCTTCGATGTCGCCCTGGTGGATCTGGGCCTGCCCAAAATCTCGGGGATCGAGATCATCCGCGGCTTGCGGGCCGCCGGCAGCTTGTTGCCAATCCTGGTGCTGACCGCCCGTGGTCGTTGGCAGGACAAGGTCGAGGGGCTGGAGGCCGGTGCCGATGACTACCTCGCCAAGCCCTTTGAGATGGATGAGTTGGTGGCACGGCTCAGGGCCCTGTTGCGGCGCGCCCAAGGGGCGGCGAGCCAGGAATTGCGGGCGGGCCCGGTGCGACTCGAGCGTGCTACCCAGCGGGTGTGGGTTGAAGAGCGGCAGGTGGAACTCACGGCCTTTGAGTTCCGCCTGCTGGAGCACCTGATGTCACGACGCGGCCGGGTCCTGTCCAAGCGCGAACTGGCGGATTACCTCTACCCCCAGGACGAGGACCGCGACAGCAATGTGCTGGAGGTCCTGCTCGGGCGGCTGCGCCGCAAGCTCGACCCGGATGGCCATCTGGCCCCCATCGAGACCCTGCGGGGCCGGGGTTACCGTTTTACGCTGGGGGAGCCCTGATGTTGCCGTTCCGGCCGGGTCAAGGCGCCGTGATCACCCAGGCCTTGAGCGGGGATTCGTACCCATGTGGCCCGGGGGTGACTTGCCGGGGTGGGGCATCGTGCCTTGCCGGGTACGGCCGCGATTGAGCTCCCTGCGGGCGCGGGTGACTTGGGCCGCCGCCCTCGTCATGCTGGTCTTCATGGCGCTGACCAGCCTGGCTCTGGAACAGGCCTTCCAGGCGAGTGCCGGGGCGGCTCGCGAGGAGCGCCTGCTGGGGCAGATCTACCTCCTGATGGCCGCGGCGGACGTGGACGATGATGGCTTGACCCTGCCGCGCGACCTGGCGGAGGCACGCTTCAGCCTGCTGGGGTCCGGTCTCTACGCCCAGGTCGCCGACGCCAAGGGTGAGCCGGTATGGCGCTCCCTCTCGGCCCTCGGCGAGAACATCCCCTTCGAGAACCAGCTTGGCCCGGGGGTGCGTCGTTTCCGGATGGTCCAAGAGGCGCAGGGGCGCGCCTTCTTCGTGGAGGGTTTTGGCGTCACCTGGTCCATCGGGCCGACGCCCACGGGCTATACCTTCAGCGTGGCGGAGGATCTGGGGCCCTACGAAGAGGAATTGGCCCGTTTTCGGGCCCACCTCTTCACCTGGCTGGGAGCTATGTCCCTGGTCTTGCTGGCCACCCTCCTGGTGGCTCTGCGTTGGGGGCTCGTCCCCTTGCGGCGGGTGGCCGCCGAGGTGGCCGCCGTAGAGGCCGGCCGCCAGGAGCGACTGCACGGCGCCTACCCTGGGGAACTGCGTGCCCTGACCGAGAACCTCAACGCCCTGCTGGCCCATGAGGCGGCGCGCCAGGCCCGGCTCGGCAACGCCTTGGCCGACCTGGCCCATAGCCTCAAGACCCCCCTGGCCGTGATGCGCGGCGCCTTGGGGGGGCAGGGCGAAGGCAGGGTAGGGGCGGCAGCGGGACCGACCCGAAATCCCTCGGCGGGAGTTGTCCTGGAGGAGCAGATCCGTCGCATGGACGAAATTGTCACCTACCAATTGGAGCGGGCCCGGGGTCGCCCGGCCGCCACCCTGTCGCGACCCATTCCCCTGGCCCCGACGGTGGAGCGTCTCCTGGTGACCCTGACCAAGCTCCACGCCGAGCGCGCGGTGAGGGTGGACCGGGATCTGGAGCCGGGGCTCAGCTTCCGCGGGGCCGAGGGCGACCTCCTGGAGGTGGTGGGTAACCTGCTCGACAACGCCTTCAAGTGGTGCCGGAACCGGGTCCGGATCGGGGCCCGGCGCGAGGGCGGGCTGGTGGTGTTATGGGTGGAGGACGATGGCCCCGGCATGAGTGCCGAGCAGGCGCGGGGGTTGGGCGAGCGGGGGGCCCGCCTGGACCTGACCACCCCTGGGCACGGCATCGGGCTCGCGGTGGCACGGGAGATCTGCGCGGCCTACGGCGGGGATCTGGTTATCGCCAGGAGCCCGCTGGGGGGAGCCCGGATTCACGTCCGCCTTGGGGGTTGAGCACGAGAAGGGCCGGATGGGTCCAGGGAGAAGGCCTGGTCGTCGGGTTCCCCGGGATCCCGCGGCGCGCCCCGGGTTTGGTATGGCCGGTGCCAGGCCTTATGCTGTTAGCCATTCTCGTCAATCCCCCGTTCTGATGATGCCCCATTCCGACCTACCTCTGCCGGCCCCTTGGTTCGACCTCGGCTGCCGCCGCTGCCCTCGCCTGGCCCGTTTTCTGGACGAGGTCCGGGGGCTTCATCCCACTTATCACGCCGCCCCGGTCCCCCCCTTTGGTGCCCGAGAGGCTCGGCTTCTGGTGGTAGGTTTGGCCCCGGGGCTCCATGGGGCCAACGCCACGGGACGGCCTTTCACCGGCGATCATGCCGGTATCCTCCTCTACGAGACCCTGTTTGACTACGGCTTTGGCAGCCAGCCCATCTCCCGTGCCCGGGACGATGGACTCCAAATGATCGGCTGTCGCATCACCAACGCCGTCAAGTGCCTGCCGCCGGAGAATAAGCCAACGGGGGCGGAGGCGCGCCAGTGCAATACCTACCTGAGGGCGGAGCTGGCGGACCTGGATAGGGGCGCCGTGGTGCTGGCCCTGGGGCGGCTGGCCCATGGGGCCGTGCTGACCGCCCTGGGGCTTAAGCAGAAGGATTATCCCTTTGCCCACGGCGCCGGGCATGTCCTGCCGGGTGGGCTGCGGCTGCTGGACTCCTATCATTGCAGCCGCTACAACACCCAGACCGGTCGGCTGACGACCGAGATGTTCCGCGCCGTGGTGGGCCAGGCGCGGGACTGGGTGGCGGCGGCCTGATTTACGCGCCTGGCTGAGGCTGATGTCCAACCCCGATACCGTCGATCCGGCCGAGCGCCCTGATCCCGTCGATCCTGTCGATCCCCGCCGCCTCCTGAAGCAGCTCCCCGAGACTCCGGGCGTCTATCGCATGCTGGATGGCGGGGGGAAGGTGCTGTACGTGGGTAAGGCCAAGGACCTGCGGCGCCGGGTTTCGAGCTATTTCGGCCGCGCCCACAACCGGCGCATCGAGCTCATGGTTTCCCTGATCCGGGACATCGAGGTGACGGTGACCAGTACCGAGGGCGAGGCCCTGCTGCTGGAAAACAACCTCATCAAGTCCCTGCAGCCGCGCTTCAACGTCCTGCTGCGGGATGACAAGAGCTATCCCTATATCCGTCTGACAGTCCGCGACGCCTTCCCGCGCCTGACCTTTCATCGTGGCTCCACCAAGGGGCGAGACCGCTTCTTCGGCCCCTTCATCAGCGGCTGGGCGGTGCGGGAGACCTTGCATCTCCTCCAGAAGATCTTCCCGGTGCGCCAGTGCGAGGATGCGGTGTTCCGGAACCGGTCACGGCCTTGCCTCCAGTATCAGATCAAGCGGTGCAGCGGGCCCTGCGTCGGGCTGGTGACCCCCGAGGACTATGCCCAGGATGTGCGCCATACCATCCAGTTTCTGGAGGGCCGCACGGACGAGGTCATCGGCGAGCTGGCGGGGCGCATGGAGGCCGCTGCCGGGATCCTCGACTTCGAGCGTGCCGCCGTGCTGCGTGACCAGATCAAGACCCTGCGCGGCATTCAGCAGCGCCAGTATGTGAGCGGCCAGGGGGGCGACCTGGATATCGTTGCCTGTGCCAGTGGGGGTGGCCTCACCTGCGTCCAGGTCTTCTACATCCGCGCCGGGCGTAACCTAGGCAATAAGGCCTTTTTCCCGCGGGTGCCCGAAGGGGTGGAAGAGGCCGGCATCATCGCCGCCTTCCTGACCCAGTTCTATGCCGACAAGGCGGTGCCGGCGGTGATTCTGGTCAGCGCCGAGCCCGAGGAGCGCGAACTTCTGGAGACGGCCCTGGGCGAGCGGGCCGGGCATAAGGTGGTGATCAGGCACCGGGTACGGGGGGAGCGGGTCCATTGGCTCGACCTGGCCCGCGACAACGCCAAGGTGGCCCTGGCGTCGCGCCTTGGCAGTCAGGCCGGTTATGCCCAACGGCGCGAGGCCCTGCGTCTGGCCCTGAATCTGGAGGCCCCCCCGCTGCGCCTGGAGTGCTTCGACGTCAGCCATACCGGCGGCGAGCGGACGGTGGCCTCCTGCGTGGTCTTTGGGACCGACGGCCCCCTCAAATCCGACTACCGCCGCTTCAATATCGAAGGGGTGACGCCGGGCGACGACTATGCCGCCATGCACCAAGCCCTGAGCCGACGCTATGCCCGCATCAAGCAGGGCGAGTATCCGGTGCCGGACCTGCTCTTCATCGACGGTGGGCGTGGTCAGTTGGCCCAGGTGGAGGCGGCCTTGGGGGAATTGGCGATCACGGGACTGACCCTGGTCGGCGTCGCTAAGGGGCCGGATCGGCGTCCCGGCGCCGAGCAGCTGTGGTTGTCCGGTCGGGATACGGCCGTTATACTGCCGGCCGATTCCCCCGCCATGCACCTCATCCAGCAAATTCGCGACGAGGCTCACCGCTTCGCCATCACTGCCCATCGCCAACGTCGTGCCAAGGCGCGCACGGTCTCCGTTTTGGAGGAAATCGCTGGCATTGGCCCCAAGCGCCGTCAGCGGCTATTGCGCGAATTTGGCGGTATTCAGGCTTTGGAGGGTGCCGCGGTGGAGGACATCGCCCAGGTCGAGGGCATCAGTCGCCAGTTGGCCCAGCAAATCTTCGAGGCCATTCACCCCGCGAGTCAGAGGCCCTAGGCATGTGGAACGTCCCCAACATCCTGACCCTGCTGCGTATCTTCCTGATCCCGGTCTTCGTAGGCTTTTTCTATCTTCCCTTCACCTGGGCGCGCCTGGCCTGCGCCCTGGTCTTTGGCCTGGCCGCTCTTACCGATCTGGTGGATGGCTATCTGGCCCGCCGCTGGGGTCAGACCTCGGACCTGGGGGCCTTTCTCGATCCCGTCGCCGACAAGCTCATGGTCGCGGTGGCCCTGGTCCTGCTGGTCGAGGCCGACCCTCGCCCCCTGCTGGCCCTGCCAGCGGCGGTCATCATCGGTCGCGAAATCACCGTCTCCGCCCTGCGGGAATGGATGGCGGAGTTGGGGGTACGCGCCCGGGTCGCCGTCTCTAAGGTCGGCAAATTCAAGACCACGGCGCAGATGATTGCCATCCTGATCCTCATCCTGGGTAAGGCCCCCTGGGGCTTGCCAATTTATGGACCCGCGCTGGGTCTGCTGTATGTCGCGGCGGGCCTTACCCTCTGGTCCATGTTTATTTATCTCCGCGCGGCCTGGCCTAGCCTCACCCATTCCGGCGCGAGTCGTTAGGCGGGGGGTGTGGGGCCGCTGGGGCGGCGCGAAATTTATGCCGGGAGGCTTGACACCCCAACGAGCATCCGTAAAATGCGTGGCTCTTGATCGAGAGTTGGTTACAACCTTCGGTTGAGGTATCCAAAGCGGGAATAGCTCAGTGGTAGAGCACAACCTTGCCAAGGTTGGGGTCGCGAGTTCGAGCCTCGTTTCCCGCTCCATTTTCTTGTAAGCATCTGATTGTCTTCGGGTAGTTCGCCGCCACGGCAAAACCGAATCCTGTAATTAGGGTTCTGCTTGCCCAGTGCTCCAGGAGATGACCATGCCGACCCTCAGAACCACCATCAACGCCTACGTCGCGTCGCGTGAATTCGACCGCAGCACCTTGGGCCGCTTAGCTTTTTGGGACGACCAGCTCGGCGACCAGGAGCTGGCCGCCATCACCCCCGAGGCCATTGATGAAGTCCTGATGCGCCTGGCCGCCAGGGGCCGCCTCAAGCCCCGCGTGGGGCAGGCCGCCACCGCCGCCGGCGTCCCCCTGGCGGGCCCTACCTTCAACCGCTATGTCTCGCAACTGCAAAGCATTTTCAAATATGCCCGCCGTCTGCGCCTCCTGCCCCGTGCCCATGTCCCCCCCACCAAGGGCATTGAAAAGGCCCCCGAGCCCACCGATCCGAACCGTTATCTCCGTCCCGAGGAGGTCGAGCGCCTGGTGAGTGTCGCGCGCCTGCTGGATCGCACCTGGGGCCGCCTGCCGGCCCTGATTCTGACCGCCTTTCATACCGGGTTACGCGTCGGCAACCTGCAGGATCTCCGCTGGAACCACCTGGATCTCGGGCGTCGGACCATCACGGTGCTCCGCACCAAGAATGGCCAGCCGATTGTGTCCGCCCTGTCCGAACGCGCCGCCGCCGAATTGGCCAAGCTGCCGGGGCAGGATCCCGAGGCCCTGGTCTTTGGTGGCAAAACCGACCGCCCCTTTCGTTTCCGCGCCCTCTGGCTCCGCGTCTGTAGCGAGGCGGGACTGCCCGGGCGGAATTTTCACCAGTTGCGCCACGGCTGCGGGTCCGCCCTGGCGTCGGCGGGGATCGGCCAAGCCCAGATCATGGCCATCATGGGGCATCGCACCCTGACCGCCTCCGCCCGGTACATGCACCAGGGTGTTACCGACAAGCTGCAAGTGGTGGACCGGGTGTTCTCATGACGGAATACCAGCGTCTCCAGTATCACCAGGCCCTGCACGCTATTGAGCATGACGACCTGAACGAAGAGGACCGGGAGATGCTACGCATCTTTACCCGGGGCATGGATGACCCCGGCGAGGTCGCCGCCTTCGGCCAGAACATGGTTTTCTTCTGGCGCCTGATGGGTGAAGCCATGGCCAGGCGGCGGGAGCAACGCCAGGTCGCCAAGGAACGGCGCCTACGCGCCAAGGGCGGCGTGGTGAAGGCCCAACGGCGAGCGTTAGGAGATCCTAACGCCTGGATGACGCCCCTCTTCGACGCGGCTTGGGCAAGCCTGGATGCTGAATGCCTGAAGAAGGTCATCGGCCGGAAGCTGCTCCTGTGGAAGGCCGATGACCTGGCCAAGGACCACCCGCGCCGCGCGGAACTGACCGAGCACCAGGCCAGGGCCTATCTCCGCGCGCGCGGCACACCCTCTTCGTCGTCGTGCATACCAACCTCATCTACTACAGGACCATGATGTAGATGTACTCGGCACCAACTTGATGGGCACCATCCCCTCTTCGTAGATGTAGATCTCATTGAGGTCATCACCCTCTTCGTCGTCGAGCAAAACGTCACTTTTTTGTTCGGTCTCCTCTGCCGTTTCAGCTGGCGTGGATACCGTTTCAGGCGTTTTTTCGATATCAGGAGTAGGAGATGGGTCGGTGTCCACTGAGTGGACACCGGATCTCCCACAACGTCACTTTTTTGTTCGGTCTCATCTACCGTTTCATCTGGTGTGGATACCGTTTCAGGCGTTTTTTCGATATCAGGAGTAGTAGATGGGGCGTTCTCCCCTGAGAGGCTGTGAAAAAACCTCCCAGCCTGTGCCGGCATGTGGGAGGGAATAGAATGGCCCCATCGAAGCGGCAA
>JBGAUK010000068.1:0-18838 GCA_044228695.1 Chromatiaceae bacterium | reverse complement strand
ATGCGGCCGGCGCGGCCCATGGTTGAGTCCAGGTTGCCGGTGATAACGCTCATCTTGACGTTGATTTGATTGAGTTCGCCAACGATGGCAGGCAGGGCCGCCATTTGACCGCTCATGACGCGCATGTTCCGCTCCATCTCCGGCAGGGTATCCATGGTCTTGGTCATGCGGAAGAGCATCAGGGCCACGAGGGCGCCGGCCTGATCGGGCTCCCAGGTTTGCATGTACTGGTCCAGCCATTCCGCCTGTTGAGCGAATTTCTCCAGTTCCACCCGCGTTTCTTCCGGCAGCATGGCCAGGAGTTCCCGGCGTTGGGCGGCACGGGCCTCCCGGCTCATCGGGGTCGCTGGCGCGGTAACGGGTGCCTGGGGCTCGGCGCTGGAAATGGCCTGGTAGCCGGACCAGCCCGCCAGGATCGCCATCAACCCCAGTCCCAGGGCCATGAGGCGCAGACGGCTTGACTGGTGACGGGTCTCGGCGCGGGCGCTTTGCAACTCCTGGAGGATGAGCCGCAGGCTTTCCTCCCCGAGGGTGGGCTGGGTTTGCTCCGCCGGGGACGTGGCGAGGGGGCGTGGCATGGGGATCTCCGAAGGGCCTGGGTTGCTGGCCGGGGGTGAAGGATAGGGGCTGGTAGGCATCTCTAACCGCATCAGGGCGCTCGTCACGGCTTCATAACTGCCCGCCCTGGGCGAGAATGATCTCACGCACCGCCGATTCCACCACCCGCATGTCCGTCAGAGGGTAGGGCGGGATGGCGAGCTGGCGCAGGCGTTCCTGGTAATTAACGCAATAATCGAAGTGGAAGCCGAGAAAGCCCTCCTCGCGCTTGACGCCCTGGATGTCTTTGACATAGGCAGCATAGTTGGTGGTTTGGGCCATGTGATAGGGGGTCGGCGCCAGGCCCCGCCGAAAGCCCTCGACATGGGCATCCCAGGTTGGGTAGAGGGCGGGGTTGGCGAAATGCAGCACCCGGGAAGCGGCAACCAGGGATTGGAGGCAGCCCGCGACCGCGTTCACGTCCTCCTCGGCAAAGGCCGCCTGCTCGCTCCGCGATCGGCTGAAGGCCTGCACCGCCGCGGTCAACCAGCCCTGCTCGATGCGCAGACTGCTGGGCAGGGACCCATGGGCGAAGGTCGCCGCGAGCAGAAAGGCGTCGGCGGCGCGGTCGGTCGCTTGGATCGCCGCCAGCAGGGCCGGATAGGCCCGCAGAAAGGCAGCCTCCCGGGAGCCATCGGCGAGTTTATTGACGCGCACCAGGTCCACCGCCTGGTCCAGGGTGGCGAGATTGATATGGGTGAGGTCCGGAATCCGTCTGCCTGAATCCGGTGTCGCCGCGCCACCCGTGGCGCGAAAGGGGTGCCTTGCATTCATGGCGATTAGGTTGACAGATTGGCGTCGCGAGGTCGAGGGGCCGAGGCAGGAAAATGCCGGGGGGTATGCCCCAGAGGGGGCTGAACAGGCCATACCCCGGCTTGCGGCCGCTGCCTGGGTCTCTGGGTTGAGCAAGATAGCCAAATATTAGCCTCGGGCGGATGAAAATCCCGGGGCCTTGGGGCAATATGGTCCGGTATCACGGCTACTGCTCTCAGGAGAAACCATGTTCCCCATCCGCGCCACTCTCGGAGGCTGGCTGATTGGCCTCGCCCTCATGGTCCTGGCACCCCTCGTCGCCATGGCGCAAGCAGGCCACGGGGTCCAGACTAGCCCGCCGCCCAAGACCTGGTCCGGCCCGCCGGGGATGCGGTTATTTGGCGTGGGCCTGCCGGACACCCGCTCCTGGGTCGAGGCGGGACCCTCGCTGTTGACGGTCATGGCTGATGGCGGCTACGCCCTGGCGGGCAGCCTGCCGGGGCCCGGGGGTCGCCAGGCCTGGATCGCTCGTTTTGACCCCCAGGGTTTGCCCGTCTGGACGCAAATTCTGGCGGGCCCCTTCGACCTTCAGGTTAAGGCGCTGGGGTCCCTGCCAAATGATGGCCTCTTGCTGGCCGGAAATTTAGGCCCGGCCCGGCCGGGTTTCCTGTTGGCCCTGGACCCGGCGGGTGAGACCCACTGGTCCCGGACCACAACCGCGGATGAGGCCGCCACCGATTACTGGCTGGGACTGGCTACGGGCACCACCGGCCTGGGGCTTGCCGTGGGGCAGACCCGGCGCGCGGATGGGACCGAGGTCGGCCTTCTCGCCGCCGTGCCGGCGGATGGTGCCCCGGGCTGGCGGCTGGTCGTGACCGAGGCCAGGTCTGTTCAAGCCCTGATCCGGGATGGGGATGGCTGGTTGGTGGCTGGAGCCAGCGCGGCGCCTGCCCAGGCCGCCTGGCTGGCCCGGGTCGATGCGACGGGTCGGATCGACTGGCAGCGCACCTATGGCCCGGCGGGCGGCGGTGCGGTTACAGCCTTGGTGCGTCTGGCGGATGGCGCTGTCCTCCTGGCGGGGCACCCGGCCGAGGTTGGCGAGGTCTGGCTGCGCCGGGTCGATGGTCGGGGGGAAATCCTCTCCGAACAGCAGCCGCGACTGGGCGGCGATGGCCTGCCACCCGTCCGCTCCCTGCTCGGCCTGGCCCTTGCCGAGGATGGCGGCTATTGGCTGGGAGGGGAGACCCGGGACGGCGATGCCTGGCTGGCCCGCCTCAACCCCGCTGGCGAGACCCTCTGGGTGCGTCACTATGGTGGCGAGGGCGCGGATCGCTTCACCGCCCTCCTCCCACGCCCGGGCGGGGTGCTGGCCGCGGGCCTGAGTGCCTCTGGCCAGGGGCCAGGAGCCCCGGGCCTCTGGCTGGCCACGCTCGATGCCCAAGGTAACCCCTGGATGTCACCCCCCTTGTCCGACCGGGCGGCCAAGATCCTGGCCCTGGTCCAGCAGGGGCTGGGGCCCGAATCCGGCCTCGCCGCCGGTGGTGAGCTCGAGGTTCGGGAGGCGGCCGATGGCACCCTGCTGCTCTGGCTCCCCTTTGCCCGTCTGGACGGCACCTCGGACGATGCCGAGGGGCAAGCGTTGGAGCTAGGTACCCTCGCCCTTCGGGCTAGCCCCCCAGGGACCGGGACGGATCCCTGGCGCTTCCGGGTCGAGGGTCCGGCCAGCCTCTGGCTTCCCGGCGATGGCGGGGGAGATGCCGCCCGGCTGACCCTGGCGCGGCGCGACTTTGCGCTGGAACTGGACCCGGACTCCGGACTGACGACGGCGATCGACCTCCAGTTGGCGGGGGTCGATTTGCGCCTGGACCCGCCGGATCGACTGGCGGGCCTTCACCAGGGCCTGGGGATCGGCGCCGCGACGCCCCCGGCCGGCGCGGAGGCCAGCGCCCTGGCCAGCCTGGGTTTGGGCGAATTCTCCCTGGCGGTCAAGCTGACGCCCGATACCGCGGGCCGCTGGGGTGGGAGTCTGCGGCTCAGGCTCGCTGATGTGGCGGGGCGCGATGCCCAAGGCCAGGAATTGGGCCATCTGGGCGGCTGGCGGCTGGAGGCCGACTATGCCGACATGGATCTCGATACGCTGGAGGCCCTCTCGACGCGGCTGGAGGCCCTGCAGCTTCAGGAACCGGTCCAGTTGTTGGAGGAAGTTGGCGCCCTGGTGGAGGCCTATCTGCGGGCCAGTGGCCAGGCGCGAGGCGAATGGTTCCTGACGGATCTGGCTATGCCCCTGGAGGGCGTGGGCGACTACCTGCGTCTGGGCGAGTTCGGCCTGGCGGGTTCCGTCACGCCGCCCTTGGGCCAGCCCTTAGCGCGAGATCTGCGCCTGCAATACCACCTCAAGGGGCTGGACCTGATGGCGGAGGGGAGCCAGGTCGCGCAGGGGGAGGCCCGTGTCGAGGTCGGCATCGAGCGCTTGGCGCTCGCCAACCTGGTCGAGGCGGTTCTGTTCGCTCTCCAGAATCCCGCCGCGGGCCCCGCGGCCCTCCCGGAGTGGCTGCCCCGCATCCTGGGTGGCCTTGAAGTCACCCTCGCGAGCACCGGCTTCCGGGCCACCCTGCCCGAGGAGGCCCCCCTGGCCATCGAGGCCCTCAAGCTCCATCTGGCCCTCAAGGGACTGGACTCCCCGGTGCCCCTCCTGGCCTTGGCCTATGCCCAGGAGGGCGTCTCGGGGCTGGAGCCGGTGCTGCCCCCCTGGGCGCCCCGGACGGTCAACCTCGATCTGGCCCTGAGTGGCCTGCCCCTGGCCGAGCTGCTGACCGTCTCCCTGGAGGAGGCGCCCGATCCCCTGGCCGCCCTCGCGCTGCTGGGCACCCAGCCGATCCGGCTTGACATCAAGGATATCAAGTTGGATCTGCCCGCCGGCGGGCTGCGGCTGCGCGGCCAGGCGCTGACCCAGGTCCCGGCCACGCCCCAGGCCTTGCCCGAGGGGAGCCTGACCGCGAACATCGAACTGCGCAACCTCGATGCTCTGGCCCGCCTCATGGACGAGGCGGCGGACCCCGCCGACCGCGAGAACCTGGCCGCCCTGGTGGCCTTCCTGCGGTTAGTGGGCATCGAGCGTCCCGACGCGGAGGGCGGCCAGCTACTGAGTTTCGCCCTGGAAGCCAACAGCCGGGGGGATGTGGTGGTCAACGGCAAGGACCTGACCCCCCTCCTCAACAACGCGGCTAGCCCCAGTGGCGGTATGAGTCGCTAACGCCACGTCCGGACCGCAGGCGGAATCGCCCATGATCGAAATCAGACCCGGGACGGACGCGGACCGGCCCCAGATCCTGGCCCGCATGGCGGAGGTCTTTGGTCCCGGGCCCGCGGCGCGGGCGGAACACCTTTGGGACTGGCAGTGGCACCAGGACCCGCGCCTGCCAACCCCCGGCTATCGGGGGGTCGTCGCCGATTGGCGCGGCCAGATCATTGGCAGTCTGGCCACCATCCCCGCCGGGCTGCATCTTGGCGGAGAGCCGGTCACGGCCCACTGGTGCGTGGAGATGCTCACCCACTGGGGCCTAATGCGCCAGGCCCTCCGCGACCAGCGGCGCCAAGCCAGCGCGGGACCCAACTTCACCCATGGCATCGCCGCCGCCCTCCTCGACCATCCCGCTGCGGGGCCGATTCAGCTCGCCAAGCACATCGCCGACCCCATGATGGTCATTCTGTACCGCATCGGTTTCATCGCCCTGCCGGGCACCTGTTCCCTGCAGCGCCGGGTCTCGCTGCGCCATACCCTGGCCCGCGGCCTGGGCCGGCCCGTGGGGGGGCTGATGGGGGCTGTGGCGGATCTGGGCCTGCCCCTCGGCCCCCGGCCCCGGCTGCCGATTGAGTTCCTGGCGGGTGGGTTCGACTCCCGTTTCGATCGCCTGTGGGAGACGGTTCGGGGTCGATACCCCGCCCTATGCCGGCGCGATGCCCGGACGCTGGACTGGCGTTATCGCCAGCACCCGGAAGGGGACTACCGGGTCCTCATCACCGGGGCTGGGGAGGAACTGCGTGGCTACCTAGTCCTGCTCACTGATCAAAGCCGGGGCCGCCGCCGGGCCAAATTCGTGGACCTGCTGACCGCCCCCGAGGATACCGAGACGATCCGTGCTCTCCTGAGCGGCGCCCTGCGCTGGCTGCGCGACTGGCGGGCGGAAAAGGTCGAGACCTTCGCCTGCGGGGCGGGTGTTGCCGCCATCCTCGGCGCCATGGGTTTTACCCCGCCCCGGGGCAAGGCCGGTCAACCCCACCCCCTCATGGTCCGAGGTCTGCCGGCCGCTGCCGCGGGGGTCTACGTTACGCAGGGCGATGGCGACGGTGGTTGAGGTCGGAGCGAGCCTAACCCCCATGCCGTCCCGGCTAGGTCTGCACGCCCGTCTGGTCCGCGCCCGCCAGAAACGCTGTGATGCCCAGGATGAGCGTAGCCAGTGGCCCCAATGGTTCCTCCTCGCGGGCTTGCGGGAGCGGGAGGCCTGGAGTCATCCGGACCCTGCGAGGCTGACCCCCCTCTGGCCCCCGGCGGACACCTTCTGGGCGGACCCCTTCGCCTGGTCCCTGGGCGAACGGCGTTTTATCTTTCTGGAGGAATATCCCTTCCACACCCAGCGCGGCCGGATCAGCGTCCTGGAGCTGGGCGCGGACCTGGGGCCCCTGGGACCGGCCCTGGCTGTCTTGGACGAGGACCGGCATCTGTCCTACCCTTTTCTGTTCAGCTTCGAGAATGATCTCTACATGGTCCCCGAGTCGGCGGCCTCGCGCCAGGTGGACCTTTATCGCTGCCAGTCCTTCCCCGACCGTTGGATCCGCGTCCGGACCTTGATCGAGGGGCTCCAGGCGGCGGATGCGACCCTCTTCGAGCACGAGGGGCGCTGGTGGCTCTTCTGTAGCGCCCGGCAGGGCAGGGCACGGCTCAATAACTCCCTCCTGGCCTTCCATGCGGACTCGCCCCTGAGCGATCGCTGGCTCCCCCATGCCCGCAACCCCCTGGTGCTCGACTATGGAGGCGGTCGGCCTGGCGGGCGGGTCTTTGTCGATGAGCAGGGCCGCCTCTTGCGCCCGGCCCAGAATTCGGTGCCCCGCTACGGCCATGGCCTGGTCCTGAATCAGGTGCAGGCACTCACCCCCGAGCACTATCGTGAACGGCGAATCTGGCGGACAACCGGCGCGGCGAATGGCGGCTGGCGCGCCCTGCACCATCTGGATTGGCACCAGGGCCTGCTCGTCATGGACGCCCAGCGCCTCATCTCCAGACCCATAACCTGATGATTTCAATCAATGCCTTGAAGTCCATGCCGCCGGGCCCGAGCCTGCGCGACCGCTTGGGCCTGGCTCTCCTGGTCCTCTTTGCCTTCTCGGCCTGGAGTATGACGGCGATTGCCAACGTGGCCCTGGCCCTACTCGTCCTGCTGTTGCTCCTGGATGGGCGCGGCGCCGGGGGGCACTGGCGGCGGGACCCGGCCCTCTGGCTCCTGCTGGCCGGGATTCTGCTGACGACCCTCCTGGCCTGGCGTGCGGCGCTGCTGTTTCCCGACCTCGCTGCTCAGCAGTGGTCCGCTATTCCGGGCTGGATTAGGCCCCTCCTTTTCATCGTCCCGGCCTGGTGGCTGCGTGGAGATCCCGTCCGGATTCGGTGGGTGCTGGTAGCGGCCCTCCTGGGGCTGCTGGTCGGGGTGCTGCAGCGATCGGACGGGGACGACGTGGCGGCTATCATCGCCTTGCTGCGGGGGCAGGTCGGCTTTGACGCTCGTGGGGACTTTGGCTTTACCGCCCTCGGACTTGGCTTTCTGGTCTCCATCGCCCTGCTGGGTTTTTTCAGCTTCTGGCGCGAGATGACGGGACCGCGCCTCGGGGGTCGGCCCCGGCCAATCCTGGGCTGGGGTCTCTGGACCACGGGCGTGGCCATCCTGCTCGCCATCCTCCTGGTCCTGCAGACGCGGGGGGCGGTGCTGGCCCTGGCCCTCGTCATCCTGGTCTCCCTCTTGGCGCGTGCCAGTGCCGATGCGGCCCAGCGGGGCGGGACGTGGCGGCGAGGGGGCCTGCCCCTCCTCGGTGCCTTGCTGATCCTGGCCCTGGCCAGCGCCGTCCTCTGGACCAGCGGCGACCGGATCGCGGGGGATGTCGTGGCCCTGACCCAGCCCGACGCCCAGGGTCATTACGACTATGGCTCCTCCTCCGGAACTCGGCTCAATCTCTATCGGATCGGAGTCGACCTGATCCGGGAACGCCCCCTGCTGGGCTGGGGGCCGGGCACCCGGGGCCCCCTGGATCTGGTCCCCGCGGGGGTGCTGGACTGGTCGGCCTATGACCGCGCCCATGCCCCGGAGTGGGCCCATCTGCATAGCGTGCCCATTGAAATCTGGGTGCGATTCGGGCTGCCCGGCCTGGCCTTTGGCGGCCTCTTTCTCGCCCTCATGGTTCGGAGCTATGGGGTGGTGCGGCGTAGGGCCCAGGATCCACCCCTGTTTCGGTTTCTGCTCCTCGGGGGCATCATGACACTGCTCTTTTGCCTGTATGACTTTCGTCTGATCCGCATGGACTTCGGCTTTTTCTTTGTCCTCTTCTTCGGCATCCTGTACAGCTTTCGGTTTGCGCCTCCCGCCAAACCGGGCCACTCCGCAGGTGAAGGACTATGAAGATCGCCAAAATCGCCCTGCTGGTGAGCGACTTCGAGGACGGGGGGGTGGAGCGCAATTTCACCAGCCTGGCCGCGGGCCTGGCGGACCTGGGGGTCGAGGTCCATTTCATGGTCGGCAATCCGGATCATCCCTACCTCAAGGAGTTGGGCCAGGGCGTGCGCATCATCCCGGTGGTGGGCGATCCCGCTAACCTGCTGCGCATCTATCTGCCCCAGCAGCAACCGCCGATCCTCCTGACCGGTAAACTTTCCGACGATTTCGCGGGCCTGGCGGTCAAGCGCCTCCTGGGGCTGGAGACCCGCCTGGTCGCCGCCGTGGGCACCCTCCTGTCCGGACGCTTCGCGGCCCATCGCTGGAACTTCATCAAGACCCTGCGGGAAACGCGGCAGATCCGTCGGGCCTACGGCCAACTCGATGGCATCACCGCCCTGACGGCACATGTGGCGCGGGATCTGCGTGACTATTTCCGCATTCGCGGCGTGCCGATCGCTGTCCTCAATAACCCCATCATTCCGCCGGACTTCGCGACCTTGGCGGCGGCGCCTTGCGATCATCCCTGGCTGGCGCCGGGCCAGCCACCGGTGGTGATGGCGGTGGGGGGGTTACGTAAGGTCAAGGACTTCCCGACCCTGCTGCGCGCCTTCGCCAAACTGGCCAAGGGGCGCGACGCCCGGCTGCTCATCCTGGGCGAGGGCAAGGAACGGGAGCGCCTCGAGCATCTGGCCGCGCGCCTGGGGATCGCGGATCGGGTCCAACTCCCGGGTTTCGTCGCGAACCCCTTCCCCTTCATGGCTCGTTGCCGGGTGCTTGCCCTCTCCTCGGTGCGGGAGGGGCTGGGCAATGTGCTGGTGGAGGCCATGGCCCTGGGGACGCCGGTGGTCGCGACGGAGTGTACCGAGGGGATCCGTGACCTGCTCCGTGGCGGCGACTTGGGTGGGCTGGTGCCGGTAGGGGATGATGAGGCCTTTGCCTGGGCGCTTCAGGCGGCCATCGACAGCCGTCCCGATCCCGATGAACTGCGTGAGGTGACCCGGCCCTTTGGTCGCGAGGCGGCCTCGCGGGCCTATCTGGACTTCTTCGCGGGCCTCCTCAAGTAGGCGCCGATCCCCGTCCACCTTTTTCAAACACCACAACCGGATGCCCTGAATGGGGATTGATCTCGCGCTATTTTTCGCCACCTCCGGCCACAGCGGCGTGGACCGGCTGGCCCGGAATCTGGTCCCCGCCCTGGCTCGCCGGGGCTACCGGGTGGATGTGCTCAAGGTGCAAGGGCATGGGCCGGACTTCCAGGAGGTTCCGGAGGGGGTGCGCATCATCGAGCTGGGGACGGCCCACGCCTATTCCAGTTTGCCGGCGGTCGCCCGCTATCTGCGCCGCGAGCGGCCCGCGAGCCTCTATTGCGACAAGGACCGCATCAATCATACCGCCATCCTGGCCCGCGCCCTGGCCCAGGGCCTGGCGCGCCCCAGCACCTTTCTCGCGGTGGGCACGGGTACGACCCTGTCCATCGATTGCGCCCGGCGCGGCTGGTTCCATGCTTTCAAGACGCGCCTTTCGACAGGGAAGCTCTATCCCTATGCCGACAGGGTCATCGTGACCTCCCAGGGGGTGGCCGAAGACATGACCGCCTACACCGGCCTCGCGCGCGACCTGATCGAGGTGGTGCCATGTCCGGTGGTGCCCGCCTCGGTCTTCGCCGGCTGCTGCCAGCCGCCCCGGCACCCCTGGTTCGGCGATGAGGGTCCACCCATCATCATGGGGCTCGGCGAATTGTGCGAGCGGAAGGATTTTCCGACCCTGATGCGCGCCTTCGCCCTGATCCAGCGGGAATATCCCTCGCGCCTCATGATCTTGGGGCGCGGCAAGGATCGCGACAAACTCCTGGTCCTGGCCCAGGAGCTGGGCATCGCCGCGGCCCTGGATCTGCCGGGTTTCGTGGCGGCGCCCCTGGATTATCTGGCCCAGGCCAGCCTCTTTGCCTTCACCTCGACCCTGGAAGGGCTCGGGTTTGCCTTGATCGAGGCCCTGGCGGTTGGGGTCCCCGCGGTAGCGACGGACTGTCCCAGCGGGCCTCGAGAGATTCTGCAAGACGGCAAGTTCGGCCCCCTGGTGCCCGTCGGCGATCACCAGGCCCTGGCGGCTGCCATGCTGGCGACACTGCGCGATCCGCCGGCCCCGGATTTCCTGAGGCAGGCCGCCTGGCCCTATGAAATCGAGAATGCCACCAGCGCCTACGTCCGGGCGCTCAACCTTCGACCCCTTTAAGTGGATTAGCCTCATGTGCGGCATCGTCGGCCTCTTCAATCGTAGCGCCCCCGTCCGGATCGCGGCCCTGGAGACCGCCGTGTCACGGCTGGCCCATCGCGGACCCGATGACCAGGGGACCTTTGTCTCGGGTCATTTCGGCATGGGGCACACCCGGCTGTCGATCATCGATCTGGCCGGCGGGCATCAACCCCTGAAGACCGCCGACGGCACCCTCACCCTGATCGCCAACGGTGAGATCTACAACTTCATCGAGTTGCGCGCCCTGTTGGAGGCCCGGGGGCACCGCTTTCTCACCCATTCCGACTGTGAGGTGATCCTGCACGCCTACCGGGAATATGGTGAGAATTTCCTGGAGCATGTCCTGGGCATGTTCGCCTTCGCCCTCTTCGACAGTGCCCATGATCGCCTGATCCTGGCCCGGGACCGCCTCGGCATCAAGCCCCTCTTCCTGGCCGAGGGCGGCAGTGGCGTGGCCTTTGCCTCGGAGATCAAGGGCCTGTTGCCGCTCCTGGAAAGCCCCCCCGGCATCGATGCCCTGGGGCTGGCTCGCTATCTCCAGACCCAGTTTGCCGCGGGGGCGACCACCCTGCTGCAGGGGGTGGAGCGGGTGTTGCCGGGGGAAAGCGTCTGGATCGAGCAGGGCCGCATCGCGCGTCGCTACCGCTATTGGTCGCCCCTCCAGGTACAACCCCTGGACCTGGGATTCGAGGAGGCCTCGACCCGCTTCGACGCCCTCATGGAATTGGCCATCACCCAACATATGCGTTCGGATGTGCCCTTTGGGCTCTTCCTGTCCGGGGGCGTGGATTCCGCCGTCCTCTTGGCCCAGTTGAGCCAGCATGCCGATCAACCCATCCGTACCTTCTCCGTCGGCTTCCCGGGGACCTCGGTCAAGGATGAACTCCCTCTGGCCCAGGCGATTTCACGGCGCTTCGGCAGCCAGCACCGGGAGATATGCCCCAGCGCTCGGGATATCTTCCAGACTTTTCCTCTCACCATCTGGGCGGCGGACGAGCTGATGCGGGACAACGCCAACATGCCCACGGCCCTGCTCGCTCAAGCCGCCGGCCAGGAGCTGAAGGTGGTGTTTTCCGGCGAGGGCGGCGACGAGGTCTTCGCGGGCTATGGCCGCTATCGCAGCTCGCCCCTGGAGATCTGGTTCAAGAATCTCATGGCACCCGGCTCCGTGGGTTTCCGGACCCGCGGCACCTTCCGGGGTGAGTGGCCACGAAAATTGTTTACCCCAGAGATGCGGGCCCAGTTACCGCAAGTCAGGCAGTTGGTCATCGAGGGCTGGCGGGAAACGCCCGCGGCCTGGAGTGACCTGCAGCGCCGGCAGTACATCGATCTGACCCAGGCGTTACCGGACAACCTGCTGGTCAAGGCGGATCGCATGATGATGGCCTGGGGCCTGGAGGGCAGGGTGCCCTTCCTCGATCATCGCCTGGTAGAATTTGGCCTGGGTCTACCCGACAAGCTGAAGGTCTCGGGGCGGGTCGGCAAGCTCTTCCTAAAGCGCTGGGCCCTCCGCGATATACCCGAGGATTATCTGTTCGCACGCAAAAGCGGTTTTTCCGTGCCCCTGGCGGACTGGCTCGATGCGAGTTTGCTGAGCCAATTGAATATCTTGCTGCCGGAACATCCAGTGCTGCGGCCCTGGTTCAGGCCGGATGGGGTGCGGGACTTGATCGCCCGCTGCCGGGACATCCGTACCGGGAGCGCCATGCTGTGGGCCATTATCCAGTTCGTGATCTGGACCCGCTTTCTGCGGCAGGGCTTCGCGGAGCGACCGGCGGCCCTGACCGACCCTCTGGAGTTGATCCGCGATCTGAGGGGCTTTGAGCCTTGATACCGGCGTTATAGCCAGTGTCTGTCAAACCTCGGCCTTAAAGCAGCAGGGTCGGGTGACGTCGGTTGGGTGACGCCGTGAATAGGTCCCTGTAGGCTTGGCGACAGCATCCCTGCTGTCGACACCCCCAACCGCCGCCACCCGACCCTGAAAACCGCCTACTCAGGCGTCTTCGTTAAAGCCGGTATAACCCCAGAGGGCTACCTCAAGCCAACTGATACCGATCCTTCAGGTCCTGGTAAACCAGGTTGGAGACGGAACGGATGGCATTGCCGCGCTGTTTCATCCAGCCAAAATACTTTTTGACGGGGAACGGGCTTTCGATGATGGCGACAAAGGTATAGGGGTAACTGCCGCCATTCTCGCCCGGCGCCACCACGATGCCCATGTCGCCACAGAGCATTGAGGTGGAACCCGTCTTGTCGTAAACACGGACATTGTCCGGCATGGAGTCTACGCCATCGACGATGCGATCGCGATTGGACAGGGAGAGGAGGGATCGCATCTCGTCGGCATAGGGCAACTGGTTCCGCCAGAAGGCCTCCAGGAAGCGGCCGTAATCGCTGGCGGATGCCAGGTTGCGGTAGGTGCGCCCGCCCGCCGGGATCTGTTCGACGATGCGGGTGTCCTGAAAGATCTGCGGGGCGTTCTGCTTGAGTACCCGCTCCACGTCCCCAGGCCCCCGGTTGCCGGCGTTCTGGCTGACCAGGGTCATGAGGCGGTTGGTGGACTTGTTGCAACTGGAGCGGATCATGCGCTCCATGGTTTTGCGGACCTCCGGCGTATAGCTGATCCGGCTCGACTGGCTGGCCTGATAAAACCAGGCCTGGCAGACAAAGGGCTTGATCATGCTCGCCGCCTGGCGGGGCACGTCCTCGTTGATGGCCACCAGCTTCTGGCGGCTGGTGAAGTCATAGACGGACCAGGAGACCCTGTCGCTGGCCCCGATCAGGCCCTGGGCGCGCAGACCGGCGATGTGGTTGACGACGCGGCTTTGCAGGTCGCCAGAGGCCGCGTGGGCCGGGGCGAGGGGCGCCAGGCTCAAAGGCGCCAGCAAGAGGCCCGCGGAACCCAGGGTCAGGGTCCGGAGGAATTCGCGACGGCTTGGGTTTGCGCTCATGGTCGAGGCAGCCTCCTGTGAGGACGAATGGGCGGTGGCAAGGGCGGGTGTTAAATAGGCTGTCGAGGCCAAGGCCTTCATGGCAGGGGAAGGAGAATAGCCTCGCATCCGGATCGGGGCAAGAAGGGGCGGGAAGATTTTTTGATCCAGGTCAGGGTCCTTGGGTTGGTTATTCAATTTAACTTCAGGGCCGGGGGCTAAGCCGCTCTTGCCGGCCCCCGGCGGCCATCGCCCGTCAGGTGATGACATCCGGCGCGGCGCGTCCCGTCCGGGCCTGGATCTGCGCCAGTTCATTGGCGATGAGGATGAGGGGTGCCAGGGCCTCCTGGGTGTCCTGGCCGTGCCGGGTCGGGTCGGGCTCGTAGGACTCCAGATAGAGGCGCAGGGTGGCGCCCTCGGTGCCCGTGCCGGATAGGCGGAAGACGAGGCGCGAACCGCCCTCCAGGCCAATGCGGATGCCCTGGCGCTCAGAGCGGCTGGCGTCAACCGGGTCCGTGTAGGCGAAGTCGTCGGCGTAGGCCACCTTGAAGTCACCGAGCCGCTTGCCGGGCAGGGTCGGGAGGAGGGCGCGCAACCGGTCCATCAGGGCCTCGGCGGCCGGGGCGTCCACGGCCTCGTAGTCATGGCGGGTGTAATAGTTGCGTCCATGGCGCTGCCAGTGTTTCTGGACGATGCCGGCGACGGTCTCCTGGCGCGCCGCCAGCAGGTTGAGCCAGAAGAGGATGGCCCAGAGGCCATCCTTTTCGCGGACATGGTCCGAGCCGCTGCCAAAGCTCTCCTCGCCGCAGAGGGTGATGCGGCCGGCATCGAGGAGATTGCCGAAAAACTTCCAGCCAGTGGGGGTCTCGTAGCAGGAAATGCCGAGCCGTTCCGCGACCCGGTCGGCGGCCTGGCTGGTGGGCATGGAGCGGGCGATGCCCACGATACCGTCCGCGTAGCCAGGCACCAGGTGGGCATTGGCCGCCAGCACCGCCAGGCTATCGCTGGGGGTGACGAAGAAGTCGCGGCCCAGGATCATGTTGCGGTCGCCATCGCCATCGGAGGCGGCGCCGAAGTCTAGCCCCTCCGGCCCCTGGCACAAGGCCACCAACTCTTGGGCGTGGGCCAGGTTGGGGTCCGGGTGACCGCCGCCGAAGTCTTCCAGGGGCACGCCTTTCATGACGGTGCCCACGGGGGCGCCGAGGCGGTTCTCGAGGATCTCGGTGGCATAGGGGCCGGTGACGGCGTGCATGGCATCCAGCTTCATGCGGAACTTGCCGCTGGCGAAGAGGCGGCGGATGGCCT
Source organism: Chromatiaceae bacterium (assembly GCA_044228695.1). GTDB lineage: Bacteria > Pseudomonadota > Gammaproteobacteria > Chromatiales > Chromatiaceae > M0108. Next base: position 4,302 of record JBGAUK010000068.1, on the reverse strand, counting down.
CGAAGTCGAAGAGGCTGGCCATGAGGTCGGCGTAATCGGCCACCGGGTCCAGGACCTCTATCCGCATCTTGCCCAGCTTGCCAACGCCCAGCGTGTCGATGTCCAGTTCCGGGGCCGCGAAGGTGCGGTAACGCTCCAGGCTCTGGGTGCGCTTGTGGATGGCCTCGGTGATGGCCTCGCTGGCCGGTCCGCCGTTGGCGGCGTTGAACTTGATGCCAAAGTCCTCGTCCGGGCCGCCCGGGTTGTGGCTGGCGGACAGGATGATGCCGCCCTGGGCGCCGTACTTGCGGATGAGGTGAGAGGCGGCCGGGGTCGAGAGGATGCCACCGCGCCCCACCAGGACCCTGGCCACGCTATTGGCGGCGGCCATGCGCAAAATGATCTGAATGGCGGTACGATTGTAAAAACGGCCGTCGCCGCCGACGACCAGGGCGCCACCGGCGAGCTCCTTCTGGGTATCGAAAATGGCCTGGACGAAGTTTTCCAGGTAACCCGGCTGCTGGAAGACCTTGACCTTCTTGCGCAGCCCGGAGGTACCCGGACGCTGGCCCGGGAAGGGCTTGGTGGCGACGACTTGCGGCTCCATCGGTGAAAACCCCTTGAAGTTGTATGAATCGGCCTTATTCCGGCGCCCTGATACTATCGTCAGGATGCGTCCCGAACGGGCGACCATTGTAGCGCCCTGGCGCCAGACCTGACATCTCCCCCGACCCTAACAGAAGGTAAAGACCCCCATGACTGTAGAGGCCCATAAGGAAACCCTGGAATTCAAGGCCGAGGTGAGCCAGATACTCGATCTGGTCATCCGTTCTCTCTATTCCAACAAGGAAATCTTCCTGCGCGAGCTGGTGTCCAATGCCTCGGACGCGGGCGAGAAGCTGCGCTTCGAGGCCCTCACGGACGACGGCCTGCTGGCGGAGGACCCCGACCTGCGCATCCGGATCGAGGTGGACAAGGAGGCGGGGACCCTGACCGTCAGCGACAACGGCATTGGCATGAGCCGCTTGGAGGTCATGGACACCATCGGCAGCATCGCCAGCTCCGGCACCCGCCGCTTCCTGGAGGCCATGACCGGCGACCAGACCAAGGACAGCGCCCTCATTGGCCAGTTCGGCGTCGGTTTCTACTCCGCCTACATTGTCGCCGACAAGGTCAGCCTCATCACCCGCCGCGCCGGCCTTGAGCCCGAGCATGGGGTGCGGTGGTCCTCGGATGGCCGCGGTCAATACGACATCGAGACCCTGGAGGTGGCCGAACGCGGCACCCGGGTCACCCTGCACCTGAAGGACGACGAGAAGGAATTCCTCGAACCCTGGCGGCTGCGCACCATCATCTCCAAGTTTTCCGACCACATCGCCCTGCGGGTGGAGATGAAGAAGGAGTCCTACGGCGGTGAGGAGGAGGAGGATGAGGCCGCCAAGGACCAGGAGGCAGAAAAGGCCCCCGAGTGGGAGCGCGTCAACCAGGGCACGGCCCTCTGGATGCGCAACAAGGCCGACGTTAGCGATGACGAGTACAAGGATTTTTACAAGCACATCTCCCACGACTTCGAAGAGCCCCTGGCCTGGGTCCACAACCGGGTTGAGGGCACCAACGAATACAGTGCCCTGCTGTTCGTGCCCAAGCGCGCCCCCTGGGACCTCTGGGACCGCGACCAGAAACACGGGGTCAAGCTCTATGTCCGCCGCGTCTTCATCATGGATGAGGCGGAGAAGCTCATGCCCCACTACCTGCGCTTCGTCAAGGGCGTGGTGGACTCTGACGACCTGCCCCTCAACGTCTCCCGCGAGATCCTGCAGCACAACCGCAAGATCGACACCATTCGTGGCGCCAACATCAAGCGCGTCCTGAGCCTGCTGGAGACCATGGCCAAGGACGAGGCGGAAAAATATCAGGGGTTCTGGAAGGAATTCGGCAAGGTGATCAAGGAGGGCCCGGGCGAGGACTTCCCCAACCGCGAACGCATCGCCGGCCTCCTGCGCTTCGCCACCACCCACCAGGAGGACGACGACCAGACCGTGTCCTTGGATGCCTACCTCGAGCGCATGAAGGAGGGGCAGGACAAGATCTACTACATCACCGCCGATACCCCCGCCGCCGCCCGCCACAGCCCCCACCTGGAGGTCTTCCGCAAGAAGGGCGTCGAGGTGCTCTTGCTCTCGGATCGGGTGGACGAGTGGCTGGTGTCCTCCCTGACCGAGTACAAGGGCAAGCACCTGCAGTCCGTCACCAAGGGCGACCTGGACCTGGGCGACCTGGCGGACAAGGAGGAGAAGGCGCAGCGCGAGAAGGCCGCGGAGGAACATGGCGACCTGCTCAAGCGCCTCAAGGACGCCCTCGGCGACCGGGTGGATGCCGTGCGCGCCAGCACCCGCCTGGTGGATTCCCCCGCCTGCATCGTGGTCGGCGAGTACGACATGAGCGCCAACCTGGCGCGGGTCCTCAAGTCCGTGGGCCAGAACGCCCCCGCCTCCAAGCCGACCCTGGAGGTCAATCTGGATCACCTGCTGGTCAAGCGGCTGGAGTCCGAGAGCGACACGGGGCGCTTTGGTGATCTGGCCCTGATCCTCTTTGACCAGGCGCAACTGGCCGAGGGTGGGCAACTCGATGATCCGGCCGCCTTCGTGGGGCGCCTCAACAAGCTCATGACGGGTTTGATGCTGTCCGGGCGCTGAGGCCCCATCGCCCGAGCCAGAGGGGCGCCGGCCAGGGGTCGGCGCCCTGTTAAGCGGTCATCCCCCACCTGCGGGTCTTACCCGTGGGGCCCAGGCCCGTCCCTTCCCTCAAGCCATTGGGTCGATCGCCCCCGCGTGGCACAATTCCCCCCTCGATCCAGGCCACCCAGGCACCCGATATGTCCCCTTCCCCGGAACAGCTGACCCACGCCCTGTCCGACCTCACCCGGCTACGCATCCTCATGCTCCTTTTGCCGATCGGGGAGCGTTGCGTCTGCGATCTAACGGTAGCCCTGGATTTGCCCCAGCCCAAGATCTCGCGCCACCTCGCCGTCCTGCGGGAGACGGGCCTGCTGCTGGACCGGCGGGCGGGACTCTGGATCCACTATCGCCTCCATCCCGATCTCCCTGGCTGGACGCGGGATGCTCTGGCGGCCATCGGCCGGGGTTGCGCCGGCCAGGAACCCTTCGCGGCGGATCGCGCGCGCCTGGACCGCCCCTCGCTGCCGGGTGTGGAGATACCCTCATGCTGAAGGCTTACCGTCTGCAGGATTCCCGTCTCATCAGCCTCAAGCCCGATGCCGAGGCCGATACCGAGGGCCAATGGCTGGCCGAGGCCCAGTGGATCGAGCTGGTGAAGCCCAAACCGGAAGAACTGGCCCTGGTCAAGCACGTCTGCAAGCTGCCCCTGCCCAAGATGCGCGAACTCGATGAACTGGAATCGGGCTCCCATCACCAGGATTTTGATCAGGGGTTCCAGCTCAACTGTCTCTTTTTCCATCGCCCGGATGGCGAACCCCGCAATACCAACGCCGCCTTCATCCATGACGGCGAGCGGCTGGTATCTCTCTGTTCCCAGGTCTTGCCCCACCCGCGCCTGCTGCGTCGTCGTAACAAGCTCGGCATGAAACCCCTGGCAGAGCCCCTGGAAATACTCCTGGCCCTGCAGGAGATCAAGGTCGAGGGCCTGGGCGACGAGACGGAACAGGCCTATCTGACCCTCTCGGACATCCAGAAGGAGGTGCTGGGCCGTCGCAGCGAGGATCTGGAGGATGCCGTGGACGGCCTGGCGGATCAGGAGGATCTGATCGGCAAGATCCGCCTCGGTCTCATGGACGCCCAGCGCGATATTCGCTTCCTGATTCGTCAGCCCCAGATGCCCAAAAAGTATCGCAAGCTGGGGGCCGAGTTGCTGCTCGACATCGATTCACTCATGCCCCACAACGACTTCCTCTCGGAGAAGGCGGATTTTCTGCTCAACGCCACCCAAGGGTTTATCAACATGGAGCAGAATCGCCTGCTGAAGATCTTCTCCGTCGCCGCCCTCATCTTTCTGCCCCCGACCCTGATCGCTGGCATCTACGGCATGAATTTTGAGTCCATGCCAGAGTTGAGGTGGGCCTGGGGCTACCCCATGGCCTTGGGTTTCATCCTCGCCGCCGCCGTCGTCCCCATCCTCTGGGTCAAACGCAAGGGCTGGTTGTAGCCCGGGCACGGCTAATCTGTTCTAGCCTGCCGTCGCTGGCCATCCCCGCGAGCGACGGCGGGAATTTTCGGTCATGCCCAGGTAGTCGAACACCAAGCGGACGTTGCGTGCCAGGCGCTGGAGGGTGGCGGCGACGGTGTC
>JBGAUK010000067.1:7077-19283 GCA_044228695.1 Chromatiaceae bacterium | reverse complement strand
GGAGAGGTCACGGCAGACCAGGGTGAAATTGTGCTTTTCATCCAGATGGCGGATGCGGCGGATACGCTCCATGGCATCCTTCTCGCCGATCTGGCAACCCAGAGCGTAGGATGAGTCCGTGGGGTAAATGATGACGCCGCCTTCCAACAAGATATCCACCGCCCGGCGGATGAGCCGTGGCTGGGGATTGTCGGGATGGATATCAAAAAATTGTGCCATGGACGGCTTGCTCCTGGGTCCTGGGTTCAGGCCCTCACCAATCAACCCAGATCGGCGTGCAGCCGGCTGGCAGATTGGGCAGGCGGCCTAGCTCCATATAGGGGTGCTCGGGTCCGTGATAATCACTGCCAGCGGAGGCGAGCAGAGCGGCATCCCGGGCGCGCTGGGCGTAGACAAAGGCCTCGTCACGACTATGGCTACCGGAGATGACCTCGATGCCGACGCCTCCCAATTCGCGGAACTCGCCGATCAGGTGCCGCATCTTGGTGCCGGTGAGGCTGTAACGCGCCGGGTGAGCAATGACGGCCTGACCACCGGCAGCCTGAATCCATCCCAGGGCCTGCTCCAGGGAGGCCCAGTCGCCCGTCACATGACCAGGCTTGCCCTTGACCAGGTAGCGCTTGAAGACATCCCGCACCGTGTCGGCGTAACCCTGCTGCACCAGGAACCGGGCGAAATGGGTACGGCCGACAAAACGCGCATCGGCGGCCAGTGCCAGGGCGCCGGCGTAGGCCCCCGCGATGCCCTTGGCACCCAGCCGCAGGCCGATCTCCTTGGCGCGCCAGTCGCGATATTCACGCACCCCCAACAGGCCGGCATTCAAGGTGGGTTCGGTCGGGTCCAGGCCCAAGCCCAGGATATGCAGGGTACGCCCGCCCCAGGTGACCGAGATCTCGACCCCGGGGATCAGGGTCAGGCCCAACTCGGCGGCCGCGGCCTGGGCCTCGGCGATACCATCGAGGGTGTCGTGATCGGTCAGGGCCAGGACCTGGATGCCCACTCGAGCCGCGCGGGCCACCAGCTCTGTTGGCGTCAGGGTGCCGTCGGAGGCGGTGGAGTGGGTGTGGAGATCATGAAGGCTGCCCATGGCGGAATCTTACTCTAAGTTTCAAGTACTCCGCGATACGCTTGGACGCCCCCCGGATGCCATTCCTGAAGACTCAAGCCCCCGCGACTGGTAAACTATTAGTAGGATAATTATCTCAACGCGGATCCCAAGAAGGGATAGAGGGCATTTTTTCGTTAGACCCTGGAACCAAGCGAGATCCCCTCTTATCGAATTAAGGCCTGGCGGTTCTGAATTGTCCCCCGGCCCGCCGCCGTCCCTAACCCTATAGCCCACGGGTACCCCAACAATAGCCAAGATATGAAATTACTGATCGACTTCTTCCCCATCCTGCTCTTCTTCATCGCCTACAAGCTGGCGGGCATCTATGTCGCCACGGCAGTCGCCATCGCCGCCGCCGCGGTCCAGGTTGGCTGGGTCTGGTGGCGCCACCACAGGGTCGAAAAGATGCATCTGGCGACGCTGGCCCTGCTGGCGGTCTTTGGCGGCATGACCCTGGCCCTCCACGACCCCATTTTCGTCATGTGGAAACCGACCCTGGTCAACTGGCTGTTCGCGTTGGTCTTCCTCGGCAGCCACTTCATCGGTAGCAAGACGGTGATCGAGCGCATGATGTCCCACGCCATCGAGCTCCCGGCGGAGATCTGGCCCCGCCTGAACCTGCTCTGGGTGATTTTCTTCTTCCTCTCGGGCGCGGCCAACCTCTATGTGGTCTACGACTTCAGTGGGTTTTACGTCGCCCAGCAGGCCCTGATGGTCGCCGCCGGTTTGACGGACATCGATCTGGCCACCTGCGCGGACCAGTTTCAGGGCAACCTGCTGGCCCAGTGTCAGGACGCCCAGGCGCGGGAAGACACCTGGGTGAACTTCAAACTTTTTGGCATGTTGGGTATGACGGTCGCCTTCATCATTGCCCAGGGTTTCTACCTGGCCCGCCATATCCGTCAACCGGCGGAAGTCCCCGAGGCCTGACCTGATGCTCTACGCCATCATTGCCACCGATAGACCCGGCAGCCTGCCGGCCCGCCTGGCCGCTCGCCCGGCCCACTTGGAGCGGCTGCGCGCCCTCCAGGACCAGGGCCGCTTGATCCTGGCCGGCCCCCATCCCGCCATCGACTGCGAGGACCCCGGCGAGGCCGGCTTCAGCGGGTCCCTGATCGTCGCTGAATTTTCCGACCTGGAAGCCGCCCAAGCCTGGGCGGCGGACGACCCCTATGCCCTGACGGGCATTTATGGCGAGGTCCAGGTCAAACCCTTCCGTAAGGTATTCCCGACCTGAATCGGATTTTAGTCGCCCTTCATAACCACCTCTAGGAGTTAGAAAAATCGCATGAACAAGCGTCTGCTGCATATTGCCTGCCTGTCCGCCCTGCTGACCACCCAAGTCTTCGCCGCCGAGGAAGTCAAGGTGCCCGCCGCCCCCGCCCAGGAGGCCGCCGCGGCTCAGGCCGATCCGCCCAGTGACACCACCATCGCCACCGTCAACGGCCAGCAATTCTCCCTCGGCCTCTTCCGCCTCTTCTACGCCGAGCGCCTGCGCGCCTCCAAGGCCGAAAACAACCCCGAGTTCCAGAACCTGGCCTTCAACGAGTTCGTGAATATCATCGTCACGGCCCAGGATGCCAAGTCCCGGGGCCTGGAGAACAATCCCGAGCTGGGCTATGCCCTGGAACTGCAAAAGATGCAGCTCCTGTCCCGCCTGGTCCTCGAGCAGACCGCCTCGACCATTCACCCCACCGATGCGGAGATCAAGAAGATCTACGACGAGCAGGTCGCCAAGATGGATCGCCTGGAATACAAGGCGCGCCACATCCTGGTAAAGGAGGAGGACGAGGCCAAGAAGGTCATCAAGGCACTTGATGGCGGCAAGAAATTCGAGGAGTTGGCCAAGGCCCATTCCGATGGTCCCACTGGCAAGAATGGCGGCGATCTGGGCTGGTTTGATGCCAACCAGATGGTACCGGCCTTCTCCGAGGTGATCGTCGAGATGAAGCCCGGGACCTACACCAAGACGCCGGTCCAGACCCAGTTCGGCTGGCACGTCATCCTGCTGGAAGAGACCCGCAAGATGGAGCCCCCGACCCTGGAGAGCGTCAAACCCGAGATCGTCGCCGCCCTCCAGCGTGAAGGCCTGACCAAGTACATTGGCGAACTGCAGGAAAAGGCCAAGGTTGACCTCAACCCCGAGCTGATTAAGCAAACGCCGGTAGAGGCTAAGCCCGAGGCCCAGCCCAAAGCCAAATAAGGGGCTCGCGGGTCCTGACCAGCCATCAAGGGCGCCCGCGGGCGCCCTTGCTTTTTTCGCGGGGCTCGGCCTCAACCTCGATCGCGGTGGATGTAATCAAAGCGGCGGAGTGAGAAGAGGGTGATGATGACGCCGAGGAGGAACCAGTCCGGCCCCACCAGCCAGAGGACGAAGGGAATGGTCAGCAAGAAGATCCGGCTGCCCCGATTGTACTGCCCAGCGGCGCTATTGAGGGTCTCGGCGATTTCGTCCTCGGCCACCCCGGTGAAGATGCCTGCGGGCAGATTGATGAGAAACCCCGTCTGATTGTAAAAGCGCAGGGCGATGACGAAGCGCAAGAAGGCGCTGAAAAAGAGGATCGCCAGTATCAGGACTTTGATCCGGGCCAGGTCCCCGCCCATGGGGAGAAAGCTGACGGCACTGGATAGATTGGCCATATTGAGCCCCTGGAAGGAGGCCGCGACCAAACCAAGCCCGATCATGATGGTGGTGGAGGCAAAGACCGAGGCCGTCATCACCCAATTGCGCAAGGTTTGGATAGCCAGGATATCGCCATTCCTGGCCCGCACCGCCTCGACCCAGGCCCGCCGCAACCGGTCTGCCCGGCCCCGGCTGGTGCGTTCCGGGTGCCGGAGATAAACCCAACTCAGACGCCGATGGTAGGCCCACAGCAGGGACAACCCCAGCAGGTCGGCGACCAGAGACCAGGTCGAGGAGAGGTAAAGCTCGGAGGAAAATTCAAAGGCCATGAAGACGGGAAGCTGTTTAGCGGGGTATTGAGGAATAAGTATAACGAACGGCGGCGCCATAATGCGGGCCACCCAAGCCGTAGGCACCGACGAGGTCGAGTCCTAGACAATTCCCCGAGGGGACCCGAGCCTCTGCCATCGCGGGTATCAGTGGTAACAGGAGACGACAGCATGTCGTGCGAGGTAAAGCCCTTGAATCCCGGCATCTGGCGCCTATCCGTGGCGCCCATGCTGGATTGGACTGACCGTAACTGTCGGTTTTTCTTCAGATTAATCAGCCGCCATGCGCGGCTCTACACGGAGATGGTGACCACCGGCGCCCTGATCCATGGCGATCGCCAACGACATCTGGCCTTCGATCCCGGCGAGCACCCGGTGGCCCTGCAACTGGGGGGCAGCGATCCGGAACAACTGGCGGCCTGCGCCCGCCTGGGGGAGGACTGGGGCTATGACGAAATCAACCTGAACGTCGGCTGCCCCTCTGACCGGGTCCAGAACGGCCGCTTTGGGGCCTGCCTGATGGCGGAGCCGGCCCTGGTGGCGGACTGCGTGGCGGCCATGAAGGCAGCGGTGCGGGTGCCCGTGACGGTCAAGACCCGGCTCGGCATCGATGACCGGGACAGTTATCCGGAACTCCAGGCCTTCACGGCCGCCATGGCGGCGGCCGGGGTCGATGCCCTCATCGTCCACGCCCGCAAGGCCTGGCTCAAGGGCCTCAGCCCCAAGGAAAATCGCGAGGTTCCCCCCCTACGCTATGACTGGGTGCAACAGCTCAAGGGAGATTTCCCCGACCTGCCGATTATCATCAATGGCGGCATCCGCGACCTGGACCAGGCCCTGGGCCTACTGGACCGGCTCGATGGGGTCATGATCGGCCGTGGCGTTTATCAGAACCCCTGGCTGCTCGCGACGGCGGACCGGGACATCTTCGGCGACCACCACCCCCTGGCCGATCGTCACCAGATTCTGGAGGCCTTCCTGCCCTATGTGGAGCGCGAGATGCGGTCGGGGGTGCCCCTCCAGGCCATGACCCGCCATATTCTCGACCTTTTCCAGGGCCAGCCCGGCGCCAAACACTGGCGCCGGACCCTGAGCGAGAATGTCCACCTGCCGGGCGCAAACCCGGAACTCTTGCGCCGAGCGATGCCGCCCCGGCGGGAGGCCCTGGCCAGCGCGCCAGCCACCCGCAGCGCCTCGGCCTGACCCCCCCCAAACCTCCGTCCCGGCGGCTTACCCGGCCCACGCCCCCATGGATTGGCTACCCCTCACCCTGATCTGCGCCTTCAGCCTGGCCACGACGGACGCCATGACCAAGGCCTGGCTCGGCGCCTACTCGGCGCGGGAGCTGGCGCTGGTCCGCCTGGGGGTCACGGGGCTCCTCTTGACGCCCTGGCTACCCAACCTGGCGGACATCTGGCAACAGCCAGCGGCCTTCTGGTGGTGGGTGAGCGCCCTGCTCCCCCTGGAGATGGCGGCCATGCTGCTCTACATGCGTGCCATCCGCGACCATCCCCTGTCGCTGACCCTCCCCTATCTGGCCTTCACCCCCGTCTTCGTCATGCTCACGGGCCATCTGCTCCTTGGCGAGCAGGTGAGCGGGCGCGGGGGCCTCGGCATCCTGCTGGTGGTAGCGGGGGCCTGGCTCCTGAATCTAAACAAAGATCGCCGGCGACCCAGCCGAGTTAAGCCCTGGATGGATTGGCGCGGATGGGTGCGGCCCTTGGGCGCCATCCTCGACCATCCGGGCTCCCGGGCCATGCTGCTGGTCGCCTTCCTCTACAGCCTGACCTCGGTCATGGGCAAGGGCGCCATGCGACATATGCCGCCGGAGACCTTCGGGGCCTTCTATTTCGTCCTGCTGGGGCTGGCGGCCCTGCTCATCTTTGCCCTGCCATCCCCGCGTCGGCTGGTCACCCTCTGGCGCCGGCCCTGGGCCATGCTAGCGGTGGCCGGGATCAACGCCTTCATGGTCTACACCCACTTCCTGGCCCTGGCACGCGTCGAGGTGGCCTACATGATCGCCGTCAAACGGACCAGCTTGCTGTTCGGCATCCTCTACGGCGCCCTCTGGTTCCACGAACAGGGCCTGGCTCGGCACCTGGCCGCTGGCGGTCTCATGGTCGCCGGTATCTTTCTGATTCTCGCCTGAAGCGCGCTACAATTCGGGCCAGCCTGCGGGGGACGGCCTGGCCCCGCGCACCACTTCATCCATCCCAATCCCCTGTCCCCAACCCCATGAAAGCAATGATATTGGCCGCCGGACGCGGCGAGCGCATGCGGCCCCTGACGGACCGGGTGCCCAAACCCCTACTGGAGGCCGGTGGCAAGCCGCTGATCGTTCACCACATCGAGCGACTGGTCGCCGCCGGCTTTCGCGAACTGGTCATCAATCATGGCCACCTGGGGGAGCAAGTCGCCGCCGCCTTAGGCGATGGCGCCCGCTGGGGTGCCCAGATCCAGTATTCCCCCGAGGCTCCGGCCCTGGAGACGGGCGGCGGCATCTTTCGCGCCCTACCCTATCTGGGCCCCGGCCCCTTTCTGGTCATCAATGGCGATATCTGGACCGACATGAATTTCGCGGGCCTCCGGCTGGCGAGCGGTCAGCTTGCGCACCTGATCCTGGTGGACAACCCACCCCACCACCCCTTGGGTGACTTCGCCCTCACCGACGGCCGGGTCCAGGCCCAGGGCGAGCCACGCCTGACCTTCAGCGGCATCGGCCTCTATCACCCCGATCTCTTCCGGGACTGCCAACCCGGCCCCTTCCCCCTGGCACCCCTGCTGCGTACCGCCATGGCCCAATCCCTGGTGACGGGTGAGCATCATGCCGGCATCTGGCTCGACATCGGCACCCCGGAGCGGTTGCGGGAATTGGACGCCGACTTGTGGAGCCGCGGGCGACCATGAGCCAGGAGATCGGCACGGCTCATTTCACCCCCGCCGACCTGGTGGAGTTCAAGGCGCGCCTGCGGGCGGAGACGGACCTCTTGGCAACCTGGATAGCGGAGGGCGTCCTGGCCACGGCCCCCAAGACGGGCGGCTACGAGCTGGAAGGCTGGCTGGTGGGTCCGGACCTGCGGCCACGGCCCTGCGCCGGGGAGCTTTTGACGCGCCTCGGCGATCCCCAGGTCATCCACGAGGTCGCCACCTTCAACCTGGAGATCAATGGCCGGCCCCTAGGGCTCCAGGGCCGGGCACTCAGCCAGATGGCCGCGGAATTGGGTGCCACCTGGGCGCGGGCCCAGGCCGTCGGCACCCCTCTGGCGGCGCGCCTCATGATGATCGGCATCCTCCCGACCCTGCGCGAGGCGGATCTGGTCCTGGCCAACATGACGCCCTCCAACCGCTTCCCCATTCTCAATGCCCAGATCATCGCCCAACATCAGGGCCAGCCGCTGCAACTCCAGATCCAGGGCCAGGACCGCCTGGCGATCACCCGCCATGACGTCATGGCCACGGCCATCACCACCTCCTTCCAGATCCACCTCAAGGTCTCGCCCGCCGAGTCCGCCCGGGTCTATAACCTCTCCAAGATCGTCTCCGCCCCCCTGGTGGCGGTGAGTGCCAATTCACCCTATCTCTTCGGCCTGGACCTCTGGCGCGAGACCCGGATTCCCGTTTATGAGCAGACTACCTCGGTGGCTTGGCCGAGCCGGACGGACCGCACCCGCTTCGGCACCCGCTATGCCGAAGGCTCGGTGCTGGCGTGTTTCGAGGCCAACCTGCGTGATTTTCCCGTCTATCTGCCCGAACTGCTGGATGAGCCGGTCGAAAGCCTGGCGCATTTGCGGCTGCACAATGGCAGCATCTGGCGCTGGAACCGGCCGGTGGTGGGTTTCGACCCGGACGGCACGCCTCATCTGCGCATCGAACACCGGCCCCTGTCGGCGGGGCCGACGATTTTGGATGTCGTCGCCAACGCCGCCCTCTATTTCGGCGTCATCCAATCCCTCCTCCAGGATCCACAGCCCCCGGAAGGGTCCCTGCCCTGCCCGGTAGCCAGCGCCAACTTCTATCGGGCCGCGCAACAGGGCCTCTCGGCCCGGCTCCAGTGGTTGGGTGGCCGCGTCGCCACAGCGCGTGAGATCATCGCCGACGACCTGCTGCCTCGCGCTCGGTGGGGCCTGGGGCAACTCGGGTTCGACCGGGAGGAAATCGCCTTCTGGCTCGGCATCCTTGAGGGCCGCGTCCGTACCGGCCAGACGGGGGCGGAGTGGCAACGGGCCTATATCGCCCGCCATGGACCGGATATGACCGCACTCACGGGCGCCTATCTGGAGCGCCAGCAGAGCGGCCGACCCGTCCACGAGTGGACCCTCTAGTTTTGTCAATTCAATCGGCGCCTTGCCCCATCATGCTTAGAGAACTTCATGAACTGCCGGAAGGACTCCTGGACCAGGACAGCCGCGGCCTGGAGGCCTTTCTGGGGGGGCCGACCCTCATCCACCTCCCGGGCAAGCGCCAACCGGCCCTCTTTATATCGGTCCTCCTGCACGGTAACGAGACCAGTGGCTGGGATGCCCTCCGCGCCCTCCTGCGCCAGCGCCTGGAACGGTGGGGCGATCCGCGGCTACCGCGCGCCCTGAGCTTCTTCATCGGCAATGTCGCGGCCGCCGCCCAGGGACTGCGCCACCTGCCCCATCAGCCGGACTACAACCGGGTCTGGCCGGGCAGCGACCTGGCCCTTACCCCGGAGCACGACCTCATGCAGCGGGTCCTGGACCGCCTGGGCGAGCGGGGCCTCTTTGCCAGCATCGACATCCACAACACGACCGGCACCAACCCCTACTACGGCTGCGTCACCCAGCTTGACGCGCGATCCCTGCACCTGGCCGCCCTTTTCAGCCGCACCCTGGTTTACATCCTCCACTCCCAGGGCGTCCAGGCCACCGCCCTGGGCGACCTCTGCCCAGCGGTCACCCTGGAGTGCGGCAAGGTGGGAGGCAAACAGGGGGTGAGCCATGCCCTGGAATACATCGATGCCTGCCTGCACCTCTCCGACCTGCCCCGGCACCCCGTCGCCCCCCAGGATATCGACCTCTACCACACCGTCGCCCAGGTCCAGATACGGGATGGCCACCCCTTCACCCACGAGCCGGGCCAGGCCGATCTGATCCTGGCCCCGGATCTGGAGGGCTTCAACTTTTGCGAACTCGCCCCCGGCACCAGCTTCGGCCGGGTCATGACCCCGGGCCAGGAACTCCCCCTCCAGGTCCGCAACGCGGCGGGCCTGGATGTCACGGCGCGTTATTTCCATATCGAAGACGGCGAGTTACGTCTCTCCCGGGCGGCCATGCCCACTATGCTCACCCGGGACGAAACCATCATCCGCCAGGACTGCCTCTGCTACCTGATGGAACCCTATCGGGACCCGCTGCCACCTCTCCGGAGATCACCCCTATGAATACCTGGACCCTGGCGCCCATTCCCGTCGATGAGACGGCGACCTTAGACGGCATCTTCCTGGAGCGGGTCCGACGCTCACCAGCGCGCGTCGCCTACCGCTGGTTCGATCGCGCCCTGGACGGCTGGCGGCAACTGACCTGGGCCGAGATGGGCCACGAGGTGGCGCGGTGGCGGCAAGCCCTCGGTCGGGAGGCACTGGCACCCGGCGATCGCGTCGCCCTGCAATTGCGCAACTGTCCGGAATGGGTGATCTTCGACCAGGCCGCCCTGTCCCTGGGCCTGGTGACGGTGCCCCTCTACACCGACGACCGGGCCGACAACGCCGCCGAGATCCTGCGGGACGCGGGCGTCAAGCTCCTGCTCATGCAGGACGCCAACCGTTGGAAGCGCCTGGCTCCCCTGATCGGCGATGCCCAGGGACCGGGGCGAGTGTTACTGCTCGACGGCGGCAAGGAGTCTCGGCGCCTCGCGGCGGAGGACCCCCGCCTCGCCCTCGTTCCCGACTGGCTGCCCGGGAGCGGCCCTGACTGGTCGCGGCGCCGGGGGGACCCCCAGGGCCTGGCCAGTATCGTCTATACCTCCGGCACCACGGGTCGGGCCAAGGGCGTCATGCTCAGCCACCGCAATATCCTCAGCAACGCCCAGGCCATTCTGTCGCTGGTCCAGGTCTACGAGGAAGATGTCTTCCTGTCCTTCCTACCCCTGTCGCACATGCTGGAGCGCACCGGCAGCTACTTTCTGCCGATGATAGCGGGCAGCACCGTGGCCTATGCCCGCTCGGTGGGGCAGTTGGCCGAGGACATGCAGACCCAGGCCCCCAGCGTCATCATTGCCGTGCCCCGGGTTTTCGAGCGAGTCCATGCCCGGATCGGGGCCCAGCTCGCCACCCGCCCGGCTCTCGTCAGACGACTGTTTGCTATGACCGTCGCGGTCGGCTGGCGCCATTTCGAGCGCCAACAGGGGCGGGGCGGCTGGCACCCCTTGCTCCTGCTGTGGCCCCTGCTGAGGCGCGTCTTCAGCCGGCCCGTGCTCGCCAAATTCGGTGGGCGGATGCGCGCCGCCGTGAGCGGTGGCGCCCCCCTGCCCTTCGAGGTCGCCCACTGCCTCGTCGGGCTGGGATTGCCGCTCATCCAGGGCTATGGCCTCACGGAGACGAGCCCGGTGATCGCCGTCAACCCGCTGGAAGACAATTATCTGGAGAGCGTCGGCGTGCCTTTGCCGGGCCTGGAGGTGCGCCTCGGCGTCGACAGTGAACTGCAGGTCAAGGGCCCCGGCGTCATGCTGGGCTACTGGCGTAACCCCGAGGCGACCGCGCAGATACTGGACGACGCGGGCTGGCTGCGCACCGGCGATCAGGCGCGCATCGCCGGCCAGCACCTCTATATCACGGGTCGTATCAAGGATATTATGGTGCTGTCCAATGGCGAAAAGGTGTCGCCGGCGGACATGGAAATGGCCATCGGGCTGGACCCGCTCTTCGAGCAGGTCATGATTGTCGGCGAAGGCCACCCCTTCCTGGCCGC
Source organism: Chromatiaceae bacterium (assembly GCA_044228695.1). Taxonomy (GTDB): domain Bacteria; phylum Pseudomonadota; class Gammaproteobacteria; order Chromatiales; family Chromatiaceae; genus M0108. The sequence continues at coordinate 8,294 of JBGAUK010000067.1, read as the reverse complement.
CTTGCTCGTCCTGGATGCGCAGGCCTGGCCGCCCCTGGCCCGGGAGTTTGGCCTGGACCCGGAATCCCAGGACACCCTGGCCGACCCCCTGCTGCTCAAGGCCATGCTGAAGCGCGTGCGGGACGCCCTCGGGGACTTTCCCGGCTATGCCAAGATCCGGCGCGTCCTGCTCCTGCTCGATCCCTGGACCATCGATAACGGGCTCATGACACCGACACTCAAATTCAGACGCAACCGGGTGATCGAACAGTATCGTGACGAGATTGCGCGGCTCTATTCGACCGATGCCCCGACGACCTCACCCTCAGCCCCTAGAGCGCCGATCCGGTGACGGTGCTACGCGACCGCCAACGGCACGGCCCAGGCCGGCAGTGATGACATTGCCAAGAGCGGTCTCTTGACCTTCCCACCCGGCCAGCGTGTCCGGACGGTGAGCGTCCCTGTGGGGGGATCGGGGGTAAAGAGGGGAATGAAACCTTTTACGTCAATCTAAGCGCCCCGAGTAGGGCCACGCTGTTTGATGGGCGAGGGCTAAGGACGATTGGCCTAGCGTAGATCTGATCTCTAGGGGATTAAGGCGCTACTACTTTCGCGCGTGGCGCGCTTGGTCCGAGCGTAGACCCGATCTTTAGGGGACGAAGACCTGCAGAATGACGCGCGGGGCTGGGCAAACCACAAGCTTGTCGCGCGGCCACAAGCTTGCGGCCAGCGACAGGCGGGAGCTCCTGGGTTCTCATAGGCACCGCGCACCCGCTGTCGGGGGAATAAGACCCGGATGACGGTGCGCGGCACTGTCTAACCGCAACAAAGAGAGGTGGCCAGGCTCCGGGGTTAACGCCTTTTCGGATGCCTTTAGCGCTTAAGGGCAATCGGAAAATCCGCGATGGTCTGTGGCTTGGTGGTGGTGGGGGTCTGCTTGTTACCCGTGAGCGCTTTGACGCGCTCGCTGAGATAGAGATCAAGCTGATTGATGGTGATGCGGCCGTCCTTGGTATAGCTGGCGGCTCCGTCGAAACCCTCCACCAGGGCCTTAGTGAAGGCCCCATTGCCCCTTTCGGGATTTTCCAGTGAATACTGTTTGCCCGTGGAACTGGCAAAGACCACCACCCCATTCTCGGCGGCGGTCAAATCGTTGATGACGCCGGTGATGTTGGCGACCTCCCGCCTCGCGCCCATGATGTTGCCGGAGTGACAGGTGTCCACGAAGGCCAGCACCT
>JBGAUK010000067.1:6724-7067 GCA_044228695.1 Chromatiaceae bacterium | reverse complement strand
AGGTAATAGTAGTCGCCGTCGGGGTCGTTCGCCCCGTGGCCAGAGACGAAGATGACGGCAATGTCCTTACTGGTGACCTCCTTACGTAGCCAGTCTAGGCCATCAAGAAGTTCATCGCTATTCGGATTTTCGAGGATGCGGACCACTACCTCTCGATAGATCCCCCCCGACTGGCGCTCCAGGGCGGCGCCGAAATCCTTCGCATCCTTCGCGGCATAAGTGAGGTCCAGGCTGTCGTTGGCATAGTCCGAGACCCCGGCCGTCAGGGCATAAAGCTTGGGCTGGATACTAAATTCCTCCGCCTGGCCACCCCCTTCCCAGCGCAGTCTGATGGTCTCGGGTG
>JBGAUK010000067.1:0-6714 GCA_044228695.1 Chromatiaceae bacterium | reverse complement strand
AGCGATTCTCGGCCACCAGGCTGAGCGTCAGGTCATGGGCCGGGAGGCTGATTTCCAGGATTTCCTCCCCCTCCGCCGGTTTGTCAGGCGCATCCTGCTTGGTGATACGCTGGAGCCCCCGTTGGGTATCCAGGGGGCGGCCATCCACCAGTACCTGTAACTGGCTGATGGGCTCGCCGCTGGGGTTCTTGATGCGATAGCGGAGGCTGGTCCGGCCTTGGGAGAAGCCGTCGCCATCCCGGGGGTCGATGATCTTGACGAGCGGGGGCAAGGATGCTGCCACGCTCTGGTTGGGCAGAGTTTTTTCGCCCTGGGTATTGGCCTTGGCAATGGCCTTGCCCTCATCCAGGGTCTCAAGGATATTCGCCACCACCTGGGGACGGTAGAAGCGCTCGCGGAAGCTGCTGACGGGATAGAAGTCGGAGGCATTGGCCTGGGTCATGGCCCGCCCGACCACCGCCCCTACCTTGGGTGGGGCCTGGGGGTTCGCGCGCTGGGGAAAGATGTCGAAGGTGAGATATTCCATACCGCGAATGATATTGGCATGGACGGCCTCGCCGGCGGGGGCTTGTCCGATGACCTCGATCAATTCCTCGCGCGACTTGACCCGGACGCCATTGACCGATTCGATTTGATCACCGGGCAGGATACCCGCGCTTGCCGCCGCGGAGCCCGGGACCAGATTTAGGACCGACAGGCCCTCGCCCATCTCGACCCGGTTCAGGTGCCAACCGATCAGCCGGTCTCCGCCGGGACTGGCATCGTAGTAACCATCCGGGCTCCAGAGCACCCATTCCCGGGTCTCCTTGTGCACGAACAGCGCTAGCAACTCCTGGCCATCCGCGTAGCGATACCAGCGGACCGTGCCATCCCCGAAGGCGGCCACTGCCAGGCGGCCGTCGGCGCTGATGTTGACGCCCCAGGCGGTATCATGAACCTGGGTCTGCCAGACCGGCTGGCCCTTGTTGTCGAAACGGCGGAGATACCAGGCCGTGCCTAACAGGAAGCTTTGCCCATCGGGGGCAATGGCCAAGGCGCGGGAGGTTTCGTGAGGTGCCAGGGGCAGGGCCTTACCATTAAGCTTGGGTCCCGGCTTGTTTTCCCAGTCGCTGACCTTCAGGCCCTGAGCCTTTATGCGGGGCGCGGCCAAGGGGCTGATCCCCAGGCCGCGGCGCACCGCATCGTCCAGGCCGCCAGGACCCATGCCTTGTGTCTGGCGCCATTGATTGAGGGCCACCTTTAATTGGGGCCCAGCCTGGCCATCGATCCCGCCGGGATCGAAGCCCAATTCCACCAGGCGTTGTTGGAGCAGCCAGGTCTCGTTGATCTGGCCCTCGAAGAGTCGTTTGGAATTGATATCGAACAAGACGGTTTGTTCGCCGCCATAGCCTAGACCCACGGCAATCCGGCGCCCGTCGGCGGAGACCCGGAAATTCTCGCCGAGCTTATTGCGTAAATCAGGAATCACCGTGCGCCGCTTCTGGATCAAGTCGCCATCGTGATTGAACTTGAGCCAGGCGGGATCATTGGTGGCGGCCAGGAGCCCGCCATTGGCCAAGGGCCTGAGGTCGGCCAGGCTGTTACCCGTGCCCTGCCAAAAGCGCCGTTCGCCCTTGCCAGCCTTCTCCCAGGCCACGATCGGAAACTTGCCGTCGAGCTGGAAGCGACCCCCCGCGAATAGGTGCTGGCCATCACTGGACCAGGCCACCTTGCTCAAATCCCCGTTGTCTATTCCTTTGCGGCTAGGGTGCTCAAGGGGTTGCAGATCCTTGCCAGAGAGCAGATTCACCACCGGGGCATCCGCGAAGCCGACGGCGATCCGGGTACCATCGGGGGAGAAGGCGACGGCGAAGGGCTCCTTGCCACCCGGCGCCGCCCGTTTGGCCGCGAGATGGAACTGACCATCATAGAGGCGGATCTGGCCGTCCAGGGAACTGGTCACCAAGTGGCCATTGGCGCCAAAGTCGCACCAGTGGCTGGCGTCGCCATACTCGCTGTCGCTGGCCACCTGTCGCCAGCCGTCCGTGGCCCAGACGCGGATGCCATCCCCGCCCAGGCTGGCCGCCAAGTAGCCGCCATCCCGGGAAAAACAGAGGTGATTGATGACATTGGGTAAACCAAGCAGGTGTTGCCGCAATTCGCCGCTGACCCGGTCGAAAAGGTAGAGATGGTAATTGCCCGGCCCCTCGGACCCCGCCTTGGTGGCTCCGCCGGCGGCGATCCATTGGCCGTCGGGTGACAGGGCGGCGGCGTACAGACGGCCTTCCTCGCCTTCGCCGATCGGTATCCGCAAGGTCTTGCTCAGGTTCCCGTCAGCGAGGGTCCAGAGGCGCAGGGTCTTGTCGTCGGAGGCGGTGATGAGCAGGTCCCCCGCCTGATCGACGGAGATGCGCTTGATCGGGCCCGTGTGCATGCCCGTTTCCAGGCGGAGGATGGGTTCGGTGGGCAAGCCATCGGCCCCGGGGGCGGGGTGGAAGAAGGCGAGGGTAAAGGCGAGGAGCCCGAGGACAAAAAGGTTAGACTGATGACGCATCTGGCTCTCTCACGCTTTGCCCAAGGGATCGGGCCTTGAGCTTTGGCCGAAGCTTATGGGTTGTCAGGGGCGGCCTCTGTTCCAAGGTTTCCCAGTCCCCGTCGTTGCAATCCTATAATAATGAAAAACCGGGCTGATGTTTGCAGCTTCTGGGACCTGGCTCCAGGATTGAATAGCCATCCAACCGACATGACACAGGAGGGATCTCGGGCCGATGAACCATTGCCGACTTCTTGCGGGCAGTCTGTACCTCTCTCTGCCCATCCTGGCCTGGGGCGATTGCGCCAGCCTGGCCAAGGATATTCAGGCGGCCTCGCGGGCGGGGGAGGTGGCGGCCCTTGCCGACTATGCCCGCCAGATCCCCATCGAGCCCACCTGCGCCGATGATTTTCGCGTCAATCTCGCCCGGGTAGCGGCCTATGGCTTTCTCCGGGAGGTCCAGGCGCGTTTGGCCAAGGGCGAGGCCCTGACGGCTCAGGAGCCCCTGCTGCGCCAGTCGCTGGCGGTGGCCCGTACCTGGCAGGTGCTTGCCCTGCTGGGGGATCTGGAACTGGAGCGTAAGCGTTACGAAGTCGCGACCCTGATCTATCAGGAGGCCCTGGGTCTCATCAATGATCCGGTGGCGACGCCCAAGGCACCGCCCGAGGCCCAGATTGAGTCCATTTTCCGCAAGGCTGCGGAGTCCAGGCTCCTGGCCGAGCGTTATGTGGCCGTGCCGGTCAATCATCGCTCTGGTACCGCCGAGGGGTTGGCTCTGACCTCCGTGCGTGGCTGGGCGGTGCAGCGGGTGCCGATCCCGGTCACCTTTGATAGCTATTCCGCCCAATTCTCGCCCAAGGGCGAGCAGGCGGCCGGCGATCTGGCTGACTATCTCCTGAAGCAGGCGCCGGCTGAGATTACGCTGGTCGGTCACACCGATGAGCGCGGCTCGGACCAGGAAAACCTGGCCCTCTCCAAACGGCGCGCGGAGGTTCTCGCCGCATTCTTAAAGGATCAGGGTTACGGGGGCCGTATCCGTATCGAGGGCGCCGGCGAATCCCAACCCATCAAACTTGACGATCCCGATCGCTATACCCAGGAGGAGATCTGGGAGCTTAATCGCCGGGTCGAACTGGTGCGGAAATGAGGGCATGACCATGATCAAGCGGCAGGCTCTCTGGCACCCTTCCCCACCGGCACCCTCAGGTCATGCATGGCCCTTCAGGCCTTACCTCCAGGCCATGCTGGCCCTGGGCTGGCTGGTGGCGGGTTCCGCGCTGGCCGAGGTCCGCGCCCTGGTGATCGGCATCGATGCCTATCAACATGGTTCCCCGCTCAAGGGCGCCGTGTCGGATGCCCAGGATGTCGCCCAGGCACTGCGCCAGCTCGGCGTGACGGATCTAACCCTGCGGCTCAATCAAGAGGTGACCCGGGACCGTCTGGCCCAGGACTGGGGGGAGCTGCTGGCACGTTCCCAGAGCGGCGATACCCTGGTGTTGACCTATGCCGGTCATGGTTCCCAGGAACCGGAGCGGGTCGAGGGTAACGAGCATGACGGCAAGGACGAGGTGCTCCTGCTGGCGGGCTTCTCGGAAACCGGCCCGGGTACCCGTGAACGCCTGGTGGATGATGAACTCTACCAATGGTTTCGCGAGGCCAATGACCGGGGGCTGGAACTGCTGTTCGTCGCCGATGCCTGTCACTCCGGCACCCTGACCCGGGGCGTGGATCCGCGGGCGGGCGGGGGTCGGGTCCGTTACAGTGCCTATACCATCACAGAGGACGAGCTCGATCTGCCAATCCCCACCCCGGCTACCGGCGGCTCGGGCGGGGAGGACCTGCCACGCCTCACCTTTCTGGCGGCGGGGCAGGAGAACCAAAAGGTGCCCGAGGTCGATCTGCTGGATACCCAGGGGCACCCTTCGCCTCGGGGCGCCCTCAGTTGGGCCTTCGCCCGGGCTCTGGAGGGACAGGCCGATCAGGATAGCGACGCCCGGCTGACACGGGACGAAATCAACCGTTTCGTGCGCGCCAATGTGCGTGCCATCGCCGAGGCGCGGCAGACCCCGAACCTGCTGCCAATGGGTGACGAGGGGCGGGTTGTCCTGCCGGTGTCCGCCGCCACGACGCGCTCCACCACTCTGGCCAGCCATTGGCCGGAGGCGCGGGTACGCATCCTGGCCTCGGACGAGCGCTCCGCGGCCACCCTGGCCGAGGAGTTGACCGGGATTAGCCGGGTGGCCGAGGGCGAGGATGCCGATCTGATCCTTGATCTGCGCGCGCGACAGGCGATCTCCGGGCAGGGGGATGTCCTGGCGCGGGATTTGGTCCGGCCCGCCCTGCAAACCCTCATCGATAAATGGCGTGGTCTGGAAAAGCTCAAGTTCGAGCGGTTGGGGGACCGCTTGACGATGCGCGTGCTCCCCAACGATGGCACTCACCGCCAGGGTGAGGAGATGGCCTTCGAGATCGACGACATCCGCCTACCCTATCTGGTTTTTTTCAGCCTCTCGGGCGACGGCACCCTGAATTTTCACTACCCCTTGCCGGATGATCCCGAGACCCTGCCGCTGGGCCAGCCGGTCAAGGTCGACTTCAAGGTCACGCCGCCCTATGGCGCCGACCACATCATTGCCGTGGCCAGCGATCAGTCCCTGGGTGAGTTGACGGCCCTGCTCAGGTCCCTCGATGGCAAGCCCGCCCCCCGGCCGGCAGTCGAGGCGGTCATCGCCGCCATCCGTCAGGGTCGCCGCCAATTGGGGCTTCAGGGTCTTTTTACCGCCCCCTGACGGCCCCCCTGAAACGCCTGACTATCCCCTCGCCGCCTACTTCCGGAGACTTGCCGCATGAAGATCCGCCTCGAGTGCCGCCACGGGTTTGCATCCCGCTTTGGCCGTGCTGACCACTGTCCCCAGCGGATCTCCACGCCTTGGCTTGGTCGGCTGATTCTCGGCCTTCTCTTGCTGTCGCCGTTGGCTATCCTAGCCCAGGTTTCCGCCGTGGACCTGGCGGAATGGGGGCAGGATAAGGCCGCGCCACGCCCGGCGGAGTCGGCACCGGGTGAAATAACCGCCCTGGACACCGGCGACGACGCAGATGTGCCAGCGGCAAAGGCCGCGGAAACCCAGCCCGCCAAGCCTCGGGTGGCGGTCTATCAATTCAAGGTGCGCGGTGATCTGGGTATCCCGGACGCGGGTGACATCATTGGTGAATGGATGATGGGGGCCTTGGCCGCGACGGGCCGTTTCACCCTGATGGAGCGGGTGCTGCTCCAAAAGGTGTTTGAGGAAAATGAACTCCAATCCAGCCATCTGACGGATGAATCGACCCTGGCCGCCGAGGCGGGCCGTCTCTATGGCGTGGAGGCGATCGTGAGCGGTACCGCCATTAAGTGGGGCGACACCATTTCCATCGTGGCGCGTCTGATTGATACCAGCACGGGCGTTATTCGTAGCGCCGCCGAGATCAAGACCAATAATCGCAACAGCATCCCCGACCAGATCGACCTGCTGGCGCGTAAGCTCGTGGGCCCCGTACCCGCTTCGGCCAAGACCAGGCCCAAGGCCCTGCAACAAGCCGATACCGGGCTGGCGGCGCAAAATCCGGCGCGGCTGGCGATTCAAATCCTGCCCAGTGGGCGCTTTCGTCTCGGTCAGGAGATGCGCTTTCGCATCACCAGTCAGCAGGAGGGCCATCTGCTGGTGGTGGATCTGAACTCGGGCGGAGAGCTGACCCAGGTTTATCCCATGGATCAGGGTGCGGTCGGGGCTATCGACAATCGCCTGCGCCCTGGCCGGGCCCTCACTCTGCCGGAGCCCCATTCGGGATTAAGCTTCACCGCCAGTGAACCCACCGGCACCGGCCGGCTGGTGGCCATTCTCACGGAGGAGGCGGTGGACCTCGAGGATTTGCGGGATGGGGAGCGGCTGGCGGCTGCTGGGCAAGATCCCGTCGGCGGCCTCCTTGCCGGGCTGGCCCAGGTTCAGGGCAAAAGCGCCTCTGCCGCCTCCTGGTCCATGACTCAGGCGGAGTATCTGATCGAGCCCTAACCCACCCCGCCCGGTGGTAGCCGCGTCCTCGTCGTGTACTCAATACACGCGCGTTTTCGGTATCCCGGGCCGGGTAGTGTCTGGCGGGGGACGCCGTGAATACGTCCCTGTAGGCTTGGCGACAGCATCCCTGCTGTCGACACCCCCGCCAGC
>JBGAUK010000066.1:19316-19605 GCA_044228695.1 Chromatiaceae bacterium | reverse complement strand
ACTGGCGGGAGGTCCGGGTCAAAGTGGCCGATACCCAGCAGTTGCGTAACTGGCTGGGGTCTTTGGGTACGAATGGCGTGGTCCTGGCGCCCGCTGGCCTGCGCGAGGAGATGCGGGCGACCTTGCGGCAATTGGCCGGGCTCTATGACGAGCCCGCTCCGGGCCAGGCGCCAGACCACCCGCTATGACCACCGTGGTGTATTTTCATGGGTTCGCCAGTGGGCGGCAGGATCAGAGCCCGAAGGCCGCGCTGATCCGTGACCTGGGCTATGAGTTGCTCTGGGTGGCC
>JBGAUK010000066.1:0-19306 GCA_044228695.1 Chromatiaceae bacterium | reverse complement strand
CTGGACCCCGCCGCGCCCCTGGTGATGATGGGCACCAGTCTGGGCGGGTTCTGGGCGCGCCGGCTGGGCAATGACTGGGGCAAACCCTGGATCGCCCTCAACCCGGCTATCCAGCCTTCCCAATCACTGCAGCGCTAAATCGGCACTAATACCCGCTTTGATACGGGTGAGCCCTTTACTTGGACGGCGGCGGATTGCGCCGGCTATGGCGACTATGAGCAGCGGCCCCTCCAGCCCCGCATCCCGGGCAGGCTCATCCTGGCGGAAGATGATGAGGTGCTGGACTACCGCCCCACCCTGGCCACGGCGGGGGCGGCGCGGGTCCTGGTCCTGCCCAGCGGCGGGCACCCCTTGCACAATACGGGTGATTATGCAGCCGTAATCGATGAGTTTCTTGCTGAATGCCCGTGAAATCAGGTAGTCGCCCGCTCATCGGTGCCAAACAGGTACCAGATGGTCCACCCCGTCTGGTCGAGGCGACCCCGGCGACGTAAGGCCCCAGGTCCGCCGGCGGCAGGAGAATGCCATACAGGCGGAACTGGTCGTTGAAGTGGCTTTCGATGGTGGATGGGTCGGACATGGACGCTCCCGGGGGGCCGTGGTTAAAAAACGGCACCAGCTTAGATACCGGGTGCGACAGCTTGGGGCGCGTACAGGCCGGTGACCGGCTACGCACGGATCATTTCAATTGACTCGGAGAGGACTTGAATCTCATGGCAACTGAATCTTACCACCCCTCGATTTATACCCCCGATCTGCAAGAAAACCGCTTACCCGGTCAAGAGGCCCCCGCGGGGTTGGTCACGCCGGAGCTGGCGCTGTCAGCCAAATTGATCCTGGATACGGCCACCACCCTCAACACGAGCGAATTTCAAGAGCGCTTCAAGGCTGACCCTAGCCTCCCGGGCCTTCACCCGCTGGCGAAGGCGTTCGCTTATATGGAGTTGGATAACGCCTCAATGCTTTTGACAGAAGAACTCATCAATTCCGCATTGCAAACCTGCTGGCTGTTCTATGTTCTGGAGTTTGAAAAAGGTTATGATGGCCCAGCTTTTATCTCAGAAATAGAAAATGTTACCCATGCGATTGGGCCTTGTGAATTTGAGTCCACGGGGACTATGAAATGGCCCATGTATGAATATTACGGGACTGTAAGTACAGTTTCTTTCAAAGAAGCTAAAAAAAGCAACCTGGTGAATACCGACATCATCCAGCCCGCTGCTCTTTTCAACCTCTGGAAACAACATAACCGGCTAACTCCAAACTGCTATCTCAATGATGGCATGGCATGTGTATTTGCCCGTGATTTTATCGGCGATATTGAATTTCATTTAGTGGGGATTGGTCCCTTTCCTGTTGGTAGACAGACCATCACGGCCAGCGCTTTTGACGGAAATTCAGTCGATGATGATGGAACTGAATTCGGCCGTCTCGTAATGGGTGAAGATCTAGACTTTGACGAGGATGAAGACGATTATTTAGAGCTAGACGATAAAATCTGCTGGCTGAATCTGCTCAGTCAAGAGCAAGCCCGGACCATTGGTATACCAGAAAACAACCATCCCTCATCCCGTGATGCGGACGATTCAGGACCCTACCCGGTATGGGTTGACAGAAAATGGGCCAAAAAAAATAGTTGGTTCTCTATCGAGGATCTTGAAGATTCCTATTCTCAGGGAAGTATTTCACCGAAAAGGATTTCTTTTCTTATCGCTCAAGACGAAAACTGGGTACCGCAAGACCTGAGCTTTCCCGGAGAAGAGGACGAGGACGAGGAAGAGGACGAGGATGAAGAACTCGAGGCAATTTATCCACCGCCCGCCTTGTTTGCTTGGGAAATCAAGGTCGACGATGTCTCGGTCGCTGACACCCTGGCGAAGGTTTTGTCCAAGATCAAGGTATTAGTAGCCAAAAGCGACATTGATGGGGCTACCGTACCTCCCATTCCGGCGCCTTAAGGGTCCAGTGCTGGCATTCCTGCGACAGCGAACATGGCATGCAGCGCCGGGCGATCCGTGATTAGCCTGGCGCTGATTTACTATTCTGCTACGCATCCATGACGGAATAGTCGGCCAACTGGCGTTGCAGTCCCCCGGTGATTTCCTCGTTTTCATGGGTCCGCCAGTGGGCGACAGGACCAGAGCCCGAAAGCCGCGATGATCCGTGAGCTGGGCTACGAACTGGTCTTGGTGGCCACCGCTGGCGATTACCGGCCCACGGGTTATCTCGCCGCCTTCGCCGGGCTGAAGCTGGACCCCGCTGGGCCTCTGGTGCTGATGGGGACCAGCCTGGGCGGCTTCTGGGCGCGTAAGCTGGGCCATGAACTCGGCAAACCCTGGATCGCCCTCAATCCGGCGGTTCAGCCCTCCCAGTCCCTGCGGCGTTACCTGGGGACCAATACCCGCTTCGATACCAGTGGCGCCTGCGACTGGTCCGTGGCGGATTGCGAGGCCTATGGGGCGGAGGAGGACTTCACGCCCCGGGCGGACCTACCGGGCCTGCTGATCTGGCGGCAGATGACGAGGTGTTCGACTACCGGGTGGCGTGGGCGGCGGTGGGCGCGGCGCGGGTGGTGGTCCTGACCCGTGGGCAGCATCAATTGCACAATACCGCGGATTATGGCGTGGCGGTCGCCACCTTTCTCGCGGCGGTAGCGGATTGGCCTGCACCTGCGCACCAGAACCCCCCTGGCTAACCCTCTCCCTGCGCTGGCAAACCGTCCAGCACGGGTCCGCACTGGCGCGTCTGCAGCCACTCCGGCCGGGGCCGTCCCCGGGTCGTATCACAGGTCAACACCGCGCTGCGCATGACCTCCGGGATGGCCTGTTCGCCCTGCAGGGCACCGATCAGGCCGCCGACGATACAGGCATTGGTATCGGTATCCCCGCCGCCCGCGAGCGTCTCGGCCAGTGCCTCGGCATAGGTGCTGCCGCGGGCCAGATGGGCGAAGGCGCAGGTAAAGCCGATGCGCACAAAGCCCGCCTGGGGGTGAAACGCCGGCCATCGCCCTGCGCGGGCGTCGTCCAGCCAGGCCCGCACCTCGCCCGCATCCGCCGCGGTCAACCCGGATGCGGCCGCCGCCAAGGCGCCGGTCGCATCGCCCGGACACAACAGGAGCTGCCGGATGGCCAGGACATAGGCCACGCCGGCCCACTGACAGGTGGGATGGGGATGCGTCAGACGGGCATCGTGACGGGTGGCCTCGATGGCCACCCCGGGCGCCACCCCGGCACTCCACACGCCCAGTGCGGAAGCGCGCATCAAGCTGCCGTTCGCCTTCGACTCGGCATTGAGGCGTCGGGCGTTGCGCCGCATCAGCGTTGCCAACTGGGGATCATCCGGATCGCCCGTCCCCAGGGAATTGTAGGTCGCATTGCCGATGTCGAACGGCCGCGACAGGCACCACGCGCGGTAATGGCGGGCCACCCGTCCGGCGTCGTAGCCGGGCTGGCCGCACAGCGCCCGGGCCAGCGCCAGGGTCAATTCACCGTCATCGGTGATCTGGCCGGGCGCCGTTCGCCAGACGCCGCCGCCGACCATGCGCATGGCCGCCTCGACCTCCGCAGCGGTCGGCACGCGCCCTATGAATTCCAGCGTCGCGCCGGCCGCATCGCCGGCCAGCGCGCCAAGCAGCGCGCCCCGGGCACGGTCGGTCGCCACCTTCATTGCTAATTCGGTCATATCCCCTCCCTTGGGCCTATGGGCAGCATGGAGCCGCGTCATCCTGTTGGCCGGTATCGGCGTTCCTGCGGCGGTGGGCCTTATTCTTAGCTGCGCTGGCGTGGCCGAGGGCCTCTTAGTGCAGGGTCTTTGCCACCGCCCGAGGAATGGCCGGTCTGGCGGTCTCCTCGGCCGCCGTTTCCTCGACCGTCTCGTCCCCACCTTCACGCCTGGCCGCCTCGGCGAGCAGCTCATCGGCGGTTTGGCCGCTCACCGCCACCGCCGCCAATGCCCACATCCAGTGACTGAGGATAGCGTCCGCTAACTGGACCATCCGCACCACGAAGATACCGGTCGGCGCGGCACCCTCGACATCGGCCGAGGCGACCAGGCGTATCCGCCCACCGTCCCGCAATATCTCCAGATGGCCATGACGGGCATCAACATTGATGGCGTTGATGAGCATGCAGGCCTGGGGGTAGTTCTCGGCGGCGACGCGGAAGGGGAGATAAATATAGAGGCTGATCGCATCATGTTGCTCGTGCGTGTCAATATAGATATCGCAAGGCTGACCTGCCACCATGGCCCCGGTGGTCACCCGGCTCTTGCCTGCTTCCTCATCATCTTCAATTTCATCGGTCCATTCGAGGTCATCGAGGGCTTCCTGCACGATTGCCGCCAGTCTGGTCATGTTATATCTCCTGTAAGCCGTCTACTGAGGGTTCGGTGTCTTAATCCAGGCGCAAGATTTCCCCCTGCAGCGTCGCGGGGTCGAGGATGGCACAAGCGGCGCGGGGGACCGAGGACCATTATCCAGGGCATAGCGACAAAAGAGGTCGCTTTGGTGGGTCAGGTGCCGATCTTCGCGATTGGGTCATGATTACCCCGACAGAACGTGCCCGTCCGCCTCAAAACCAAGCGAGTTGACCTGGCCAACCACCGCCCCGAGGCCGCTGCTTGCTAGCGACCAGATCTGTCGCGTGCCCCGCGTAACATGGGTTCATGCCGTACCAACCACCCAGGAACGCCATGGACCCCTATCTCAGTCTCCTTCATACCGCAGCCGACCCAATGGCGGCGATCTCGATAACCTTAACGAGAGCAACGCGGAGACCCTATGTCTGACTTACCCACCATTGAATCCGCGTTCAACGACAGCTTCGCCCATTGGCAAATTCGCCTGCCCGCGGCGGCAATCGCCGACCGCCAGCGGGGGCGCATCCAGCAGGCCGGTTGGCTCATCTGGTACATGTTCGCGACCGACGAGCGCGGCGAATACCTCGATTACTACGCCTCCCATCGCTTGAGCGACGACCTGCACGTCCGCTTGCGGGCCGACGGTCGCCAGGAAGACCTGCCCGCCTTCCAGCGCAGGTTTGTTATCTCGCGCAAACGCCGGGAGGCGGCGCAACAGGAAGCTGAATTCTATGCCAACAACCAGCTCGTCGCCGAGCTCCTGGCGGCCAAGGGCTTTGATTTCACCGGCGATGAGTCGGTCCTGGCGCGGGTCAATCGGCACCTGCTGACCACCCCCCCCGCATAAGGCGGGCAGTGGCCGGACCACCGCCGCGCCCGCCCGCCGGGGCCTCAACGACTCATCTCGTCGCAGCCGTCCCCTATCATGGCGAGCTCACCACCCACGAGGTAAGCGCCATGCACCTGCTCCAGGAGATGTTGACCTATAAACGCGCCAGTGACTCACCCAGCGAACAGGCCTTCATCGCCCGCTTTCTCGATCCGGTCCCCGGGATGCGCCAGGACGGCTTTGGTAACCGGTACCTGCGCCTCGGCGACCAGCCCACCACCCTCTTTTCCGCCCATACGGACAGCGTGCATCTGTCTTCGGGTCGGCAACCCGCCAAGGCCCGCACCCTTCACCGCGCCGGTGGGGCTTGCTACCCTGTCAACCTAGAGGGGCCCTTGCTGGATCCCTCCCCAACCGGAGTCCCGCCGCTGACCACCGTCGTCTATTTTCATGGCTTTGCCAGTGGCCCCCAGGGGCCCAGTCCCAAGACCGACCTGATCCGGGATCTGGGGTATGCGGTGTCCTTGATCGCCACCGACGGCGACTACCGGCCCGCCGGCTACCGCGCGGCCTTCGCACGCCTGGGCCTGGACCCCGCCGCCCCGGTGGTGCTGATGGGGACCAGTCTGGGGGGCTTCTGGGCCCGACGGCTGGGCCAGCAACTGGGCCGCCCCTGGCTGGCCCTGAACCCAGCGATTCAGCCCTCCGTCACGCTGCGGCGTTACCTGGGCCTCAATACGCGCTTCGACACCGGCGGCGCCTTCGTTTGGACCGCGGCAGATTGCGAGGCTTATGTGGCGGAAGAGCACTTCCCCCCGCGCCCGGACGTGCCGGGCCTGCTGATCTGCGCCGCGGATGACGCGGTGCTGGACTATCGGGTGGCCCGGGACGCGGCGGCTACGGCACAGGTCCTGGTCCTGCCCGGCGGCGGTCATCAACTGCACAATACGGGGGATTATGGGGAGGCGGTGGGCGCTTTTCTGGCGGCAGTGACTGATCGGCCTTGCCGGGGGGACACATAGGCATCGATCAGGGCTTAGGGGCTCATGGCCAGCGTCGCATCACGCCCCCCCCCGCCAAATTTGGAGTTCCCGCCCCGGTCGCAAGATGAGGGGGGCAAAATCCGGGTGATGGGCGCGCAGGCAGGGCGTCGGGCCCTGGGTGTCCAGTTCCTTGACCGTCGGTATGCGGCTGACGGGCAGCCGCACCACCTGGGTGGCCTCGCCCCAGCGGCCCGGATCCGTCCTTGCGCTCGGCGCCGGGGCGGGCGCCACCTGTTGGCATCTTGGCTCTCCGACTGGTGTTACGAGAACCAAAGTATAGGGCATAGGCAGGCACCATTTTGTGAAGATGTGCATCCTGGGAACACATCCGGCCCTCGGCCACCCCAATCCGCGCGGGCTTGGGTCCTTTGTGGCGGGGTGTAATCATCGGATTCCCCATGGGGCTCTGGTGGGGTGTCTGGGGCGGTCCGCAACATGGGCGGGAGAGGGACTGTATTGACGGCGGCAGCGCCACCGTTGGGGCGAGCTAACCTGGTCCGTACCGCAAAGCAATCAGTGACGGTTCAATACCCAGGGACCCGAACCTGGCACTTTGAGTTTGGCATCCCGTTGTCCGAATACTGAATATGCAATGTTTTTTTATGAACCGTTCCTTAACGGCCCAAGTGCGCCGCGCCTCCCAGCAATCAGCGGTGGGCTTTAGGCCTATTTCCTGGCAATCTTTACCTAGCAATTTCGTAAGAACCGCCCCCTGCCTTTGGTTTGACAGGTTAGGTGGCAAGGGCTAACCTTCGAAAAACCAATACGCTGGCGGGCAATCGGGAAAGTCCCTCGCTCCAGCTAAGAGATTCGGTTGAAAAGGTGCCCGATTCTGTCTTGTGTGGCTAACATAGATTCTTTTTAGGCCATATTCAGGGAATCCATATAATTTATTTCAGACGCGGGAACCCCTAAATACCTGCGGCGCGGCGGCATCCGCCCTGCGCGGAGCCTAACAGTTGTATTCATAGGGAGGAGAAAGGGAATGTCGATTGAGGTGATTTGCCAAAAGGCAGGATTTAAACCGAATGAAGCACAAGAAGACGCTATCACCCACACCCACGGCCCTCTCTTCCTGACGGCGGGGCCGGGGTCGGGTAAAACCCGGGTCCTCCTCTGGCGCACCTTGGGATTGATCGTTGACCAGGGCGTCAAGCCCGAGGAAATCTTCCTCAGCACCTTTACCGAAAAGGCAGCCCTGCAACTCAAGGAGGGATTGCGCGCCTATCTCGGCACCGCCAGCGCCACCACTGGCAGCCCTTACGACATCAGCAAGATGTATGTCGGCACGGTGCATTCTCTCTGCCAGAGGCTAATGACGGATCGGCGCTTCCACCCGCCAGGTCACCGCCCCCGCGCCCCCGCGCTCATGGACGAGCTAGACCAGTATCTCCACCTCTCCCACTCCTGGAAAAGCTTGGTGGAATCATTTGGCGATGCCGATTTCACCCAGGCCATGCTCAATGAAACGGTGACACGGTTAGTCAACGGCCACCCATCTTCTTCCAAACACAACGCTCTCTCGGCCACGATCAGCCTCTTCAACCGCTTCTCCGAAGAATCCCTAACTCCTGAGGCAATCCGGGTGTTGTCCCAGCAAGACAACGACCTAAACCACATGGCGGACCTCTACGCGGCTTACCTCAAAACCCTGACTCCCGCCAATGGCGGGGCCAAGGTCGACTTCGCCCTCCTGCAACAAGCGGCGCTGCGCGTCCTGAATGGCTCGCCCCAGGCGGGCGCGGTCTTCCGCCATGTGATCATCGACGAGTATCAGGACACCAACGCGATCCAGGAACAGATCTTCTTCGCCCTCGCCAAGAGCCATGGCAACCTCTGCGTGGTTGGCGACGACGACCAGGCGCTCTACCGTTTCCGGGGTGCCACGGTGGAAAACTTCGTGGAGTTCCCGGCTCGCTGCCAGCTTTACCTCAATCAGCAACCCACCCCGATCGACCTCAACACCAATTACCGCTCCAGCGCACGGATCGTCGAATTCTACGGCGCCTTCATGGCCAAGGAGGATTGGCGCCACGCTGACCCCACGCGCAACACAGAGTACCGCATCACCAAGAAGATTGAGGCCCACCGTCAGGACCAGACCCCCGCCGTGGTCGCCAGTACCGCCGCTCATCCCGAGGAGGTTGCCACCGAGATCGCTGGTCTGGTGGTGCGCCTGCTGAAGGAAGGCAAGGTCACCGACCCGAACCAGATCGCCTTCCTCTTCCCCTCGCTCAAAGCCACCTGCGTTGCGCGGATGCAGGCCGCTTTGGAAGCCAGGGGGCTCAAGGTCTACGCCCCGCGCGCGACTCGATTTTTGGAGCTGCCCGAGATCACCGACTTCATCGGGATCGTCGTGCAGATCCTCGGCAAGCCCGACTACAACGAAGACTTCGCCGCGGGTGACTACAAGGATTTTCACGACTGGATCAAGACGGCCGAGACACGCGGCACGGCGATCTGCAAGGCGGACGCGGGCATGACCGCGTTCATCGCCCAGAAGAAGGCCGAGATCGCAACGGTCATCGCGGACTACGAGAAGCTGACCGCCACGCTCCAGGCGCAAGGCTGGGAACTGGCGGCCCCTTACGCGCCGGACACCATGAAGCGCCCGCTCGCCGACACCAAGGGCATCTCCGAGCAGGCCCGCCGCACCCTGTCGAGTGTCGCCTTCGACAACATCGCCAAGGTTCGGCTGGCGGAAGGTAACCCATTTGCGCTCGGCTACGTGATCAACCGTGCCACCGCCATCGACTGGTCTTTACTGGACCTCTTCTATCAAATCGGCATGTTCCAGCACTTCAAGGCAATGTTGGATCTGGCCGCCGCCGGCGACGAAGGGCCGATCTGCAATCTCGGACTCCTGACCCAATACCTCGCCAAATTTGTTGACCACTACAACGCTAATGTCGTCTCGGCCAAGCGGCTGCTCGAGGACCGCTTCAAAAACACCTTCTTCATGAGCTATATCTACGCCCTGTTCCGGCGCGGAGAATCCGAGTTCGAGGATGCCCAAGACCCGTTTCCCAAGGGCCGCATCCCCTTTCTCACCATCCACCAGTCGAAGGGGCTGGAATTTCCCGTCGTCGTGCTCGGCAATCTGCGCAAGGATGCCAAGGTCCAGCGCATCGAGGCGATCGTGCGTCCGCTCCTGTCCCGCCAGGGCGAACCCCTGGAGCGCAGCGCGGGCTTCGATGTCATGCGCATGTATTACGTCGCCCTCTCGCGGGCCAAGAACTTGCTTGTCCTCGCCCACTTTCAAGGTCGCGGTCAGCGGATCAACCGCCCGTTCAAGGCGCTGTTGGAAGGCGGTGCCATTCCCCGTATCCCGCAGCTCAAGCTCAGCAAGGTCACCCCCGCCTCCGACACTCCGGACGCCCAGCCGAAAGCCTATTCCTACACCGCCGATTACCTGCTCTACCATCGCTGTCCGCGTCAATACATGCTCTTTCGCAAGTACGGCTTTGTGCCCTCGCGCGGCACGATCATGCTCTTCGGGAGCCTGGTGCATCGCACCCTGGAAGACCTGCATCACCTGATGATCGGACAACGGAGCCAGTTATGACCAACGACGAGGTCGAAGACCGCCTGCGCGATATGTTCGAGGAGAACTACGTACTCTTGTTGGCCGACGGTGGCCATGCCCTAAGTCCAGAAGTCAAGGACGCCGCCTTCAACCAAGTACTGCTCTACTGGCGCAAGCTCCACGGCATCGCCACCAAGGTCACCGACACCGAGGTCTTACTGGTCCTGTCCGATCAACAGAGTCCAGCCGGGCACCGCTACACCATCGAAGGCGTTGTCGACATCGTGCAGGAGGCCGACCGCACCGTGATGTATGACATCAAGACCCACGACGCCGAGTATGTGCAGCAATACCGGGCGCTGTACGAAGGCCAGTTGAACGTCTACGCCCATATCTGGCAAACCCTGCGCGGGCAACCCCTGCACGAGACCGCGGTCATTGCCACCGCTTACCCACTGTCGGTTAAGGGCGCCCTCCAGCCGCCCCAGGATCCAGCCAAGCTCGCCAGGGCGCTGGCGGCTTGGCAGCCCGTGGTGCCGATTCCCTTCGACCAGCAGCAGGTACATGCCACCATCAAGCAGTTTGGCGAGACTGTCGACGCTATCGAGGCACATTGTTTTCAGCCGCGCAAGGTGGCCGAACTCCAGGCCAAATCCGGCAACCGTCGCACCTTCGGTCAGGATGTTTGCGGCAACTGCGACGGGCGCTTTTCCTGTTCCGCCTATCGCGACTACGCCCGCGCCTCTGGGCATCGCCAGGAAACTCAACTGCGCGCCTTCCTGGAACAACTGGACGAACAAGACCGCGCCGAGCGCCTGGATGCGGCCCTCCAAGCCGAGGAATGACGCGCCGCCGCAAGTGCTCCCCGAGATATCCCCAAGGAATTGTCATGCCCATCGAGAAATTCACCCCTGCTACACCTTCCCCGCAGACCCTTTAGCGCAACTCCAGCAAGTGGTCCCGGAAGCTTTCGCCGACGGCAAGATCAACTGGAACACGCTCAAGAAGGCGCAGGGAGGGTTCCTGGTCAGTGGTCCCTGACGTGAAACCCAGCCGCTCGACCCCAACTGGGGCGACCCGGCGGCGCCGGGTTTGCACCTGTCGGTGGTTGATCACCCGAATTACGAGGTCACCTGTCCCTGTGGGCATCACACCCGCGCCCGGCCTGCCGAGGGCACGGACGACCCCGCCCTCGCGAGGGTCCAGGTGCGCGAATGGCGCCTGGTCGGACCGGGGTTAGCGGCCCTGGTCATCGCGCTGAACCTGCGCTTTCGCCTGTCCCGGGCGCGCATCCAAGAATTTCTCCTGATCTGGCTGGACGTACAACTCAGCATCAGACCCTGCATGAGGCCGCCGCCGTGGCGGTCCAGGCCAGTGGGCTGCTGCATGCCGACGAAACCCCCTGGCCGCAGCACCACGAAACGCCCTGGTTGTGGGTCTTCATCACCACCACCACGATCATGGCCGGGCGCGGCAAGTCCACGGTTTCGCGGGCGCTCGATGGCTTCACCGGCTGGTTGATGAGCGATGGTTGGTTCTCCTACCGGGGGTATCCGCAGCGCTTGCGTTGCTGGGCACACCTGCAACGCAAACCCCAGGGGCTGGTCGGGTGCTAGGATCCGGACGGGCGCGCCTCCGGCAACCTGATCCGCACCACCCTGGAAACGCTGATGAGGGCGATCTACGCCGCCCGCGAGGGGCCCACCCGACGCGGCGCCAGACCTGCCGCGGGTCTACGCCCAAAAACGCGCCGCCTTGCGCCAGCGCGTCGCCGCTCATCGTACCCATCGCCACGCCAAGGCTCAGGCCCTGGCCGTCGAGTTGGGCAACGACTGGGATGCGATCTTCCAGGTGCTCGCGCAGCCCGCACTACCGCTGACCAATAACACCGCCGAGCATTACATTGAATACCCCGTCCCGCCTCGGTGGATAGGGTATCTGCCGTCGGGTTCGGAGTATGTGGCTAGGGTTGTCGGGCTATAGCTACGATCGCCTCAACCTTCGACCTAATGTCTGCTCTCTCTACTCGTGGAGACGCTGCCTCGGTTGCGTCTGCGTTAACTGCGAAGCCAACCTGGCCGAGTTTGCCTTGAAGGTCGGCCGGAAGCCCGCCGCCATGCCTGCTTGTCACCTTAAGCAGGTATGCGTCTTGGGAGTGGAAGATACTCAACCTGATGGTAGTGGCGTCGTCCCGCCTCCAATCAAGGTAGACGTGTGGCGTTTGGGCCTCGCCGTTCACCCGCGGATACCGTGGCGCCCCGAAAGGGTTAAGCTCCCCGTTTTCATGCATTCTCGTTAAGAGGCCTACCTTGAGGTGGTAGGTGAAAAGCTCGGCGTGCTCGCCGCTCATCCTGATCCCGTGAAGTAAATAGATGTTCTCGTTCCCCCACCGAACCATCCGACGATGGCAATAATTAATGAGTTCCGGCTGCTCGATCATGGCGCGCCGCCACGGCTCCACCGGTAGAGGACCCAACAGCACCATATCCAGCGAATTTTCGACGCCGTTGCCGAGATCGATATCATCCAACAGCTCGAGGACGTATTGTCGTCTCCGTTCCGCGTCTAGGTCCGGTCTGAACGATCCTCGCAGGAGGCGCCTCCAATTGGCATCACCCTCTCTGTTGACGAGGAAGCACCGGTTGATCCCCGCATTGAGCAGGTAATCGCCCTTCATCAGGAGAGCCCGCTCCCAGCGGCACGCGCCAAAGTCCCTCAACCCATCCCCGGAAAACACCGCCGAGGCTTTGCTATAGTAATCTGAAAACTTGCGCCGATACTCAGCATCATCCGCATCGCCCCAGGGAAGCCCCCTGTCATTGAGCCACCGGTCGAGCACGCCCGAAAACTTCAATAGGAACTCGATCTGGCCGCGAAAATATCCATGCCTCTCGGCGGCGTCGATGCACGCCCTCCAGTCGTCCCCCGTGAGGATCAGTGTCGCCTTGAGAGCCTCCTCGCGGACTTGTTGCGGGCTGAAGCCGAGAGGCTCGTTTCCCCACCTGGCGAGCGTTGGGAGAATAGCCTGTCCGTACGGAACAAGTCTTTGCAGCCCCATGAGACTCCGTTTGAACTCCTCGGGGCGCTCGATGTCGCTGTTGGACGCAAGGTTGGTAACGACCCTCATCCATTCCTGGAGCGCGGCCTGCTGCACCGCGCCCCGATGCTGCGTGAGGTAGAAGACAAAGGCGGCAAACTGCACCAACTCGCGATACGTCAGTGCCCAGGGCGTGTTGATGGCTTTCTGGAAAAACGCCGCTTCATTGAAGTAATCAGGGTTAGGTAGCTGCGGCCTCAACTCGCCTCGGTCCGCACTCCATGTTTCTAGCAGATCGATCAAATGGTCCGCGAATCGAGGTGTCAGCCACCCACGATCATGGAAGAGCGTGAAGCCGGCCCCCAGGGTCTTTTCTCCGAGCGCCGTGGTATCAGCCGCGAACCGTTCTCTCGCCGGTTCGAGACTGACGCGGATCAGCGCCCAGACCAAATTCATTGCCGCCTCATCAAACGTGGGGTGCTGGTAGTGCCAGAAGAAGTCCGTCCACTGAGTATCAATCCGGCGTTCGAAAAACTCCGCCACGGACAACTGGGCCCCATCAAGTTCTCGGTTAACTCCAGGAAACAGGGTCCTCAAAAGTTCCTCGAAGCGTGCCTTGAATGTCTCGAACGCGGTGAGCGGTTTCCCGCGGGCGTTCATCTTAATATAGAGATCGTCGGTCAAGCCGAAATGAGTGAGCGGCAGCAGATGAAAAGTGATAGCTGGTTGCGCTTCATCCACCAGTTGTGCGTACAAATGATCCGTGTCGCGGAAACGCCTGTGGATGGCGTCTAGCATGGTTAGGACGGACTGGATGGTCGGGTCCGATCGCCAATGCAAGAAGAACCACGGCTGGTCCTCCAGCAGATGCCTGACCCCCGGTATTTCCTTCCGGGGTATTTCCTTCCGGTCCTGCTGGTCCTCCCGGGGTAAGTCATCCGGGGAAGACTCGGGAATGAATTGGACCAGCTTATCAAAAAACTCCGTGCTGCTTGGCCTAACCCCATAGGTAAAAAGCGAACCGTTCTCCGCCCAAACCATCGCCTGGAAATCAGGCAGGCGGTCGTCGCGCCAAGCCAGATACCAGTGCAGGAGAAACAGGGTCGTCAGCCGCTGCTGGCCGTCTAGCGGGAGAAAGCGTGAGGCCCCGCCGGCTTTTTCGATGCTCCCGTAGACGAAATCGAGATTCAGCGGCCGTCGTTGTTCGCCCTGTTCGCCGGCCAACCTCAATAATGCGTCGTGGAGCGCGCCGAGGAAATCCTCCCTCACGTCCTTATGCGCGTCCCGGCCCTGGGCATAATCCCGCTGGATCAGGGGCACTTCGATCCGGTGGGCTTGAATGATCTGGCAGAAGGCTTCAGGCATCAATCCATTCTCCGGTGATGAAGGTGTGCAACGTATCGATCAACGTCTGCCGGTAGCCGTCCCGGTCTTCCTGCGTCCAATACAGCGTATGATCAACCTGCGGACTGTAACATTTTAGAAACACATTACGTGTGCAGAGCGGCACGAAAACCCCATGTTCGTCGAGTTCCAGCACCCGCTTTCTTTTGACGGCAAAGACAGCGTTCTTGTAGCCCCGGTTAGTTTCCTGGTCCAGCAGTGCCAGATTGGCGATACTGTTGTCAGGCTCGCCACCGTCGTCTTCGCGGAAGTGCCGGAGCAAGTCCGCATAGAGCGGCTCAAAAGCGGCGACCCGCTCCGATTCCGGCCGCGCGAGATGCGCTTCAATCTGGGCCTGCAACGTCACCGCCTCAGTCTCCTGCGCGGCGATTTCGAGGTAGCGCTGGATATGCCCGAGCCAGGCGGCTTGCTGCACCGGGCTGCCTAACTCCGCCGCGGCCACTGAGCGCACATGCTCGATGTCCCACCGTGCCGTCTTAAAACTCTCGAAGTGGAAGCGAATGTTTGACTCGGTGTGCTGAAGCAAGGTCGCCAGATTGAATAGTAGGAGGATCGATCTGATCCGCCCGCGATCGCGCGGATATACCAGACCGTCCAGTTGATTCGCGATCCATGAGCCTAGCGCCTGCGGCTCGGCGGGCCTCATAGCCCCAAAAGCGCGATTCACGACCTTTTCCCTGAATACCTTCTTTAGCTCACTTTTTCTGAGCATCGTAGCCTGGAGCCGCAGTGCATTCACATCCTCCCCGGCCCAGATCAAAAAGCCCACGAGATGGAAAAGGTGGCCGTCATCGAACCACTCCGCGAGCAACATATAAATCTGCTTCACTGCGAGCCACTCATTCGCAAGAACGTCTCCCCTGTCGTCGACTCTGGGGGCGACCCTGGCGGCGAAGTAGTTGAACGTCGCGTAGTCATCCGTGCCTGGCACCATGCCTTGCTTCGGCGCGGCAAGATCAAAAAGGAAGTCGATCCGGCTACCGCTCCGCCCCGTCTCGTTGCGGAGGAAGGCCCAGAACGCCGGGTCTTGCAGCGCCTTTTCCACTAGGTCCCATTCATAGGCGATTTTCAGCCCTCGGGATTCGGCGGCTTCCCCCGCGCCGCCGCGAAGGAACAGCGCGCGAATCAACTCGCCATTGGTCAGCGGAATCTTTCCCACATTCAGCCGCGTGAACGCCGCCACCGGGTTCTCGCCAGCGGCGAGCTGAAACCAGATAACCTTCGCGTTGTTGAGAAAAGTATCCTCGATCAGCCTGAGCTTGTTCCGGTGGGCCGAGAACCAAGCTTCGATCGTATTTATGGCCTGGAAGATGTGGAAGAAGTCGATGTTACGATCCGCCTGTTCCTGGTTCGGGGCTCTCAGAAAGTCGTCCAGATCGTGCCGCGTCGCATACGCCAGCGTATAAAGCGGAAGCTGATAATCATCCCCTGCGCGTTTATTGAATTGGCGCAGGATGAGTAACAGGGTGGTCAGCCGTTGCTGGCCGTCCACCACCTCGTAAGCGCCGTCCGGCCTGGCCAACAGGACGAGCGGCTGGAGACAGTAAAATTCCTCCGGCTGCGAATTGTTGCGGTAGGTGAATTCGCGGAGGTCGTCGAGGAGTTGCGTCACCTGAGTGGGGCTCCAACGATAGCCGCGCTGGTAGGCTGGGATGACATAGCGGATCGACTGCCCGGCTTCATCGAGGCGCAGTTCGTCAATAGTTCTCAGGGTAATGTGTTGGTCGCACATGCGAGGGGTGTCCTCCTAGAAATTAGTTCCTGCATCATACCTTGCGTGCGGGCGTGGGTCTTGGTCGGTCCGGGCTTCAGCATCGCCAGGTTTGTCCGCACGACGGGGATGGTGGGGGTGAGGGGACGGGGCAGATTCTAGTGGTACGTGTCCCGTGCAGCATCGATGAGTTGTTACAGGGTAACCGGGCGGTTACCCTGGGTCTGACATGGAATAGCCTAACCGGGCGGGTCTGCCACTATTCGGGAAGCATAATATGGGCACTACGGGGGTGTACCCGGACGAGTTGCTCGTGCGCAACAAGCCACTTATTGAAACGCACTTGCAGATCCGGGTCTTTGCCAGGCTCGACCAAACGATAGCCCAAACGGTCCAGTAAATGCTTTCGAGCTATAGCACCATCGAAGAGCGGTGCAGTCTGGTCGACCGAACAATAATATTCGATTGTCATGCCGATTAGGTTGTCGAGGGAGTCTGGGACGAGGCAATCTGCGATTCTGAGCGCGGGAAGAAAAGCACAGAACTTCGAGGGCGCGAAGAGGTAAGAGCGTGGGTCGTAAACGAAAAAGGTCACGGTTCGCTTGCCCCAAAGAGCTGCTCCCATTTCAGTCGCGGCGTCCCGATTCCAGCTTGCGACGTTGAGCGAGACCTCAAGGGCATTGGATGCGAAGAAAATAGCGTTCGCACGATGTACAAAGACCGGCTCTGCAATCGTAATGGCGCGCTCGATCTCAGCGGCCACAGAAAGGTTGCGCTCCATAAGCCGAGATTTAGTTAAGTGGTTCAATAACTTGATCTCCGCTCCGGAAATCGCAGGTAGTAATGGGACTTGGAATGCCTGCATACCAAGTCTGCGCATCAGGATAACGGCGGTTGCCCCGAGATTCCTGCGGCCTACAGCAACGTGATGGCTGACCATGGAAATGAACGCATCGCCCGCCGGTTGTGGGAAGAACAGATGCCCGACAGCGAATTTCATATGGTTAGCAACGGGGTCGGCACGGCTGATCTCGAATTCGATCCAGAGCCGCCGGCCCAGAGCACGATTCTCTAAGAGCACGTCTGCGCGCGGAGCAAATCCGAGTCTCGCTTCAAGGTCTTTCGACAAGAACGAGACCTCCCGCGAGCACTGCCACCCAGGCGGTGCACCCAGTGCAAAGGACTCTTGAAGCAAGACGGTAAGGCTCATAAATCGTCGCGGCGCTGACCGATGAAGGAGCACTCGTATGGCGCGAGTCTGCGGACGCCGGGGATCAGGCCGTAGCCGGCGGAGACGACGTAGAGGGCAATGTCGATCTTGCCGGCCAGCGCGTCGACGCCGCGCATCAGGCGCTTCGGAACCTATGGCACACTTGGATCTTCCGTTCCTGCCGCCAGTACCGGAGGGTCTGTCGGCTCACCGCCAGCCATTCCGCCACATCGGCAGCCGTGAAGTAGTTCATTCCACTGATTGTTAAAGGCATTTCTGAACCATGTTGCGGAGTTTCATCAAAGGCCAGTAACTTTTTTTCAGTTTACCAGGTCTATTTGGAACATCAATTGCGATACCCGTCGTCGGGGGTTCGCGACGGCTGGGAAGTTTTGATCGATGCCCGACAGGGTTTACGCCCTGAACGTGTGAGGTGGTAAGGAAGCCTCCTCTACCCCTCGACAACGGTTGCCGGAGGGGGCCCCCGGAGAACACACGGTGTTGTAGGCGGGCATAGAGACCAATGCTTGCTGCAGTCAGCAGTGAGGTGCGCCCTGAAGGGATGGGTGAGACGAAGCAGCCAGCCATGGCCGATGTTAAGCAGGTAATCGCCGAGATCTACCGTGACCTCGCCTAACTGGTAGGCGATGGGACGTCGGAAGGGTGGCGGGGAGTGGCTATGACGGTGGTCGCGCATAAGGCTAGCCCATCTCGTATACGGCATCCTGGCCTGTGGGTTATATCGGGCGCGTTTCCCAGCGTGCGGCGACGATTTCCGGGTAGCCTTCTCCTGGGGGGCGCGGCATCTGCCCGTCGGGCTACGACAGGCGCATGGCGGAGGCCGCCGTACCTCTCGTCGATCACATCTTCCCCCCTGCCGGAGCGCCCAGGTGTGCTGCCAATCCCTAAGCGCCTGCGCTACTGCCTGGAGTGCTCACCGCGCCGCCACCGCGAGCAACATTGGCCATCCCGTCAGGGGTTGCTCCATGCCGGTAATGCCCGCGACCTGCTCGTCTGAACCAATGGCTGTTTCTTTCCCGACGTATTGGTGGGCATCGGCGGCCACCGCTTGCGGCCGACCACCGGCATCACCTTCTCCGTGCCCACCCCGGCCAACGCCATCCTGCGCCAAGCCGGCAACAGCCTACCGCGCGCTTGCGGTATAGGCTTGCTGGGCTTAACGTCTGGCCAGCCCGACCACCGTGGAGTAGCACTCTGAACCCTCGCCGCGCCCAGCAAGCCTTCGCAGAGATGCGGTTCGGTATCAATCTGGTATCCGAACCCAACCGTCGTGCCCGCCAGCCCTGTCGGTGCCTACCCCCCGGTCAATGCAGGGTACCGCCATCCGCTCCCGCCCCCAACAGCCCACCGAACCGCCCTTCCAACTGATCCCCGAACATAAAGTCGACCTGCCCGAAGGTCCGTTTCTTCTTGGAGTAGCCCTTCGGCTTGATGGTGGCCTGGGCGAGCCAGGTGCCATATGAGGTCTCCAGGACGAAGGCCGCGGCGTCGATGCGGTAAGGGCTGGCCCCGATCGAGCCGTATTTCTGGATGATTTCCCCGTGGCGGTGCAGCTTGTCCTTCGGCAGGGCCCACGCCTCCATGATGGTGAAGACGAAGTGCGCCTGCGTCTGCTCGGCGGCGAGCCGGATCGCCGCGGCCGAGCCGTCCTTGGCGCGGTCGTCCCGCGTGTCGAGCAGGACCGGCAGGATCCGCCCGGTCTCGAAGTTGCCGATGAACGCGAAGGGCTGCAGCGACTCCCCGGACTCCAGGATCTCGCGCGCCTTGTCCACCAGGGGCGTCACGACCGCCAGGTACTTGGGGGGCATGGCGCTCATGCGCCGCCCCGCATACTATCCCTATCGCCAGGTGGCCGGGCGGTGGAGGATAAAACCGTCGGCTCGCTGCACCTGGACCGGGAGCTGGCTGTGACGAAAGGCGGTTTCGTTGATGATGAAGTGGCCCGAGGCGGCCTGGATCAACTGGTGTGAGCGCCGCTTCGGGGGCAAGGCGATGACGATCCTCTTGCGCGGAAAGCGGGCACATACCTGGCTAACAGGCGTGGTGAGATCGCTATCGCCCGAGACCAGCAGCGCGGTGTCGAAGCGATCTTCGAAAGCATCGGCCAGCAGTTGCACGGGGATATTCACGTCGGTCATCTTCTCTTCGTAGTCCATCCACTGCGCGCCG
>JBGAUK010000065.1:0-19683 GCA_044228695.1 Chromatiaceae bacterium | reverse complement strand
GGCACGATTTTCCGAGGCATGGCAGTAGTTACATCTTTCCGCCTCGGGCAGGTCAGCGGCTACCCACTTGGAGATAGCCAACATGAGCCGGTTGAACTCGGTGATACTCAGGTGGCCAAGCACCTGGACGTTTTGGTAAATCTCCGACGCCTTGGCGGGTATGACCGCCGCGGGCGGCTCCGGAGCGGGTGGGATATTCTCCGCCACCTTGGCCGCCAGAATACGGGGATTGACCACCGCCTCCATACCCAGGCCGTTATAACCCAATTGCACCGTCTCCTGCGGTGGCCGCTCGCAGCCAGCCAGGCCCATGACGGCGGCGGCTACGGCGAGAGGCAGGGTCTTGCGAGAAAAGTTTGCTCGGTTCATTGCGCACCTCCCGGCAGCAAGGAGGGATCCGGTAAGGCATGCGGCACCAGCGGGTAGGCTGGAGCGGTACCGTGCTTCACACCCCACAGATACCAGTTATCGACGACCGTTCCGGTCAAAAGGATACCGATTCCGCCCGTGATAACCGTCAGCACGGCAAACCACCAAGCCCACCGGTGGATCGACTCCATGGTGGCATTGAAGCCCATTGTCCAGCGCCAGAAGAGGGCCGCTCTTTCCGAGGCAGTACCGCGATCAACCACCTGGTCGATCTCGCGATCGCCACCAAAGCGACTCACCGCCAGAATCGTGGCCCCATGCATGGCGAACAGCAGGGTAGAACCATAGAGGAAAGCAATGGACAGCATATGGAAGGGATTATAAAAGAGGTTGCCGTACCGTATGGAGAAGGCAGCGGTCCAATCCAGGTGCGGGAAGATTCCAAAAGGCACTGCCTCCGCCCAACTGCCCATCAGGACAGGGCGAATAAAGCCCAGCACCAGATAGAGCCAGATCGCCGCGGCAAAGGCCCAGGCCATATGAGTCCCGACTCCTAGGGCGATGGCACGCCGATAAGTCCTGATCCACCAGAGGATGATAGACGCCGTCAGGAAGAAGCCCGCCATCAGCCACCAACCACCATCATGCAGTGGCGGTATGCTCAAGCCATACTGAGGGGGTGGCGGCTCCAGCGCCAGCCACGGCAGTTGGCGAAGGAACTCGATGGGGTTCCAGTCAACGGAGGCCCACATATTGAGTCCAATAATCTCAAAGGCGATGAAGCCAAAGACCAGCGAGAAGACACCCGTGGCGCCTAGATAGACGGGACCTATCTGCGCGTCGCCGATTTTACCTGCCCAGTAGTTAAAGAAGGGCCCACCCTGGCGTGCCCAATGACCCCCAACCAGGGGTGGGCCGGCATGCGCAGGGGCGCGAACTTGGATCTGCGTAAAGATATTTTGATATTCAGCCATGACGATAACCCCGCGTTATGCCCAAATCGGCAGATTGAGCCACCAGTTCCACCACTCGGGCCAGCCCCTCGTCCAGAAGGGGCCGCTGAGAACGATACAGATGGCACTCCAGAAGGCAGCGGACAAGGCGAGGAAGAGACCCAACCGATGGATACCCAAAGCCCCAATCGAGTAGCCCACTTCATCCCGGAAGAAGGTGTTCTCATGCTCGGCGGTCTTGACGGGTTCACCTTTGCGTGGATTCGTGACCGACAGGATCAGGGAGCCATGCATCGACAACGCCAAAGTCGTCGTGAAGAAGAAGGTGATGGCCAGCATGTGCGCCGGGTTGTAATGGAAATGGAGGAACTGATACCCGACGTTGGATACCCAATCAAGATGGCTGATGATGCCGTAGGGGAAACCATGGCCCCAGGCGCCCAAGAGGACGGGACGGATAACGACCAGGGTCACATAGGCAAATATCGCCACGCTGAAGGCAAAGGGCACATGGTAGCCCATGCCTAGTTTGCGACAAATCTCAACCTGACGCAGGGCCCAGGAGACGAAGGCCCCAATGGCGCAGATAGTAATGATTTGCCAGAGTCCCCCTTCCCTGAGCGGGGCCAACCCCAGACCGTAGCTGAGATCCGGCGGTGTGATATTAATCTGCCAGATGTTCCAGGTCGGCCCAAGCGCCGCGCCCCAGAGAATCAATAAGGTCCCTAGTAGTGCGAAGAAGATCGCCGTGACTCCGAAGAAGCCGACATAAAAAGGCCCCATCCAGAAGTCAAAAAGATCTCCCCCGATCAGCGTTCCTCCGCGAACGCGGTATTTTCTTTCAAAACTCAACATGGCCATGGTGTAACCCTCTGATCGGGAGGCGCCAGGCGGGCTGCCTCCTGTTAACGGCCCGAGCAGCGAACTGGACGTGGCGGCCGGTGGCTGCCTCGCTCGCTACCCTCGCCGATGAAACTACTTGGCCGGCGGCGCCACGTAATGGACAGCGGTGGGGGCGCCTTTAGTTCCAACTCCCTCAAGCCAGTTGAAACGGTCCGTACTGAGCAAGAGGGTGTGGATCACCACGGCCAAAAAGATCAGGAAAGCGGCCAAGCCCACCAGCACGAGGCGTGGATCAAAGATCAACCAGACCTGGTACATTCTGTTTGCGAGCGCATCTATCATTTGTTGCTCCCCTTAATTAATAAAAGTATCGATGGATTAAACCGTTTTTCAGAACCAGGGACGCCACATATAGACCAGGATGTGGGCTACCGCCGCAACCGCCGTAAACGCGAGGAAGCTGGACACAAACACGCCATGGAACTCCTTCGCCTCGTTATCCGTCAGCCCGGAAAGACTGGTTTTCTCTTCGCTCATTATGCTTTCTCCCGATCTCAGAATGACCATGCTGTCGTTACCACGCTCAATCCGCGTGGCCAGGATCGCCACGACGCCATACGTCATGGCACCGGGCCCCCTGACATAGCCAGGTGCTAGACCCAAATTGCCCCCGTCTACTCTCGCGGCCAGACGGAATAATCTCGTTGCCCCCGCTCGCGGCCCTTGCCCTAGGACGTCCAACCCAAGGTGTCGGAGGAGTTCGCCACCCGCCCCAAAGTTACGCGCCGTTCTCCCGCTGTCCTAGCCCCCTGTTCGACGGCCTCGCGCAAGCGCTGGGCGGCCGAGATCCGGATCAGCATGGGCTGGCTTTGGACCAAATCGTCTAGCAGCGCCTTGGCCTCCGAGTCCCAGGGCAACTCCTCGTAAAGCCTGGACGGGGTCGCATCCACCTTATCCAGGTCAGTCCCGAGGGGCAGGATGTGGAAGAGGGCGTCGTACAAGGCATTGCAGACTTCCTGCACCAGATAGGTCGCCCCACCGTAGCCCATGAAGGGCGTGCCCGTGTGGCGCCGGATCAAGGTTCCCGGGAAGGATGCAGGGATATAGGCGGTGCGCGCGCCTGCTTCCGCCAGATACATGCGCTCGTTGTAACTGCCAAACAGGATCAGGGGCGCCCGCTCCCGCGTCGCCAGCCGTACCGCGTCGTTGTCCGTCTTTTCGCCCGGGCGCCGGGTGAAGGCGAAGGTACAGGGCAGCCCCATCTCATCGCCCAGGAAGCGGCACAGCCCCCGCGCGTAGGTCTCCCCCGCCACCACGGCAAAGCTGGCCGTGGCGAAAAAGTCCTGGGTGACCGAACGCCATAGATCCCATACCGGCCGGAGCGTCGTCTGCTTCTCGTGCTCGATGAAGGGCTCGGGGTCCAGTCCCAACACCTCGCCGAGGGCGCGCAGGAAGCGCGTGGTGCCGTGGAGCCCCATGGGGGCCTGGAGATAGGGCCGCTCCAGGGCCTCGCAGAGGGTGCGTCCGAATTCGCGATAGAGGCAGATATTGGCCTCGGCGTCCGCCAGGCGCGGGATTTCGGACAGGTGCGTGCCCAGGGGAAAGGCCAGATTGATCTCGGCGCCAATGCCCTCGACCAGACGACGAATCTCGGCGACATCGGACCAACTATTGAAGCAACCGTAGCTCGGCCCGATCAGGTTGACGCGTGGCCGATCGGCGCGCCTCGTTGGCCGCGCCCGGTTGGCGCCACGACCCGCGGGGGTCCCAAATTCGTTCCAGAGCCAGTACATCGCCCGATCGGCGGTCTGCCACTGGTCCTCGTCGATGGTACGGGGGAGGAAGCGCTTGATCTTCCCATCCTCGGGTATCACGCCCCCGCCGATCATCTCGGCGATAGAACCCGTGACTACCACCGCCGGCAGGGATTGATCCAGGCTGGCCCAGGCCCGTTGCAAGGCCTGCTCGGTACCCGTCTGGCCAAGTTCTTCCTCACCCAGGCCGGTCACCACGATGGGCCGTTCGTGGGGTGGCAAGGCATCCGTATAATGCAGGACGGCCGTCACCGGGAGGTTCTCGCAGCCGACGGGGCCGTCGATGATGACTTGCAGCCCGTCAATGGCACTGAAGACGTAAACGGCGCCCCAATAACCACCGGCCCGATCGAGGTCGCGGATCAACACGAGACCGCCCCTCCCGTCCTGCTGGCCAGCGAAAGCTGGGGTGCGACGGTAGCCACCCGCGCCGGGGTAGCCGGCTCGGGGGCAAAGAAGTCTCGCATCGCCGTGAAGCGCGCCTTGTTGGCCATGGCCGTATTGACGACCTGGGCCAGGGAGCCAGCACCGGCGGGGCCCATGAGGGGCCGGGCCGAGATCAGATTCGTGAAATAGAGAGCGGGGATGGTCCATTCCTTGGCCTGCTGGACAACGGGTGTCGTACCGATGGCCAGGTCTGGTTGAAACTCCGCGACCGCCGCCAGATCCTGCTCCAGGGTGGCGCGGTAGCATACCGTCACACCCTTGGCCTCCAGCCAGTCGCAATCCGCCGCCGACCAAGGGGTGCGACCGCAAGCTGTCCCCACATAGCGCAGGTCCGCGCCGCTCTCGACCAGGAGTCGCCCGACGATGAGCTCGGACCCCTCGTAGCCGGACAGGGTGATGCGGCCCTTGATGGGGAATTGCGCCAGGGCGCCGGCGATGGCCGGCAGCACCCGATTTTTGGCGGTGTCGGCCTGGTCCCGGGCGATGCCGCAGGCCTGGGCGACGGCATCGATCCAGGCCGCGGTGCCCTCGCGCCCCACCGGGGCCGAGCCGATCACGACGCGACCCGCGGCCTGCATCTCGGCGGCGACAGCGGTGTATTGGGGGTGAAGGACGGCGGCGGCGGCGCAATCCAGGGCGGCGTAGAGTTCCCGCCACTCACGGGTGGGCACCGTGGGACCGGCAGCCAGGCCCAGGGGCTCCAGCAGCATACCGATCCCGACCGGGTCGGCGGGGAACATCTCGCCCACCAGGGTCACCGTGGGTCGGGCGCTGCGGCCACCGCGGGGTGCCTGGACCGGTCCCAGTTCCGCCTCGGCTCGGGCGTAGGCGAGCATGGCGCCCGCCAGCAGATCCTTGGCCTCCGCGTGGGTCGGCACGCCGAACCCGGGCACGTCCAGGCCGATGATCCGCACGCCGTTGATTTGGCGGGGCAAGAGGCGCAGCGGCACCCCCGAAGCGGTGGGGACACAGAGATTGATGACCACGACCGCATCGTAGAGATCCGGATTGGCCAACTCAAAGACCGCCGCCTTGACGTCCTCGAAGATCTGGCCCGTGGCCAGGGATTCGGAATCGAAGGGCACATAGCCGACAGAGCGGCGCGCGCCATAGAAGTGACCGGTAAAGCTGAGCCCGTAAACGCAGCAGGCCGAGCCACAGAGCAGGCTCGCCGTGCGGCGCATCCGCAACCCCACCCGCAGGGCACCGAAGGCGGGGCACATGGTTTGAGGCTGATCATGCGGCCCCCGGGCCGTCTGAGACCGAACCAGGCCAGTCGGATTCTCAGTCGCGTTGCCCAACTTCAGGTGTGGCTGGGACCCTGACTTAAGGGTCCCCGCGCCGCCCGCCGGGGCTTCCGCGATTCTGAAAACGGCCTTTGGCATGTGTGGATCGGCAGTCATCTTGGCAGTTCCCGGCTCGGCCCCTTAGGCCTCGTCGTAGATGACCTCCAGGGAAGGCTTGGCGACAGCCAACTGGCCGCACATATCGCCGAGGGTCGCTGGCTCCATGGCGACGATCGTCCCCGTGTCCCGACCGCTGAAGAGCGCCAGCAGTTCATCCTGGCCGAGAGGCCTGGGGTGGAGCGGGGGGGCCACGGCCAGATTGTCCGCCAACTGCTCGAACAGGGGGGCCCAGGTATCGCCCGGACGCCCCACGATCTGGTAGCTGGCGCTCAGACGACGAATCTCGTCGTTGGCGGGGATGGTGGCGAGGACGGGGATGCCCACCGCCCCGGCGAATTGCTCCGCCTCGCCCGTGCCATCGTCCTTATTGATGACCATGCCGGCGACACCAACATTGCCCCCCAGCCGGCGGAAGTACTCCACCGCCGAGCAGACATTGTTGGCCACATACAGGGATTGCAGATCGTTGGAGCCGACGACGACGACCTTCTGGCACAGGTCGCGGGCGATCGGGAGCCCGAAGCCCCCGCAGACGACGTCGCCGAGAAAGTCGAGCAGGACGTAATCGAAGTCCCAGTCGTGGAAACCCAGCCGCTCCAGGAGTTCGAAGCCATGGATGATGCCACGGCCGCCGCAGCCGCGGCCGACCTCGGGCCCACCCAGCTCCATGGCGAAGACCCCGTCCCGTTTGAAGCAGACGTCACCGATGCGCACCTGCTCGCCAGCCGCCTTTTTGCTGGCGGAGGTCGCGAGGATGGTCGGACAGGCCCGCCCCCCGAAGAGGAGAGTCGTGGTATCACTCTTGGGATCGCAGCCGAGAAGCAGGACCTTGCGGCCCTGCTGGGCCAGCATGTAGGAGAGGTTGGCCAGGGTGAAGCTCTTGCCGATGCCACCCTTGCCATAGATGGCGATGATCTGGGCACGTTTACCCGTACCACCCCCGGTGCTCAAGCCACCCGCCTCCGAGGCGGAAAAGGGCGCGCCGGCATCGGGACGGGCGGTGACCGCGGTTAAAGGTATGCTGGCCAGGCTCATGCGAGGCCCCTCCAGTCCAGGATCATCTTGAGGCAACTGGGGTCGGTGAAGGCGGTGCGGTAGGCCGCTTCCGCATCGGTCGCCTCACGGCGGTGCGTGATCAGGCCGTCCAGGGACAAGCGGCCGGCATCGATCAGGGTCTTGACGGCCTGGAGATCGGATTCACGCCACTCCGCGGCGACCCGCAGGCGGGCCTCGCGCATGAAGGCGGGGGGAAAGCTGAAGGCGACCGGGGCGCTATAGAAACCGGCGAGGATGATCTCGCCACCCGCCGCCAGCCTGGCGATGAGGCTATCCAGGATATGGGCATCGCCACTCACGTCATAGATGGCGCGGTAATCCTTTCGAGGATCGTCCTGCGGCGAGAGCACCGGGTAACCCATTGCACCGTCGGTCCGCTGGGGGTTCTGCTCCCAGACCATGGGGGGCTCGCCACCGTCCGCGATGGCAATCCGCGCCAGGAGGCGACCCAGCACCCCATGTCCGACCACCAGATCGGGGCGCCGCGCGCCGGGGGCGGCCAAGGCATGGTAGGCGGTCGCGGCCAGGGCCATGAGGATGGCCTTCTCCTCCAGACCCTCGTCCACCGCGATAACGCGCGATCCCGGCACCACCAGGTGCGCCGCGGCGCCCCCAAAGAGGCCCCGGACCTCGCCGAAACAGCGGGCCCCGGGGACGAAGACGCGCTCACCCACCGGGATTCCGGCGAGTTTCCCGGCCGAGGCCACGCGGCCGACGGATTCGTAACCGGGGACCAGGGGGTAGCCCATACCCGGGAATTGCGGCATGAGCCCCGACCAGAGCAGGCGCTCGGTACCCGTGCTGATGCCACTCCACTCGACGTCTACCACGACATCCTCCTCTCCCGGGGGAGAGAGATCGAGCCGCTTGAGCTGGAGTTGCTCGGGCTGATCAAGGACGACGGCTAACGTATCGAAGTTCACCAGTGATCTCGCTAGGGACAAGGATGGCGTTTCTACCAGGTGAAACGCGTTCATGTCAGTTTAACTTGACTACAATAAGTGTCAAGCATGATTTACAACTTCAGACGGCCTCGGCGGTCATGAGGCGAGTCAGCATGGGCCGTCGCGTCGGCAATAGGCGTATCCGCGAGAAGCCAGTCCGGCCCAGGAACCCTTCCAATTCGGCCGGTGTGCGCGGCCGGCCACTCCCCATGGCGAGCAGGTAAAACCCGAAGTAGGCCTCGCCAATGGGCTCCGCCCCGGGGGTACCGGACATGGGCTCCGCCAGCATCAGGGTCCCCCCGGGGGGCAGGGCCTGGCGCACGGCGGTCAGGATACGCAGCACCGCATCATCGTCATGGTCATGGACTACACGGACCAGACTGACGATATCGGCCCCGCGAGGCAGCGGGTCCTTCATCACATCCCCGCCATGGGCCTGAGCCCGGGAGGCCAGCCCTTCCCGCGCGAAGCGGGCCTCGGCCCGGGCCGCCACCGGAGGCAGGTCGAAAAGCATGAGGCGCAAATGGGGCCAGCGCGCCGCCACGGCCGAGGTAAAGGCGCCATCGCCCCCCCCTACGTCCAGCAGACAAGCGTGGCGCTTGAGGGGATAGGCGTCGAGGACGTCGCCGGCGATCAGCGACTGGGAGGTAGCCATCAGGGTGGTGTAATCGGCGACGCGCTCCGCGGTCAGCCCCGCGGGCTGGTCGGCACCCGCATAGGGCCAATAGGCCCCGAGGTCGGTCCGGCGACGCTCGCCGCGCAAGAGGGCGATGGGATCCGCCAGGTCCGCGTAGAGCATGGCATGATGTTCGACCATGGCGGCGATGCCGGGGTTGCCCAGGAGGGCAGCCCCCTGGGGGCCCAAGCCATAACGACCCTCAGACCTGGGCTCCACCAGACCCAGGGTCGCGGCGGCATCCAGCAAGCGCCGGGCGGCGGGCTCCGCCAGGCCCAGGCGGCTGGCCAGATCGGTCAGGGTCAGGGGTCCCAGTGCCAGGAGCGGGAAGAGCTCCAGCCGCACGCAGGCGAACAGAATCTGGGAATAGACGAAACCGGCGGTGACATCAAACAGGGCCCGGGCTCGCCGCTGGGCGACAGGCCGGGTCAGGGGAAAATCCACCGCCCAGCGCTGAAAGGCGGGGCTGGCGAGCAGGCGATTACGCAGGTCGAGCCAGCGCTCGCGGGGATGGGCGATCCACCCAGGGGTCGTTGCCGATGCCTTCACCTCACCCTCCTCACGAACCCTGGACATCCCGGGCCACGCTGACGGCTAGTTCCTTGGGCAAAATGCGCGTGGCCTCCCCCGCGATGAGATCCTTGAGCGCCCCACCCCCCGGGCACTGGGGGACGCAGACCACGGCGTCGGCCACCAAGTCCCGGAGCCGCTGAACGGCGCCCGTCATTCCCAGCTCTTCCACGGCGCTGGGGCGGCCCAGCAGGGCATCGCGATGGACCGGCTTGCCGAGTTCGTCCACGTCACAGAGGGCATCCCGCAGGTCGTCGGCCACCTGATAGGCCTCGCCCAGACGTTCCCCCACCCCCCGCCAGGGCGCGGGGTCCGCCCCGGCCGCCTGGGCGCCCGCGACGCAGGCCGCGACAAAGAGGGCGCCGGTCTTGGCGTTGTGATAGTCAGAGAGGACCACCCGTGGCTCACATTCCCAGGCCTGACCGGCGGCGATGCCGCAGGGCATGCCGACGGCGTCGCCGATGGTCAGCAGCAGAGGCGCCAGCCGCTGGGGCATGGCCACCGCCCCGCGCGCCAGGGTCTGGAAGGCGAGCACGATCATGGCGTCCCCCACCAGCACAGCGAGGCGCTCGCCAAAGGCGTGATGTACCGAGGGTTTGCCGCGCCGCAGGAGCGAATCGTCGAAGCAGGGCAGATCGTCGTGGACCAGAGAGGCGCAGTGGAGCAATTCGATGGCGGCGGCGGCCGCGTCGGCCAGCTGCGGGGCATCGTCCCCGCTGGCGCCCGCCACGGCCAGGCAGAGGCGGGGCCGGACCCGCGCCCCACCCGGGAAGAGGCTGTAATGGAGGGCCTCCGCCAACCGTGGGGGACAGCCGCGCTGCGTTGCCTGGGCAACCGCCGCCTGCAGGGCCTGATCGATTCTGGTGGTCACGCTCATGGTCATTATTATGCGGATGGCGCGTCGGGTGTAAACCACCCATGACATTCAAGCGTGTTAAGATAGACTTACACTTTCCAGCCGTCAATTTATAAATCGTTGGAGGCGACGGCCCATGTCAAATGATTCCGTGCTGGTTATTGGCGCCGGGATGGCCGGCCTGGCGGCCGCCGTGCGGCTGGCGAGCCACGGCGTGGCGGTGACGGTCATCGAGCGCGCCGCGCGGCCGGGGGGCAAGATGCGGGAGCTGGAAGTCGGGGGCCGACGCATCGACGCTGGACCCACCGTCTTCACCATGCGCTGGGTCTTCGACGACCTCTTCGCAGATGCGGGCACCAGCCTCGAGGCCCACCTGCAACTGCGCCCCCTGGAGATCATTGCCCGCCATGCCTGGGACACGGGGGGACGTCTGGATCTGTTCGCGGACGCCCAGCGCTCCGCGGAGGCCATCGGGGACTTCGCCGGCGCCGCCGAGGCGCGCCGCTATCTCGGCTTCCATAAGGCGGCCCGCAACATCTACGAGACCCTGGAGCAACCCTTCATCCGCGGCTCGCGGCCGACGCCCCTGAGCCTGGCCGGCCGCATCGGACCCTTCGGCGCCCGGCGGCTCTGGAATATCCGGCCCTTCGAGACCCTCTGGGGGGCCCTCGGTGGCCACTTCCAGGACCCCAGGCTGCGTCAACTCTTCGGGCGCTACGCCACCTATAGCGGCTCCTCGCCCTTCCTGGCCCCCGCCACCCTCATGCTCATCGCCCACGTCGAGCAGGAAGGGGTTTGGACGGTGGCAGGCGGAATGCACCAGACCGCGGCGGCTCTCGCCCGTCTGGCCGAGACGAAGGGGGTGACCTTCCGCTATCAAACCGAGGTCGCCGAGATCCTGGCCAACCGCCAGGGGGTGAGTGGCGTCCGGCTCGCGACGGGGGAGCAGGTGGCGGCGAACGCCGTGGTGTCGAACCTGGACGTGGCCGCACTCCACCAGGGCCTGCTCGGCGAGGCGGTCCGGGGCCTCGCGCCCCCCGCCCCGGGGACGGAGCGATCCCTCTCGGCGCTGACCTGGAGCCTGTTGGCCGAGACCCAGGGCTTTCCGCTCCTGCGCCACTCTGTCTTCTTCTCCCGGGACTACCCCGGCGAATTCAACGCCATCTTCCGCGATGCCCGACTGCCGACGGAGCCCACCGTCTATATCTGCGCCCAGGATCGCGAGGGCCACGACGGCCCCCAAACCCCGGGTCCGGAGCGCCTCTTCTGCCTGGTCAATGCCCCGGCCATCGGCGACACTCATTCCTTTAGTCCCTCGGAGATCGAGCAATGCCAGCAGCATGCCTTCAGCCTCCTGGAACGGTGCGGCCTGCGAATAGGCCTGAACCCCGAGACCTGCCGTATCACCTCCCCCACGGACTTTCACCGGCTCTTTCCGGCGACTGGGGGGGCCTTGTACGGCCAGGCCTCGCATGGCTGGAGGGCCTCCTTCAACCGCCCTGGCACGCGCACCAAGCTGCCGGGGCTCTACCTGGCGGGGGGCAGCGTCCACCCGGGGGCGGGGGTACCCATGGCGGCCCTGTCCGGACGGCTGGCGGCCAACTGCGTGCTCTCGGACCTCGCTTCGACCCGGCGCTAGGCCCGGGGGCCTACGCCTGGTGGTACCTCGATGCCCTGAGCGACGACGGCCACCAGGGACTGACCCTCATCGCCATGATCGGCAGCGTCTTCTCGCCCTACTACGCCTGGGCCCGGCGGCGGGGCCCCGCCGATCCCATGAACCATTGCGGCCTCAACGTCGCCCTCTATGGTCGCGGCGGCAAGCGCTGGAGCCTCACCGAGCGGCCCCGCTCGGCCCTGGCGCGGGACGCCTCCTCCCTCGCCATCGGCCCCAGCGCCCTGAGGTGGGACCAGGATGCCCTGACCATCGAGATCGACGAGGTCACCATGCCCATTCCCAGCCGGCTGCGGGGACGCATCCGGCTCTTCCCCGAGGCACTGGTGAATTATCAGGCCCAACTGGACGCCGCGGGTCGCCACCGTTGGACCCCCATCGCCCCCAGCGCCCGCGTGGAGGTAGCGATGAGCAGCCCGGCCCTGCGGTGGTCGGGACCCGCCTACTTCGATGCCAACGCCGGAGACGAGCCGCTGGAGGCGGCCTTCCATGGCTGGGACTGGTCGCGTGCCCCACACCGGGGCGGGACCTCCGTCCTCTATCATGTCAATCCCCGTCGGGACGACGGGTTGGGGGGAAAAGCGGGGGGCACCGGGGCCAACCTGGCGCTGCATTTTGATCATCGGGGGGAGGTGAGGGATTTTGAGGCCCCGGGCCGGGTTCCCTTACCGCGGACCCGAATCTGGCGCATCCCCCGGGCCACCCGGGCGGACCCCGATACCCCCGCCACCGTACTCGAGACGCTGGAGGACACCCCCTTCTACGCCCGCTCGGTGGTGGCCTCGCGCCTGCAAGGGGACCAGGTCACGGCCATTCATGAAAGCCTGTCCCTGGACCGCTTTCGCCAGCCCTGGGTCCAGATGCTGCTACCGTTTCGGATGCCGCGGGCCCGGTCCTAGACCTGGGCTGACGGACCCTAGGCGAGGAAGGAGGGGAGGAAGAAGAAGCCGATGACGGTGCCGACAATGAGGCCGATCACGGCCCCGCCCAGGAATGCGTAGGATTTCATATCGTTGATAGCTCCGATGGGTGAGTGATGTTGACGAGAAATAGGGTCCGTTGACTCAGCCTTAAAGGGCCGCCGCGACTTCCTTGCCACCGGTCAACTCGGCCAGGCGTAACCGGTCCCGACGCTCGAGTTTTTCGAACAGCTCCAGGACCCAGACCGCCCGGGCCTCGATCTGGGCCAGGGACAACCCCGACAGGGTGTGAGTCCGCGGGATGCCCGGCAAGGGCCCCACGGCTCCCGCCCAAGCGGTGGCCTCGACGAGAAAATCGGTCTCGGGCACGGAGAGGATGGAGGCGCAGCCCCGGGGCAGAACAGAGCATCGCAGGATGCGCGCCAGGAGCGTCGCCTTGCGGCCACCGGGGACCACGGCCCGCTGCCGCACCGAGTCGCACCCGAGCCGCTCCAGCTCACGCCCGATCTCGGCATAGATGAAACGGGCGGCATTGATGCCGGGACGACAGCTAAAGGGCAGACCCGCAATGCCGACATCCCCTTGAACATAGAGGACATCCGCCGCCCGCAGGAGGCGCCGGACCACGCGGCCGATGGCGGGACTGAAGACCGGATTCGCGAGCCAGGCATCCGGTTCCAGGCCTTCCTCCCGCAGCCACTCCTCGGGTAGGTAGAGGCGGCCGTTGCGGGCGTCCTCACCCACGTCCCGGGCGATGTTGGTGAGCTGCATGGCGACGCCGAGATCACAGGCACGCCCCACCGCCTCCGCGGAGCGCACGCCCATCAGGACCGCCATCATGGCGCCCACGCTGCCGGCAACCCGGGCGGAGTAGGCATAGATAGCGCTCAGGTCGGCGTAACGCCGCCCCTCCGCATCCCAGGCGAAGCCTTCCAGCAGGGCATCCAGCAGGGTGCGCGGCATCTCGAAGTGGGCCACCAGGGCCGCGAGGGCGCGATCCGCCGGGTGAGGGTCGGGCCGCCGCGCGTAGATGCGATCCAGGCGACCGGACAGCCGGCCGAGGGCATCCCGATGGCGACCATCGAGGTCGATCTCATCGTCCGCCACCCGACAGAAGGCATAGAGGGCCGTCGCGGGCTCATGCAGCCGGCGCGGCAGCAGGAAGGAGGCGGCGTAAAAGGAGCGCGAGCCGCCGCACAGGAGGGCGCGGCAGGCGGCCAGGTCCTCGGGGGTCGCGAGAGCGGGATCAAGCCAGGTCTGTTGCATCGGGAACCACCATGTCGAGTACGCGGGCGGAGGAGATGACCCCCGGCAAGCCGGCCCCCGGATGGGTGCCGGCGCCGACGAGGTAGAGACGATCAATATCTTCACTGCGATTATGGGGGCGGAACCATGCGCTCTGCCACAGGACCGGCTCCAGACTGAAGCCAGCCCCCCGGAAGGACAGGAGGCGATCCTGAAAGTCCTGGGGGGTGGCGACGCGGGAGGTCACCACCTGCGCCTCCAGGTCCGGCAGGACGGTCTCGCTCAAATAGCGGGCGATGGCGGCGCGATAGGGCTCCGCCGCCTGGGCCCAATCCGTATCACCGCCCAGGTTAGGCACCGGGGAGAGGGCATAAAAGGTGTCACAACCCTCCGGCGCCAGGGAGGGATCGGTGGCGGTGGGCCGGTGCAGATAGAGGCTGAAATCCTTGGCAAGGCGCTTGTTTTTGAAGATGTCCTCCAGCAGCCCCCGATAACGGGGCCCGAGCAGGATGGAGTGATGGGCCACCTCCGGGTAGCGCTTGCGGGTACCGAAATACCAGACAAAGAGGCCCGCAGAGTAGCGGGACCGCTCGATACGACGGTCGGTCCAGCGCCGGCGCGCCTCCGCCGGCACCAGGTGACGGTAGGTCCAGGCGGCATCGGCGTTGGAGACGACGATATCCGCCGGAATGCACTCACCCGAGGCGAGCCGCACCCCGGTCGCCCGGCGGCCATCGATGGTGATCTCGCTCACCTCAGCCCCATAGCGCATTCGCCCCCCCTGCCCTTCGATCAGCCCCACCAGACCACGCACCAGGCTGCCGGTGCCGCCCATGGCGGAGTGGACCCCCCAGCGCCGCTCCAAAAAGGAGATGAGGGCATAGATGGAGGTGACCGTGAAGGGGTTGCCGCCGATCAGCAGGGGGTGGAAGGACAGGACCATGCGCAGGCGCGGGTCTTTGATGTATTTGGATACCAGACCATAAACCGTGCGGTAACTGCCCAGCCGGGCCATGTCCGGGGCAATCCGCGCCATGTCCCACAGGGTATTGAAGGGCAGGTGTC
The DNA here is from genome assembly GCA_044228695.1 of Chromatiaceae bacterium. Taxonomy (GTDB): domain Bacteria; phylum Pseudomonadota; class Gammaproteobacteria; order Chromatiales; family Chromatiaceae; genus M0108. Next base: position 4,844 of record JBGAUK010000065.1, on the reverse strand, counting down.
CCAGTTGCTCGAAGCCGACCCGGTAGATGGCCTCGCTCTCCTGCATGTAGCGGTCGTAACCCGCCACGTCACCGGGGGCAAAGCGGCTGATCTCGGCGCGAACCTGGGCTGGATCGCCGCTGTAGTCGAAGACATCGCCATCGTCAAAACGGATGCGGTAGAAGGGCGACATGGGCCTCAGCTCGACGTCGTCGGCGAAGCGTTTGCCGCACAGGGCCCAGAGCTCTTCCAAAACAAAGGGTGCGGTGACGATGGTCGGCCCGGCGTCGAAGGTGAAACCGTCCTGGTGAAAGACATAGGCCCGGCCGCCCGGTGCGTCGAGCCGCTCCAGGACCGTGACCTGGTAGCCGCGGGCGCCCAGCCGGATCGCCGCCGCCAGGCCACCGAAACCACTGCCGATGATGACGGCGTGGGGAGCGGGTCTGGCGGCTGGCCTCGGAATGCCCTGCGGCAAGGGTGGTGTCATGTCCACTTCACTATCTCATGTGTCAGGCTACCTTGACAGTATAACAGCAAGCTTTTTCCGACCGCCACTGGTCAATGGCTTCCCGGGCGAGGACTGCCGGCTTCGGCATGACGATAAAGGCGGGAAAGTGGGGTCCTCGGACCCCAGACTGGCGGGGTTTAGCGCCAATGTTCCGGGTACTGGCGTTGGTTGGGGAGGTTGTTCACCAGGAGTCCGACCAGGAGCAGAACCAGGGCGCCAACCCCCACGGGAATGAAGACATAAAGCCAGCCCAGGGCGTGGATCTGGTCCGAGCCGGCGACGGCGATAAGGGCGGTAGCGCCCCCGGGCGGGTGGAGGGTGCGCGTCAGGTGCATGACGGCGATGGCGGTGGCCACGGCCAGGGGCGCGGCGAGCCAGGGCAGGGAGCCCAGAACCTGGAAGCAGATGACGCCGATGGTGGCAGAGAGGATGTGACCGCCGACTAGGTTGCGGGGCTGGGACAGGGGCGCCCGGGGGGCGCCATAGACGAGGACGGCCGAGGCGCCGAAGGAGCCGATCAGGAGCAGATTGTCGCCACTGGGCAGAAAGGCCTGGTTCATGAAGGACAGGATGCCGATGCCACAGCAGGCGCCCAACCAGGACCAGAGGACCTCGCTCAGGGGCACGGGGGGCGGCCCTTCCAGGGTCCGGCCCCGCATCTTGCCCAGGTAATGAGCCAAGGCCCCCTCGGACGCTGTGCCCGCCTGGGCGATCGTGCCCCGCGCCTTTCCGGATTTCTCGCTCATCTCCCCCCTCCCCTTGCCTGGACTTCAACCCCAGTATGACAAACCCCGGGGTACCAGGGCGCCTTGAGTTGGGTCAAATCCCTGGGCGCCAAAGCCATGGCAGGACCCCGCCGGCTGGGCTAAACTTCACATCCTTGCCCTCCACCCAAGTCCTCCCTCGACCACCCGGTGGCTGGCATCCAGCAACGCATGACAACCCAAGCCAGTCACCCTGGTGCCACCCGCTACCTGGCTCGCTCCCACAGGAATTCACGCCATGGCCATCTTTACAAAACTGCACGAAGAAATTCACGAGATTACCGAGAAAAACAATGTCTTCCGCTATCTCATCCAGGATCGCCTCATGTGCGACACCAAGATCGCGCAGTGCATTTTTTTTGACTATGTAAAGCTGGTCCGTAATCACATGGAGAAGGTGGACCGGGACTTCTGCCGCCGGCTGCTGACTCATGAGAGCCAGACGATGCGCAATAGCGCCGATCGCTTCCTGGCCGGCTCGTCGGAAATCAAGCGCATCTTCGCCGCCTACCTCAAGCAATATGCCGTCGAGCGTCACTGCGAACTGCGGATCAAGGATTATCCGGCCTTCGTCGAGGACACCAATCAGATGTTTGACATGGTCCTGGACCGCATTCAGCGCGAGACGGAGCACCTCTATCCGCTGATGCGTAGCCTGGAGGCCCAGGAGGAGACGAAGAAGGCGGCCTGAGCCCCCTTCCCGGCTCTCCTTTCTTCTTTACACCTCGCTTCAGCGGCGTTTCAGGCCCTCCCGGGCCTGGGAGAAGGCACTGGCCATAGCCCCCCCGGGGGCGGTTGCCGGGCCAGACGTAGGCTCGGGGCTTGACTTGCGATTGGGCGTGGCCCGATCGGATCTGGCATCGGCACGGGGGCTGGCGCCGGGCTTGGATCGGGCATCGGACCCGCCGCGCATCTCCTGACTGGCGGTCCTGGCCCCCGGCTCATCCCCCAAGCGCATGGTTAGGGCGATCCGCTTCCGGGGCTTATCCACCTCCATCACCTTGACCTTCACCAAGTCTCCCGTCTTGACGACCTCATGGGGATCCTTGACGAAACGGTCCGCCAGGGCCGAGATATGCACCAGCCCATCCTGGTGGACGCCGATATCGACGAAGGCGCCGAAATTAGTGACGTTGGTCACCGTCCCCTCCAGCACCATGCCCTCCTTGAGATCATCCAGAGTCTCGACCCCCTCCCTAAATTCCGCCGCCTTGAACTCGGGACGCGGGTCCCGGCCCGGCTTCTCCAGTTCCGCCAGGATGTCCTTGACCGTGGGCAGGCCGAACTGATCGTCCGTCAGGGTCGCCGGATTGAGGCGGCGCAGGGTCGCCACGTCGCCGATCAGCTCGCGGATGCCCTTGCCGGCCTGGGTGAGGATGCGGCGCACCACGGGATAGGCCTCGGGGTGGACGGCGGAGGCGTCCAGGGGCTCGGTCCCGTCCGGAACGCGCAGGAAGCCGGCGCAGAGCTGAAAGGTCTTGTCCCCTAGCCGCGGTACCGCCCGCAGGGCGGCGCGGTTGGGGAAGGCGCCGCGCTCCTCGCGGTGGCGGACGATGTTCTCCGCCAGGGTGCGGCTCAGGCCCGAGACCTGGGACAGGAGGGGCACCGAGGCCGTATTCAGGTCCACGCCGACGGCGTTGACACAGTCCTCCACCACCGTCTCCAGGGCCCGGGACAGGCGTGATTGGTTGACGTCGTGCTGATACTGGCCAACGCCAATGGCCTTGGGCTCGATCTTGACCAGTTCCGCCAGGGGATCCTGCAACCGGCGGGCGATGGACACGGCCCCGCGCAGGGAGACATCCATGTCCGGCAGCTCGCGGGACCCATACTCCGAGGCGGAATAGACCGAGGCCCCGGCCTCGCTCACCACCAGGGAGCGCAGCCCCAGTTCCGGGTGCCGCTTGATGAGGTCCCGCGCCAGGCGGTCGGTCTCCCGAGAGGCGGTGCCGTTGCCGATGCTGATGAGCTTGACGCCATGGGTCTTGGCGAGGACGGCGAGGCGGGCGATGGACTGATCCCACTGGTTGCGCGGCACATGGGGATAGAGGGTATCCGTGGCCGCCACCCGCCCGGTGCCGTCCACCACCGCTACCTTGACCCCGGTGCGCAGGCCCGGGTCCAGGCCCAGGGTGGGCAGCCGGCCCGCAGGGGCCGCGAGCAGCAGGGCGGAGAGATTGCGGGCGAAGACGCGGATGGCCTCCTCCTCCGCTGCCTCCAGCAGGCGCGACTTGAGGTCCAGGTCGAGACGCGTCAGCAGCTTGACCCGCCAGGCCTTGCGCGCCGTCTCCCGCAGCCAGGCATCCGCCGGCCGGCCCCGGTCACGAATACCGAAGTGGTTGGCCACTGCCTGGATCCAGACCGCGTCCGGGTCCTCCCCGGCGCCGGGGATCAGCTCCAACGCCAGCACCCCCTGGTTGCGACCGCGAAAGAGGGCGAGGGCCCGGTGGGAGGGGATCTTGGCCAGGGCCTCGCCATAGTCGAAATAATCCGAGAACTTGGCGCCTTCCTGTTCCTTGCCCGGGATGAGGGAGGCGCGCAGTTGGCCTTGCTCCCAGAGGCCGGTCCGCAGCCGGCCCGTCAGTTCCGCGTCCTCGGCGAAGCGCTCCATGAGGATCTGGCGCGCCCCTTCCAGAGCAGCGGCGGTATCGGCCACCCCCTTGGCGGCGTCGATGAAGCGGGCCGCCCGGGCCTCGGGGTCCTGGCTGGGGTCCTCCAGCAGGCCCAGGGCCAGGGGTTCCAGCCCGGCCTCCCGGGCGATCTGGGCCTTGGTGCGGCGCTTGGGTTTGAAGGGCAGATAGAGGTCTTCCAGGCGCTGCTTGGTGTCCGCCGCCAGGATCTCGGTCTGGAGTTCGGCGCTGAGTTTACCCTGGTCCTCGATGCTCCTCAGGACCAGGTCGCGCCGCTCTTCCAGTTCCCGCAGATAGCCCAGGCGTTCCTCCAGCAGGCGTAACTGGATGTCGTCCAGGCCGCCGGTGACTTCCTTGCGGTAGCGGGCGATGAAGGGTACCGTGGCGCCCTCGTCGAGCAGACGGACGGCGGCGGCGACCTGCTCCGGGCGCGCCGCCAGTTCCTGGCTGATCCGTTCAATGATCTTCTGCATCTTTATCCATGTCCTGGGAAAGGGTCTGGACCAGGGTCCGGGCGACAGCTATCGTAAACCGCCATGATGGCCTTGAGTTCGGTCAACACCTGGTCTAGCTCGGCGTCGGTGAGCCCGCGGGCCTCCTGGGGCGGATTGCCCGCCTCCAGGGCCTGGATTTCCCGCCACACCTGGCGGCAGCCCTTGGCGCAGAGGGCTTCGATGACGGCTTGCGGGGACTTGGGGTCGTGGGGCTCCACGGGGCTAACTCCTGAGTGGCGGTCGCTCATTATAGGGAGCGGGTGGGCTGACTCCAACGTCGGGGACCCGGGGGTGAATCAGGCCAGCAACCCGGGCTGAGTGAGGCCGTAGGACGGTGAGTGCCTGGCGATCCGGGCCGGGTGAGGACAAAGGAACCTGAGCGCCTAGCGACCCGGGCCGGGTGACGGCGGGCGGGGGACGCCGTGAATACATCCCTGCAGGCTTGGCGACAGCATCCCTGCTGTCGACA
>JBGAUK010000064.1:0-20134 GCA_044228695.1 Chromatiaceae bacterium | reverse complement strand
GCGCTCCTGCCACTCCTTCAGGATGCTTGATCCCCTACCGAAACACTCGGTTTTGGGCTAAACGATGATCAAGGCCCAGGGTCTGGAGACGATCGAACATGGCAGGTTCCCGTATGTTGCTGTTTTACAACAGAAAACGCGATCCTATTCCAGGCTGGTTGTCAAGTCTTTTTTTGGCCTAAAGGTGAAAAAAATGGCGCCGCCAGCAGGCCGCTCATACGCGCTTTCAGCCGGGGCGAAAAAACGTAAAATTCCCCGTCGGCGGACTGTCAGCCTGCCCAGAGGGCTGCGGCGAGTCATGTCGATGATACCCTGGGCGGATCAAGCGGACACCGTTGCATGGTGAACCAAGGCAGAGTAGGGCGCGCCGAGCCGTCTAACGAAAAGGTTAACGCGGTCGCCGAAGGCGATCCGTGTTGAACCCATGGTTGGGCAGATTATGCGTAGTGGGACCACATACGCAGCACCCGAACGGTTTTTTCTTGAATGAAAACTTCATAGACGAGCCGATGCTGGATATTGATGCGCCGCGAATAGGCACCAGCCAAGTCTCCGACCAATTTTTCGTAGGAGGGCGGGTTCTGGAAGGGATCGGCCACCAGGATGGCCAGAAGTTCCTGGGCCTTTTGCTTGAGGCCGGCTGAGGCCAACTTCTGCGCATCCTTTTGCGCATGCTTGGAATAGACGACCTGCCAGTTCACCAGTCAAGCTCCGTGGCACTGGCGTCGAGAGGCTCAGCCATGGCTTCCTTGATGGACTCGCGCATGCCGGGAACGGACAGCAGATAGAGTGTTTCCTGGATGGCTTGCCAGTCTTCGGCGGCAAGGAGCACGGCACTGGTGCGCTTGCCGGAGATGTGGATGGGCTGGTGGGACTGTGCAGCCTGATCAATGAGCCGATAGAGGTTGGCTCGGGCTTCACTGGCGGTGAGGGTGTGCATGAGGAGGTCTCCGTGAACGACTCAATGGTACGCTTTATCGTACTCACGTCAACCTCTCTCTCAGATGCCCAACGTGCAGCCTAAAGCGGCGCGCGCTCGCTTTTGAGGCAAAGGTTAGGCCATTGTTTCAGATCATTGTTGCCAGGACATGGGATGGACACCTAGCGTAGCGTTTAGCCGCGATCGACGGCTACAACGCCTGGTTAGCCGTTCCCTGAGATACTTACAGATCATTCAACCTTTCGGTTCTCCATTCTGTGAGCCCGTTCGCACCGCCACCGTGGATAACGGACGCTGCCGCGCTCGGGCTTGAGAACTCTGAATCTTTGGTGAATGCAAGATATCCGTTATTCTCGACAAGGGTGCCATCAGCAACAAGCGCTTTTCGCAGTGCGATGATGTAGGGCTGACGCTTTACTGTAGCAGGTCGCTCGATCAAGACTGCGGTTGAGTCTTTGAAGATAACGAAGCCATCGGGTGTTGGTTGACCGTAGGCAATCGCACCTTTAACCCGGCAGACGAGAGGGGCGGGCGGTTTGGCAGCCGTGTCGCCGGTACTTGGCGCAATTGGAACCAGCAACTCGGAGCCAAGAACAGGAAGAAGTTGCTGGATACGATATAGGAACACGTTCATGTCTTCGCGGTCGGACTCGGGGAGCCTAGAACCGCTAACCTGGCTATTCTCGAGTTTGAATCGACCAACACGTGTTGCCTCGGAAATGAGCCGCCCTTCAAGATACCTAATATGGGCTTTGGTAAGGTTCTCGTCCTTGCTAACGAACACAACCGCGGACACCCAAAATTCTTTGGACTTGTGCTGTTTTAGCCGTTCGCGAATGACTTCTGCTTCACCTATATATGCACGCGGTGCTCCTGAGTCTGGGTCCACGCCTGTCAAGATGTAGATACCGGAATTTTCCAGTTCTTCACGTGCAAGAAGATCGTCGATTTCGGTTCGTGGCGCCGCAATGGCTTTGCCCGACCAGTTTGATAGTTCAGCCGTGCGAAGGCTCTTTGCATCGCCTCGCGGAAGGAACAGCTTTATGGTCGCGGAGGCGATATTCATTGGTGGTCAATTCTCCAATTTGTTGATTGCAACATTTCCTTGTTTCTTCCTTTTAGGCTAGTAAATTTTTATCAAATCCTTTCCCTGGTAGCGAGATTGGTCCTTGCCTCAATTGCCTTTGCCGGAGTCTAGCCGATGCCTTCAACCCCGTCAAACAAGGAGTATAAGATCCATTCCTTCTGGGATCGCTACATACAAAAACACTATAAATCAGTCGTCAATCCCCCTTTTGACCGCTGGAGGGTTATGCGCGCGGACCAATATCTTGCGGTCCACCCGGGCCGTCGCCTTACCGAGCAGGGGTCGGCGGGTGTGGGTCACGACCTGACCGATCTGGATTGCAGCCCCAGCCTCAAGGGCTGGCAGTTCCACCAGGCTGTCGCTGCTATCAAGAACTTGGTCGTCCTGGCTGGCGCGGTATGGCTTGAGACAGCCAGTTAGCGCTTCCTGATTCCCGCAACCGCCCGCCTGGGGCAAAATGGCGGCATTTGTTAGCATCCACAGGCTTGCCCGTGACCCCGCACCCCATCGAACTCATCACCCTGGACCTGGACGATACCCTCTGGCCCTGTCTGGAGCCTATTCAGCGCGCCGAGGCGGCCTTGGTCGCCTGGCTTGCTGCCCGGGCCCCCGCCCTGGCGCAAGCCATGGATCTGGAGGCTTTGCGGGCCCATCGGCGCGACCTGATGACGCAATGCCCGGCCATCGCCCACGACGTGACGGTGGTGCGGCGCACCTCCCTGGAGATCCTGCTGGAGGCATTCGGTCATGATCCCGCCCTGGCGGTGGAGGGCATGGCGCTGTTTCTTGAGCACCGCAACCAGGTCGAGCCCTATCCGGACGTCATCCCGATCCTGCGCGCCCTCGCGGCGGACTACCGGCTGGTCTCCGTGACCAACGGCAACTCGGACATCGGCCGCACCCCCCTGCGCGGCCTCTTCCACTTGTCGCTGACCGCCGCCGAGGTGGGGGCGGCGCGGCCTGACCCCGCCCTCTTCCAGGCGGCCCTGGACTGGGCGGGGCTGGCGCCGCATCAGGCCCTGCACATTGGCGATCACCCGGTTTACGATGTCCAGGCGGCGCGGGATCACGGCATGGCGGTCCTCTGGGTCAATCGCTACGGTCAGACCTGGCCGGTGGATCTGGAGCCGCCTCTGGTGGAAATCACCGACCTGCATGGCCTGGCGCGCTGGCTGAGGGGACAGGCGGTGGGGCAGGGCAGGGGAATGATGGGGCAGTGCGGCCAGGCGCTGGCTATGGCTCGACCGAGGAGATGAAATAGGATGGAATTTCAGCGATCGGCCAGCGATGGCCAGGCCCGCCGCGGGCGGCTGACCTTCGCCCGCGGGGTGGTGGAGACGCCGGCCTTCATGCCCGTGGGCACCTATGGCACCGTCAAGGCCATGACCCCTGAGGAGTTGCGGGAGGTCGGCGCCCAGATCATCCTTGGCAACACCTTCCACCTCCTGCTGCGCCCCGGTGCCGAGGTCATCGCCAGCCATGGCGACCTGCACGGCTTCATGCACTGGCCCGGGCCCATCCTCACCGACTCCGGCGGCTTCCAGGTCTTCAGTCTCGGCAAGCTGCGCCGCATCAAGGAGGAGGGCGTCCATTTCCGCTCCCCTATCGATGGCAGCCGGATCTTCATGGGCCCCGAGGAATCCCTGGCCATGCAGCGCGCCCTGGGGTCCGACATCGTCATGATCTTTGACGACTGCACCCCCTATCCGGCGACCCCGGAGCAGGCCCGCGCCTCCATGGAGCGCTCCCTGCGCTGGGCGGCCCGCAGCCGGGCGGCCCATGGCGATAACCCATCGGCCCTCTTTGGCATCGTCCAGGGCGGCATGTACGAGGAGCTACGCGCCGAGTCGCTGGCGGGCCTGACCGAGATCAGCTTCGACGGCTACGCCATCGGCGGCCTGTCCGTGGGCGAGCCCGAGGCCGACCGGCTGCGGGTCCTGGACTTCCTCGCCGACCGCCTGCCGGCGGACCGGCCGCGCTATCTCATGGGGGTTGGCACCCCGGCGGACATCGTCCAGGCCGTGATGCGCGGCATCGACATGTTCGACTGTGTCATGCCCACCCGCAACGCCCGCAACGGCCATCTCTTCACCCACGCCGGCGTCATCCGTATCCGCAACGCCCGTCATCGCACCGATACGGGCCCCCTGGACCCGGACTGCGATTGCTACACCTGCCGGAACTACAGCCGGGCCTATCTGCACCATCTGGACCGCTGTCACGAGATCCTGGGGGCGCGGCTCAACACCCTCCACAACCTCCGCTTTTACCAGACCCTGATGGCCGGCCTGAGGACGGCCATCGCCGCCGGCCGCCTGGATAGCTTCGCCCAAGACTTTCTAGGGCGGCAGGGCGGCTGACCGCGAGGTATTCAGGCACCCCGTCATTCCAGCCGACTGCACACCAGCAGGGTAGCTAGCCCCAGGGTGACCAGGGCGATGATGATGAGGGGCCAGGCATGGCTCCAGACCTCCCCCGGGGGCATGCCCTTGAGGAAGGAGCCCTGGACGATGATCAGGAAGTGCTTGAGGGGGATGCCTTCCGCCAGCCATTGCAGCACCTGGGGCATGTTCTCCACGGGGGTGGCGAAGCCGGACATCAGGATCATGGGCACTACCACCGCGAAGGCGCCCAGGATAGCCTGTTGTTGGGTGGCGCTGATGGCGGAGATCATCAAGCCCACCCCGACGATCGAGAGGATGAACAAGAGCATGGCGGCGGCGAGCGCCAGGAGCGAACCCTGGAAGGGGACGCGAAAGCCCGCGATCCCCGCCGCGACCATGATGAGGCCCAGGGTGCCGCCGATCAGCAGGGCGGGCACCGTCTTGGCCAGGATGATCTCGGTGGAGGTGGTGGGCGACACCAGCAGTTGATCGAAGGTCCCCAGTTCCCGCTCCCGGGCGATGGACAGGGCCGTGACGGTGAGCGAGACGACCATGACCAGGATGCCCGCCAGGCTGGGCACCACGAACCACTGATAGATGAGGTTCGGGTTGTAGGCGTGCCGGATGCTGATGCGCACTGGGGGCTGCCGCGCGGCGGGCGTAAAGGCCGTACCCAGGTTGGATGCCACCTCCTCGACATAGCTCAGGGCCACCTGGCCGGAGTTGGCCCGCCGGCCGTCGATGATGGCCTGGAGCGCGGCGGGCTCCCCGGCCGTCATCTGGCGCGAGAAGGTGTCCGGAATCTCCAGGGCCAGGATCGCCTCCCGTCGTTCGATGGCCGCGTGGAGGGCCTGACGGCTAGGCACCTGGCGCAGGGTGCCCACGAAACTGGCCGCCCCCAGACTCGCCACCAGTTCCTGGGCCCAGCGGCCGCCATCGCGGTCGTAAACGGCGAGGGTGACGTTGCTGACCTCCAGGGTGGCGGCGAAGGAGAAGACCAGCAGTTGGAGCAGGGGCGGGCCGATCAGGATGAAGCGGGCGCGCGGGTCGCGCAGAATGCTCAGCAGTTCCTTGACGATCTGGGCGCGCAGGCGGGGCGGGATCGGGTGCATCGGTCAGGGCCCCGCGTCAGGCGTCCAGGCTCTTGCGGGTCTTGAGCCGCGCCACCGCGAAAAATACCACCCCAATCGTCAGCATGGCCGCCATGTTGGGCACCAGCACCGACCAGGTGTCCCCCGCGAGAAAGACCGTCTGCAAGGAGGCGATGAAATAGCGGGCGGGCACGATCAGGCTGATGGCCCGGATCGGGGCGGGCATGGAGTCGATCTCGAACAGAAAACCCGAGAGTAGAAAGGCCGGCAGAAAACCCGTGAAGAGGGCCGCCTGGGCGGCGATGAACTGGTTCTTGGCGATCGCCGAGATCACCAGCCCCTGACCCAGGGCGGGTACCAGGAAGACCGCCGACACCAGGAGCAAGGCCCCCCAGGAGCCTTGGAGAGGCAGGCCAAACACGCCGATGGCGAGCGCCGCCGAACCCAGGGTCGCCAGCAGACCCAGACCGAAATAGGGCAGCAGCTTGCCGACGAGGATCTCGGCCACCCGCGCCTGGGTGGAGAAGAGGGCCTCCAGGGTGCCCCGTTCCCATTCGCGGGCCAGGACCAGGGCGGTCAGGAGGGTGCCGATCATGGTCATGATGATGGCGATGGCGCCGGGCACCAGGAAGCGGCGGCTCTCGATCTCCGGGTTGAACCAGAAGCGTGGCCGCAAATCCACCCGGGGGGCGGGCGCCAGGCCCGCGGCCTGGGCCCAGCCCAGCACCACTCCCTCGGCATAATTGGCGACAAACCCGGCGTTATTGGGCTGGGAACCATCGGTGATGATCTCCACCAGGGGCCCCGCCAGCGGCTCGACGAGGCGGTGCGCGAAGTCCGCGGGAATCACCACGAGGCCCTTCAGCTCGCCCGCCGCCACCGCGCCGCCCACCTGGCGCCGGTCCCGCGCCGGCGTCACCTGGAAATAGCGGGTCCCCGAAAAGGCCGCAGCCAGGGACTGGGCGCTGGGATCATCCGACTCCAGTACCAGGCCGATGGGGACCTGGCGGATGTCCAGAGAGACGGCGTAGGCAAAGAGAAACAGCAGGATCACGGGCAGCACGAAGGCGATCAGGATAGCGGATGGGTCGCGCACCACCTGCAGCCCCTCCTTGCGTACCAGGGCCAGGAGTCGCCTCCCGGAAAAGCCCCGGGATGACAAGGGGGTGGGCCCGCTCATGCCGCCTCCGCCCGGGGGGCCGCCGCCCGGGTCGCGTCCGTCCTCTCGATGAGGCGGATGAAGGCCTGCTCCATGGTCGGCTCTTCCCCCGGGTGCAAGGCCACCGCGGCCTTGAGGGCGTCCGGGGTGTCGAGGGCGATGACCCGCGCCTGGACCATGAGGGCGATCCGGTCACAGTATTCAGCCTCGTCCATGAAGTGGGTGGTCACCATCACCGTCACGCCTTTGCGCACCAGGCCATTGATGTGGGTCCAGAACTCCCGACGGGTGAGGGGGTCCACCCCCGAGGTGGGTTCGTCGAGGAAGAGGACGGGCGGGCGGTGCATCAGGGCGCAGGCCAGGGCCAGCCGCTGCTTGTAACCCAGGGGCAGTTCTTCCGGGGCCCGGTCGAGGAAGGCCGAGAGTTGGAAGGTCTCCACCATCTCGGCGATGCGCTCCCGTTTCAGGGGGCCCTCCAGACCCTGAACGCCGGCATAAAACGCCAGGTTCTGCCGCACGGAGAGCAGCCCATAGAGCGAGAATTTCTGGGCCATGTAGCCCAGGCGCCCCTTGGCCTGACCGCTGGCGCGCCGCAAGTCCAGTCCCGCCACCCGAGCCTCGCCGGAGCTCGGTTTGAGCAGGCCGCAGAGCATCTTGAAGGTGGTGGACTTACCCGCCCCATTGGGCCCCAGCAGGCCGAAGATCTCGCCCGGCCGCACCTGGAAGGTCACCTCGTCCGTGGCCACGAAGGCGCCGAAGCGCTTGGTCAGGTGGCGACACTCGACCACGTAGTCCAGGGCCAGGTCCTGGGGCGGCATGCGCTCCGCCAGGGCCGAGGTCCCGCCGGGCCCACCGCCCAGCAGATCGACAAAGGCATCCTCGAAGCGAGGTGTCACGGCCTCCAGCCGGGCCCCCGCCGCCCTGGCCAGGGCCTGGATGGCGTCGGGGGGCTGGTCCTGGCGCAGGACGAGGCGGATCGCCTCGCCCTGAATCACCCCATCGCAGACGGAGGGCAGGTTCAGGGCCTGCTGGAGCAGGGCGCGGCGATCGCCCCGCGGGGCGCGCATCCGGAAGCAGCGGTGGGTGATGCGCCCGGTCAGGGCGGCGGGGGGGCCGGCAAAGCGCAGCTCCCCCTCGTTCAGCAGCAGCACGGACTCGCACCGCTCGGCCTCGTCCAGGTAGGCGGTTGCCCAGATTACCGCCAGGCCCTGGCCCGTCAGGGCCGTGACCATGTCCCAGAGGTCCTGACGGCTCACGGGGTCCACGCCGACGCTGGGTTCGTCCAGCAAGAGGACCTGGGGCGTGCCCAGCAGGGCGCAGGCCAGTCCGAGTTTTTGTTTCATGCCCCCGGAGAGCTTGCCGGCCAGTCGCGGGGTGAAGGGACCCAGCCGCGTGAAGGTTAGGAGCCGGTCGAGGGCCTGGTCGCGGTGGCGGGCGACCATGCCACGCAGGGCGGCATAGAGGCGCAGGTTTTCCATCACCGACAGGTCTTCGTAGAGCCCAAAGCGCTGGGGCATGTAGCCGACGAGGGCGGCGAGGTCCCCGGCATCGCGCTGGGTATCCCGTCCCAGGATGCCGATCCGTCCCGAGGTGGGCGCCATCAGGCCCGCCATCAGGCGCATCAGGGTGGTCTTGCCCGCCCCATCGGGGCCCACGAGCCCCGTCAGGCGACCGGGGTAGATCGCGGTGGTCAGCCCCTTGAGGGCCTGGGTCGCGCCAAAGTGCTTGGTGACCGCTTCCAGCAGCACCGCGGCCGCCGGGGTCTCCGGGGTCATGATCCCGGGCTCGCGGGGGTGGCCGGGGCCAATACCTGAATGGTGACGGGCATCCCTTGCCGTAGCCCCTCGTCGGTCTTAGGGATGATGATCCGCAGGCGATAGACCAGGTCCGTCCGCAAGGCGGTCGTCTCCACCGTTTTCGGCGTGAATTCCGCCTTGGGCGAGACGAAGCCGATGTGACCCTCGTACACCTGGCTGGAGCTGTCGGTGGTCACCCGCACCGGGGTACCGGGCGCCACCTGGCCTAGCTGGGGTTCCGCCGCGTAGGCACGCACATAGACGGGATCGGGCAGGGAGAGGGTGTAGACCGGCGTCAGGCTATTCACCATGCTGCCCGGCTCCAGGACCCGGCTCATGATGATGCCGTCCGCGGGAGCGATCAGGCGGGTGTCGTCCAGGGCGGTCTGGGCCTGGTCCCGAGCGGCGGCAGCGGCGGCGAGGCTGGCCTCGGCGGCGCTGATGTCCTCGGCGCGCGCGCCCTCCCGCTGCAGGGAGTGCGCCTGCTGGGCCATGACGAGACCGGCGACCGCCTCGTCGTGATTGGCGTGGATCTTGTCCAGTTCCTGCTGACTGGCAAAGGCGGAGGCGGCCAACTCGCTCTGCCGCTTGAGTTCGGAGGCCAACCGCTTCTCCAGGGCCGTGAAGAGGTTCACCTCCGCCTCGGCGCGCCGGATCTCCTGCGGCCGATTGCCATGACGCAGCTTCTCGAGTTCGGCCTCGGCTCGCCGATAGGCCGCGTCGGCGGCTGCCAGGGCATCGCGGTAGGGGCGCGCGTCCAGCTCGGCGAGCAGGTCGCCCTGGTGAACCCTGGCGCCCTCCTCGTACAGCAGGGACTCCAGGCGTCCCGGCTGCCGGAATGCCAGTTCGACCTCGCGGATATCCACATTGCCGTAGAGGGTCAGGCCGGCGTCACCCTTGCCGGCCCGCCCCCAGACCCACCAGGCGATGGCGACGAGGGTGATCAGGATGACGAGGGCCAGGAGTCTGAGTAAGGGTTTCACGGGCTGGGTCTGGAGGGGGAAGGTGGAGATAGGGTGACGACGCTTACCGAGGGGCGGGCATGAGCTAAAGACACCCCCGGCCATTATCGGCCGTGGCCCGGGATCTGACCACTCGCGAGAGCCACCAACCTGACTTAGCGGGCAAATTTTTTCGGGACACCCCCTTTCTCATCCATGGCATAATGCCCGTTGAATTTTTTTACCCTAGCGTCGCCTGGCGACGCCATCCCTAGTCGAGGTCCAACCATGAGCTTTTTTATCTCCGACGCCCTGGCCCAGGAGGCCGCTGGCGCCGCGGCACAGAGCGATCCCCTGTTGAGCCTGCTCTTTCCCATCGGTCTGGTGGTGTTGCTCTATTTCCTCATGATCCGTCCCCAGGTCAAGCGCCAGAAAGAACACAAGAAGATGGTCGAGGCCATGGCCAAGGGCGATGAGATCGTCACCTCCGGCGGCATCGCTGGCCGGGTTCTGGACCTGGGCGAGAATTTCGCCCTGGTCGAGGTCGCCGAGGGCGTGCAGGTCAAGGTGCGCCGCGTGGCCGTGGAGACGGTGCTGCCCAAGGGTTCCCTCAAGGAACTGTAGTACCGGTCCTCACCGTCGCCGGGTCGGCCACGCGCCGGCCCGGTGCCTGGGAGGAATGCCTGAAGCGGCCACACCGATCCCTGCTCCGGACCTGCCTCTCCCACCCTGGGTCCGCCGTGATCCCCGCGAGAACCGATCCCCATGAATCGTTACCCCCTCTGGAAAAACCTGCTGATCCTGGGCGTCATCCTGGTGAGCCTGGTGCTGGCCCTGCCGAACTTCTTCCCCCAGGACCCCTCCATCGAGGTCTCGGCCGCCCGCAAGACCGAGATGACCGCCGCCAGCGCCGATGAGATCCGCGCCGCCCTGGAGAATGCCAAGGTCCCCTTCAAGCGGATCGACACCCTGGAGGGTGGCAAGGTCCTGGTACGCTTTGACAGCTCGGGCGATCAACTGCGTGGCCAGGAGGCGATCGAGAGCGCCCTTTCCGCCAAGTATCGCAGTGCCCTCACCCTGTCCACGGATCTGCCCGGCTGGGTCAAGGCCCTGGGTCTCAAGCCCATGACGTTGGGACTGGATCTGCGGGGTGGTGTCTATGTGCTCATCGACGTGGACATGGATGCCGCCGTGGACCAGGCCCTCGATCGCTATGTCGAGGACATCCGCACCCAGTTGCGCGATGCCAAGGTGCGCTATATCACGGTCAGTCGGGTCCAGCGTCAGGTCATCGTCAAGTTTGCGGACCTGTCGGCCCGGGACGCGGGCGAGAAGGTCATCGCCAAACAGTTCGGGGACCTGAAGATGGAGGCCCTGGAGCAAGGCGGCGATTTTCTGGTCACCCTGGCCATGACCCCAACTCAGCAGAAGCAACTCCAGGACTTCGCGCTCCAGCAGAATGTCACCACTCTGCGTAACCGGGTCAACGCCCTGGGCGTGGCGGAGCCCAACATCGCCCGTCAGGGCGACCGGCGCATCGTGGTGCAATTGCCTGGCGCCCAGGACCCGGGGCGTCTCAAGGAGATTCTGGGGGCCACCGCGACTCTGGAATACCGGCTGGTGGACACCGAGCACAGCGTGGCGGATGCCGAGGCCGGCAAGGTGCCGGCCGCCAGCCGCCTCTACCGCGATCGGGATGGACGCCCGGTCCTGCTCAAGCGCCGGGTCATCGTCACCGGCGATCAGATCACCGACGCTGCCTCCGGCTTCGACGCCCAGAGCGGCACCCCCATGGTCACCGTAGCCCTGGACGCCCCTGGCGGCCGGCGCATGCTCGACATGACCACCGAGAACGTGGGCAAGCCCATGGCCGTGGTCTTCATCGAGAATCGCACCACCACCAAGCAGGTGGACGGCAAGCCGGTGAAGACCACCGCCAAGGTGGAGGAGGTGATCAGCGTCGCCAATATCCGTGAGCCCTTCGGTCGCCGCTTCCAGACCACCGGGCTGGATAGCTCGGAGGAGGCCCACAACCTGGCCCTGCTACTGCGCGCCGGCGCCCTGGCCGCCCCTATCCAGATCGTGGAGGAGCGTACCGTGGGCCCCAGCCTGGGTCAGGACAACATTGATCAGGGCCTGATGTCGGTGATCATCGGCTTCCTCGCCGTCGTCGTCTTCATGGCCTTCTATTACTCTTGGTTCGGGGTGGTCGCCAACGTGGTGCTGATGCTGAACCTGGTGCTGATCGTGGCGGTCATGGCCTTGCTGGGGGCGACCTTGACCATGCCGGGTATCGCGGGCATGGTGTTGACCATCGGCATGGCGGTGGACGCCAACGTCCTGATCTTCGAACGGATGCGCGAGGAGATCCGCAATGGCAATACCCCCCAGGCCAGCATCGCCGCGGGCTATGACAAGGCCCTGTCGGCCATCATTGACGGTAACGTCACCACCCTGATCGCCGCCGTGGTCCTCTTCAGCTTCGGCACGGGGCCGATCAAGGGCTTCGCCGTCACCCTGACCGTGGGTCTCATCGCCTCCATGTTCACCGCCATCACCTGCAGCCGCGCCATGATCAATTGGATCTGGGGCGGTCGGCGTTTACAGCGCCTGCCCGTCTGAGGGATCCATCATGCGTGAAATCAAATTCGGTACCATTGACTACATGGCTCAGCGCTGGAAGGCCCTGGTCTTCTCTGGCGTGCTCATCCTTATCACCTTCGTCTCGCTGGCGGTCCAGGGCCTGAACTATGGCCTGGACTTCACCGGTGGTACCGTCATCGAACTGGGTTATCAGGAGCCGACCGACACCGCCGAGGTGCGCGATGTCCTGGAAGCCGCGGGTCTGTCAGGCGTCACGGTCCAGCACTTCGGCAGCAACCGGGATGTGCTGTTGCGTATCCCCCCTAGCGGCGAGACCAATAACGCGGCCTTGAGCCAAAGGATTTTCGACACCCTGGCGGCGTCCGTCGGCGGCAAGGTGGAGATGCGGCGGGTGGAGTTCGTGGGTCCCCAGGTCGGGAAGGAGTTGACCGAGCAGGGCGGGTTGGCGGTCCTTTATTCGGTCTTCGGTATCCTCATCTATGTCGCCCTGCGCTTCGAGTGGCGCTTCTCCGTGGGCGCCATTGCCGCCACCATCCACGACGCCATCATCTGTATCGGTGTTTTCACCCTCTTTCAGCTTGAGTTCGATCTCAATGTTCTGGCCTCCATCCTGACCGTCATCGGCTACTCCCTCAACGACACCATCGTCATCTTCGACAGGGTTCGCGAGAACTTCCGCAAGGTGCGCAAGGGCTCGCCCCTGGAGATCATGAACCAGTCGGTCAACGAGACCATGTCGCGCACCATCATCACCGCCGGTACCGTCTTCCTGGTGGTCGTGGCGCTTTATCTCTTTGGTGGCGAGACCTTGCGTGGCTTCTCCCTGGTTATGATCGTGGGCGTCATCTCTGGCACCTTCTCCACCATTTACATTGCTAGCAACGTGGCGATCCTCTTGGGCGTCAGCCCCGCCAATCTGGCCCTGGTCAAGAAGGAAGGGGATGGCTCGGGGGCACAGGTCTAGCGGGGTGCGCCCTGCTCGGCTAAGTGGTACCTGCCCTCTTGCAGTCTCCCGGGCGCTCGCGCGCTCGTCTACATTCCGTCAATGGATTGAGTGTCTTGGCTTGGCTTCATCCCGTCCGCCCTGAGGTGGCGGAGGGGTGACGAGCCCCGCCATTCGCGAACCCTTATGAATTATCAAGGTGTTCTTTTCCGGCTATGACCGGCAACCTGATAGACCTTAAATGCAAATGGAAAGCCACCTTTTCTTCAATCTCCTCGCCGTCATCCTGCTGGTGATGGGCAACGCCTTCTTCGTCGGTTCCGAGATCGCCTTGACCTCGGCGCGTCGCAGCCGCATCAAGCAATTGGCGGATACTGGCAACAAGGCCGCCCGTACCGTGCAATTACTGCACAAGGAGCCGGAACGCTTTTACTCGGTGACCCAGATTGGCATCACCCTGGTTTCGCTCGCCCTGGGCGCCATCGGCATCACGACCATGGAACATCTCATCGACCCCGTCTTCGAGGCCATGGCCGTCAGCTTTTCTGGCGGCCAGTCCCTGGTGGATGTCGCTCATACCGCGGCCTATATCTTTGGCTTTGTCGTCATCTCCTTCCTGCATGTGGTGGGTGGCGAACTGGCGCCCAAGGTATTGGCCTTCCACAAGGCCGAGACCCTGAGCCTGGCCGTCGCCGGTATCATGAACTTTCTCTACTCTAGTCTTAAGCCCTTGATCTGGATTATGAATAAGTCCTCCGAGGGCTTGCTTTGGGTTTTCGGTCAGCGCGACCTGGCCAAGGAAGGGGCCGGGCACTTTTCCATTACGGAGGAGGAGATTCGGACCATCCTGACGGCGAGCGAACATGACGGGGTACTCAACGCGGAGGAGACCCAGATGATCCGGGGGGTGTTCGACCTCGACGAGCAGCAAGTCAGGGATGCCATGGTGCCGCGTACCGACATCACCGCCATGAACAAGGATGCCACGGTGGCGGAGGCCTTGGTGATGTTCAAGGAGGGTCGCCACGCTCGTTACCCGGTTTATGATGTCAACCTGGACGATATGGTGGGCATGATCGCCATCAAGGAACTCCTCAGTAGCCTGGCCGATACGGATGATGTGGCCCCCATCAAGCAGAACCGCATCGGCGATATCATGCTCCCCCTGCATATTGTCCCCGAGACCCTGGCCCTCAGCGAGCTGCTCAAGGATTTCAAGCGCACGGGTCAGCAGCTAGCCATCGTGGTTGATGAATATGGCGGCACCGCCGGCATGATTACCCTCGAGGACATCCTGGAGGAGATCGTTGGCGACTACTCGGATGAATTCAGCAAACACAAACACCGTTACGTCAAAAAGCTGAGCGGTAGCCAATACGCCATCGACGCGGGCATCCGGACCTCGGATCTGGAATCACTGGTGAACTTCCCCTTCCCGGACGGTGACTTTGTCACGTTGGGTGGCCTGGTGTACCACCAACTGGGTCGTATCCCGCAAATTGGCGACGAGGTGCCCCTGGAAGGCGCGCGTCTGCAGGTGCTGGAGATGGACAAACATCGCATCACCAAGGTCCTCTTCCAGGATCTGGCGATCGCCGAGGATGGCACCGTCGGGCTCGCCGAATCCGTATCCTTGCCGGACGAGGAGACGGTTTCCTAGGCTGGTCCCTCTGGCCTTTTGTCCCCAAGTCATGGTAACCTTGCCTTTCACATTTTTGCCAAATCGGGGTAACTATCTGCATTTTATAGCAAATTGTTGATTTTTATCCCGACCGATTAACGAGGTTACTCTTGAATACACGACATGAACCCCGCTCCAAGGCTCGGTTTCCTCGCTTCAGGATTGCCGGAATTTCTCCATTCACGCTGATGATAGCCCTGGCCTTGCCTATCGGCTTTCCATCCCACGCGGATGCGAGCAGTAAGAAGTGGACCAAGGGCGATAAGTCCGCGGATAGTCACCAGGTGGGCAGGGCCTCCTGGTATGGCCCCGGTTTCCACGGCAGGAAAACCGCGAGTGGTCAGACCTTCAACCAACATGCCCTTACCGCCGCCCATCCCCGCTTGCCCTTGGGGACCCGGGCCAAGGTCACCAATCTCAACAATGGCAAGCAAGTCGAGGTGACCATCAATGACCGAGGCCCCCACCGGGGTGGCCGCATCATCGATCTCTCCCGTGCCGCCGCGCAAAAACTGGCCATGGGCGGCACGGCCCGCGTCAGCGTCGTGGCCCTGTCCGACTAACGCTAAGTGCCTTAAAACGCCGCCTCTTCGGAAGTCGAGGCGGTATATCTTTCTCAAGGTTGGCGGCTTCCGCCAGCCGTCCCTGCTAAATCCCCAATCGCGTGCCCAGGTATCCCCCTGGGCATCCTGTTCTTGAAGTTCCACTGCCCCGGGGCAGGTTGATTCCACCCTGATCCCCGCCCTTTAACTAAATCCAATAGGCATTCAGGTAAGAAACCATGGCGGAACAGAAACTTGGTAACCCGGCGGTTGTTGGCCTGGCAGGCTTCGGTCTTACGACCCTGGTGCTGCAATTCCACAACGTCGGCTGGATGCCCAGTATTGGGCCCGTGGTGTGGCTGGGACTCATCTTCGGTGGCCTGGCGCAGCTCATCGCCGGGCTCCAGGAGCAGAAGACCGGCAATAACTTCGGCTATTGCGCCTTCACCTCCTACGGCGCCTTCTGGATTGCCCTGGCGCTGATGCTGATCGCCAACAAGTTCGACCTCTTCAAGGCCAGCACCGAGGATGTCGGCTGGTTCCTCGTCGCCTGGACCCTGTTCACGGCCATCCTTTGGGTCGGCTCCCTGCGTATCCATGGCGCCATGGCCGTCACCTTCAGCCTGCTGCTGGCCGGCTTCGTCCTCTTGGATCTGGCGCATTTTGGCTATCCGCAAATGACGGTCGTCGCCGGTTATACCCTGATCCTGTGCGCCTTGTCGGCCTGGTACATGATGGCTCGTATCATCCTGAACGAGCTGTATGGACGGGAACTTCTGCCCGCGGGTAAGGCCTGGTTAAGCTGAGGGCGCCTTATCCGCGCCCGCTTTAGCCCCGATCGGAAAATCGATCTAAGAGGATGTCAACGATGGAAAAAACGCCGTTCGCCCTGGCCAGTCTGATCCTGACCCTGGGCCTTACCCCCGCCACCCCCTGGGCCGCCGATCCCGCCATCGCCTCCGCCGAGGAGGTCGTCGCCAAGGTGCGGGAGGCCGCCAAGTACCTGGAAGACAAGGGCCTGGCCGGATTCTCGGATTTCAACAACAACAAGGATGCCCGCTGGGTCTGGAAGGACAGCTATGTCTTCGTCTATAGCTGCCGCGACGATGTGATGATCGCCCACCCTTTGCGCCCCGACCTGGTTGGCAAACCCATCCTGCAAATGCGCGACGACAAGGACCACCCCCTGTTCCAGGACATGTGCAAGGCGGGCGAGAACCGGGATGGCGGCTGGGTCGAGTATTGGTGGCCAAAGCCCGGCGAGGCGAAGGCCTCCCGCAAGATCTCCTACGTCCATAGCGCCCCGGTCTCCTTCAAGTCGGATATCCAGGTTGGCGCTGGCATCTATGACGAGAGCCTCACGCCCGCCGATTTAAGCAAGATCGTGACGGATTTTGCCAAACCCCAGAAATCAGTCCCCTAACCCGATGGCTTGCCTATGAAGGGGTGCCGACATGCCTAGCCTGACTCTGTCCCGCCTCGGCCTCGGCCTCCTGATGGTCAGCGTCTCCTTGCTGGGTGGTCCCTCCAGGGTTCTGGCCGCCGATCCCCACCAGCACGCCGCCTCCGACCACGCCAGCTCCGACCCAGCCCCCGCGGCGACGGTCTATCAGTGCCCCATGCACCCCTGGATCAAATCGGACCAACCAGGCGACCGCTGTACCATCTGCGGGATGGAACTGGTCGCCGTCACCCAGGAGGGCGAGGGGATGGTCGATCCTGATCGGGTCACCCTCAATGCCGCCCAGGCCTCCGTGACCGGGGTGCAAACCAGTCCGGTGATCAGGGGCACCCTCACCCGCACCCTGCGCGTCAGCGGGGTCATCGAGGATGACGACACCCGCCACCGCATCCTGGCCGCCCGGGTGCCGGGTCGCATCGAGAAGCTCCAGGTCAACTATGTGGGTGCCGAGGTCGAGGCCGGGGCGCCCCTCGTCACCGTCTTTAGCCCCGAGATGCTCACCGCCCAGCGCCAGTATGTCGAGCGCATCAAGGCCGGCGCCGTCGCCTCGTCCCTCTCCGAGCGCTCCGCCGCCCGCGAGCGCCTGCTGGAACTGGGCCTGACCGAGGAGGAAATCGTCATTCTGGAGGGCACCCACAAGCCCACTGCCATGGTCAACATCCGCGCCCCTCTGTCCGGCACCGTCATCAGCCGCGCGGTTTATGAAGGCCAATACGTCAAGACCAACGATCCCCTCTTCGAGATCGGCGACTTCTCGCGCATGTGGTTCGTATTCGACGCCTACGAGCCAGACCTGGCCTGGTTGCGCGTCGGCCAGATGGTTGAGGTCTCGATCCCCTCCCAGCCCGGTCAGGTCTTGACCGCCCCCATCAGCTTTATCGACCCCAGCCTCGACGAGCGGACCCGCACGGCGCGGGTGCGGGTGACCCTGGAGAATCCGGAGCGCCAACTCCGTTACCGCCAGACCGCCCAAGCGGCGGTGGTCATCACCGCCCCGGAGACCCTGCTCGCGCCGCGCGCCGCCATATTGCAACATGGCGAGCGTCCCATCGCCTATGTCGAGGAGGCGGGGCAGAGCTATCGGGCGCGGGAGGTCCGGCTCGGGCGGGTGGGCGACACCCAGGTGGAGATCCTAAGTGGCCTCGCCGAGGGTGATCAACTGGTGACCCAGGCCGCCCTCATCCTCGACGCCCAGGCGCAACTCGCCCATGCCGCCATCCAGGTTGCGGCGGCCGAACCGAGCCCGGTCCTGCCCGCCAAGGTCGACGCCAGTACCCCAGGCCACGACGAGGCCGCTTACGGGCTCCTGCGTACCCTGGTCCTTGCCACCGCCGATGCCGCCAGCGCCCTCGCCGGCGATGACCTGGCCGGCTACCAGCGGGAGCTGCCCGCACTGCGGGAGGCCCTCGCCGCCTACCTGGCGGGCCATCCCCCCGCCAGCCGCGCGGGCCTGACCGCCTTAACCGGCAAGCTCACGCAGGCCGCCGATCTGGATGCCGCGCGCCGCGCCTTCGAGCCCTTCAGTACCGCCGTGGCGGACCTGGCCAGCGAGGAACACCTGCATCACCGGGAGGATATCTGGATTTATCAGTGTCCCATGAGCCCGGTACTGGGCACCGCGCGCTGGCCCTCGCGGACGCACCAACTGCGCAACCCCTTCTTTGGTCCCGCCATGTTGACTTGTGGCGACGAGGTCAAGTAGGGGCCCCCCATGATCGCCCGCCTCATCCAGGGGTCCCTGCATCACCGGTTTCTGGTCATTAGCGGCTTTATCGCCCTGTGCGCCTGGGGCCTGGTGGCGATCAACCGGGTACCGATCGACGCCATCCCCGACCTCTCGGAGAATCAGGTCATCGTGTACGCCGACTGGCCGGGACGGTCACCCCAGGAGGTCGAGGACCAGATCACCTACCCGCTCTCGGTCTCCTTGCAGGGTCTCGCCGGGGTCAAGACGGTCCGGGCCAGTTCCATGTTCGGCTTCTCCTTTCTCACCGTCATCTTCGCCGACGCGGTCGATGTCTATTTTGCCCGCACCCGGGTTCTGGAACGGCTTAATTCCCTGGGCGACCTGCTGCCCCAGGGCGTGACGGCGCGGCTCGGACCCGATGCCACCGGGCTCGGCTGGGTCTATCAGTACTACCTCAAGGACGACTCCGGCAGCCAGGACCTGGGTTCCCTGCGCACCCTCCAGGATACCTATGTCCGCTATCAGCTCGCCGCCGTGCCGGGAGTGGCCGAGGTCGCCAGCATGGGCGGCTTCGTGCGTCAGTATCAGATCGAGGTCTCGTCCCTGAAGCTGAAGCAATATGGCGCCACCCTGGGCGAGGTCATGGACGCCGTGGCCGCGAGCAACCTCAACGTCGGCGGCAAGACCATCGAGGAGAATGGCGCCGAGTTCATAGTGCGCGGGGTGGGCCTGGTGCGGGGTATCGCCGACCTGGAGCAGATCCCGGTCTTGCCCCGCAACGGCACCCCCCTCTATCTGCGCGATGTCGCGACCATTCAAATAGGGGGCGATTTCCGCCGCGGGGCACTCGATGTTGATGGGCGGGAGGTAGTGGGCGGCATCGTGGTGATGCGCTACGGCGAGAATGCCTACCACGTCATCCAGGACGTCAAGGCCCGGCTCGCCACCCTGGCGCCCGGCCTGCCCCCGGGCGTCAGCCTGGTCGCCTTTTATGACCGCAGCGACCTGATCGGGCGCGCCATCACCACCCTGAAGGAGGCCCTGAGCGAGGAAATCCTACTCGTCATCCTGATGCACATCCTCTTTCTCTTCCATTTCCGCAGCATCCTGATCGTCACCCTGCCGCTTCCGGCCTCCATCCTGATCGCCTTTATCCTGATGGATCAATTCGGCATTGCCGCCAACATCATGTCCCTGACGGGCATCGCCATCTCCATCGGCGTTCTGGTCGATGCCGGCATCGTCATGACCGAGAATGTGATCCGGCACTGCGAGCGCGCCGAGGCGGCCTTGCGCCGGCGACTCACCCCCGCCGAGGTCTTTGCCCAGACCCTGACGGCCGCCACCCAGGTGGGCCGGCCCCTGGTCTTCTCCATGCTGATCATCATCCTGGCCTTCGTGCCGGTCTTCCTGCTGACCGGCCAGGAGGGCAAGCTCTTCCACCCCCTCGCCTACACCAAGACCTTCGCCCTGATCGGCGCCACCCTGCTGGCGGTGACGGCGGTGCCGGTCTTCTGCACCCTGCTGGTGCGGGGCCCGCTCCAGCCCGAGGACCAGAATTGGCTGATGAAGGGGCTGCTGCGGCTCTATGACCCGGCGCTGGACTGGGCCCTCGACCATCGCAAGACCGTGCTGGGGCTCGCGGCCAGCCTGCTCGCCGTCTGCCTGGTCATCGCCCTGGGCCTGCCGCGGGCGGTCAACGAGCGATTGCCGGAGTCCGTCGCGCGCCATACCCAGGGGTTCGGCAGCGAGTTCATGCCCACCCTGGAGGAGGGATCTCTGCTCTTCATGCCGGTCCTGCTCCCCGCCACCGCCCT